>NZ_AHHC01000062.1:0-100955 GCF_000242655.1 Pseudomonas sp. PAMC 25886
CCACTCAAGCCGGCCTGTAGGCCGCTGTGCTCTTGCTTTTGATCTTGATCTGGCTCTGACTGCCCCAATAAGCCCGAGGCCGAACGCAGGGATTGAGGAGCGGGTAAACCGGCAGGACGCCGGTTTAGCCGCGACGGGGCAGGGACGCCCCGTCGCGGCGGCCCGCGGAGCAATGCCGGAGTGAGGGAACGCCGAGCCACAGCGAGGCGCCGACAGGCGGGGCAGAGCCCTTTGCTTACTTTGGGGCTTTTCCAAAGTGAGTCGCTGTAAGAGCGAAACCATAAGCCGCCGTTACCCAACCAACGGATATACACCCGATCAATGCGCAATACACACCGACTTCAACTCGGTATAAGCCTCAATCACCGCCCGCCCAAACTCCCTCCCCATCCCCGACTGCTTCACCCCGCCAAACGGCATCGCCGGGTCCAGCAGCACATGCGCATTCACCCAAACCGTCCCCGCCTCGATCCGCGGCACCAGGTTCATCGCCTTACCCAGATCATTGGTCCAAAGGCTCGCCGCCAACCCATAACGATTGTCGTTGGCCAAAGCAATCACCGCATCCTCATCGTCAAACGCCATCACCCCCAACACCGGCCCAAACACCTCCTCCCGGGCCACCGCCATCCCATGATCGATATCCGCCAAAATCGTCGGCCGCACATAAAACCCCTCACCCGCGACCTCATCGCCACCGATCACCACTCGTGCCCCTTCAGCCCGAGCCTGCTCGATATGGCGCAGTACGCCCTGCTGCTGCTTGCGCGACACCAACGGATTAATCGCCGCCTCACCATCCATCCCGGCCCCCAACGGCATCGCCGACACCGCCGCCGCCAACCCCTCGACAAACCGGTCATACACCGAACGATGCACATAGAAGCGCGAAGCCGCCGCACACACCTGCCCGTTGTTCAGCAACCCACCCAGGATCGCCCCCTGGATCGCCTTATCAATGTCCGCATCCGCCAACACGATCATCGGATTCTTGCCCCCCAATTCCAGGGCAAACCGCGTCATGTTTTCCATGCACGCCACACCCACGCTCTTGCCCACCGCAGTCGAGCCGGTAAACGACACCTTGCTCACCAGCGGATGCGCCGTCAGCACCCCACCCACCGACGCACCGCCACCAGTGACCACGTTGAACACCCCCGCCGGAATCCCCGCTTCCAGCGCCAGCTCAGCCAGGCGCATGGCCGTCAGCGGCGTTTCCATCGCCGGCTTGATGATCACCGTGCACCCGGTGGCCAGGGCCGGCATCAGTTTCCAGGCAGCAATCAGCAGCGGGAAGTTCCACGGCACGATACCCACCACCACCCCCACCGGCTCACGCTTGGTGAACGCGGTGAACCTGGCCCCCGGCGGCAACGGGATCGACACGTCAAAGGTCTGCCCTTCGATCTTGGTGGCCCAACCCGACATGTAGCGCATGAACTCCACGGTGGCGTTCAAGTCCAGCCCCCGCGCCAGGTTGATCGACTTGCCCTGGCTCAAGGTTTCCAGCTGCGCCAGCTCTTCGGCATGGGCCTCGACCAACGCGGTGAAGTTGAGCAGGATCCGCTCGCGGTCAGCCGGGCGCAAACCCGACCACACACGGGACTTGAACGCCGCATGGGATGACTGCACCGCCTGCTCCACCACGTGCAGCGGCGCGTCCAGGGTTTCGCACAGGGTTTGCCCGGTGGCCGGGTTGACCACCTTGATGTGCTCGCCTTCGGCAAACACCCACTGGCCATCGATAAAGCAGCCATGACGACGGTCGAGGAATGCAGCCACCTGCGGCAGGATTTCAACGTTGCTCATGATTCACCTGTATTCACTGTTGTTCTTTGAGAAAGCAGGCGACCGCTTGGCGATCGTCGGCCGAAGCCAGGCCCATGTAGGGCATGTAGGTGCCGGGCACAAACGCCTGGGGTTGGGTGATGAATTGCGCGATGGTCTCGGCTTGCCACTCGACGTTTTTGTCACGCATCGCCTGGGAATAGCTGAAGCCTGCCAGGGAGCCGGATTTGCGCCCGTACACGCCGGCCAGGTTCGGCCCCATCATCGTCGCACCGCCCTGGGTGACCGCGTGGCACACGCTGCATTCGTTGGCGAACACCTGGGCGCCACGGCTCTGGTCAGGGCCGCATTCAGCGGCGAAGGCGTTGTGGGCGAGGACCAGCGACAACACGCCGGCCAGGGACAATCTGTGTGCAGTGAACATAGAAAAGCGACCTTGGAAACCATCGAAGTTGCCGACGATTGTCAGGGCTCAAGGTCGCTCGGGTTTTGCCCTGCGTGCCAGTTGTGTTGGCGGGGCTGCCAAACCATGGATTCTGGCAAGCACAGTCAAGTCTTTGGCAACCAGACAAAAGGCACGTCACTTCGCCAGCATTAGTATCGCGGCAGACCCCAACCCTGTGGTCATGAACAAGAATGGATGCCACACCATGCTCAAGTCCCCCTTGCTTCGTCTCTCGACCCTCGCGCTGATGATCGGCGCCAACCAGGCCGGCGCTTATGAGTTGTACGCCGATGACAGCAGTCACCTGAACGCCACCCTGGAGGCGGTATTCGGTGCCTTCCACAGCCAGCAGAACTACGCCCCCTCCGGCCGCCTGGCCAAAGGTTCCTCGTCCTGGCGCGAGGGCTACGTCAAGTACGGCCTGAGCTTCGACAAGAGCTTCAGCGGCGCCGGCACCACCTACGGCGCGGCCAACCTGCTGAGCTCCGGCACCTGGGGCGACGGCGACGCTGCCGGCTTCAGCGACGGTTCGGAGCGCACCACCAAATTCGAAGACGCCTACCTCGGCTGGCGCTCGGGCAAGCTGTTTGAGGCCCTGGGCGAGAACGGCGTGGACCTGTCCTTCGGCCGCCAGAACATCGTGGTCGGCGACGGCTTCCTGATCGACGGCGACGCCTTGAACTTCGGCAAGGGCGTGGCCGATGGCGATCTCAATCGCGGCGGCGGTTACTACATCGCTGCCCGCAAAGCCTTCGACGAGACCGCCGTGTTGCGCCTCGGCGGCAAGGAAGGCTGGCGCAGCGACCTGATGTGGCTCAAGTCCGATAATCGCGCCCAGGCCAAGACCGAAATGTACGTCGCCACCCTCGAACACGTGGCCACCGAAGGTACCGTGGGGCTGACCTACATCGACACCACCGATGTCGACAAGCAGTACGCCTCCCCCACCCAGCTGGAGCGCGACGGCATGAAGACCTACAGCCTGCGGGCCACGGGCAATGCCGGGGTGACCAACCTGTTCCTGTCCGGCGAGTACGCCTGGCAGGACAAACCCCACACCGGCAACGAAGACGCCTGGTACCTGGAAGCCGGCTGGACCTTTGCCGACGTGACCTGGACGCCGTACGTGAGCTACCGCTACAGCCGTTTCTCGGAAGGTTTCGACCCACTGTTCTACGGCTTCAGCCGTGGTTATGGCACCTGGTTCCAGGGTGAAGTGGCGGGCAACTACGCTGGGCCGTTCAACAACAACTCACGCATCCAGAACGTCACGTTCAAGGTCTCGCCCCTGGAAAACCTCAGCGTCGGTGCGGTGCTATTCGACTTCAAGACCATCGACCGCAACCTCGGCAACAACGACGGCCACGAGCTGGACCTGTATGCCGAATGGCACGTCAACGAACACCTGACGGTGATGCCGCTGATTGGCCTGTACCAGCCGGACAAGAGCGCCGACCAGGGCGGCACGCAGCTGGGCAACCACGATAAAAACCTCTACAGCCAAGTGGTGTTCGCCACTAACTTCTAAGCCCGGCCGGGGCGGTGGCGCCGCCATCGCCCCGCCTGGCCAAGGCCTTAGCCATGCACAAGAAATTCCTCACGATCCAGAGCAAGATCGCCCTGCTCGCCGGCCTCTGCCTGTTGTTGGTAGTCGGCTTGCTGATGAGCCTGTCGCTGTACCAGACCCACCAGAGCAGCCAGCACGTGGCTCAAGCCAGCAGCGAAATGCTCGCCGCCGCCGCCAGGGAACACATGCAGGCCCTGGGGCAAGTGCAAGCCATGCAGGTGCAACGCACCTTCATGCAAACCCACGAATACGGCCAGGGCTTGTCGCGTTATGTGCGGTACCTGCGGCAACTGCAACAGCAAGGCAAGCTGACCCGCCCGCAACTGCGCCAGGAGCTGAATGCCCAACTGCACCAGGCCCTGATCGACAAGCCCGACCTGCTCGGGATTTATGTCATTTTTGAAGCCAATACCCTGGACGGCGACGATGCACAGTTCATCGACCAGGCGGCCGTGGGCAGTAACGAAGCCGGGCGTTTCGCCCAGTACTGGGTGCAGGCCACACCGGGCGAGCTGACGGCGGTGGTCGGCGACGAAGCGCTTTTGGCCAATACCTCTCCCGGGCCCAGCGGCGCGCCGTACAACGCCTTCTACACCTGCGCCCGCGACACCGCCAAAGCCTGTGTGCTGGAGCCGTATTTCGACGAGGCGTCCGGCAGCCGCAAGCTGGTGACCAGCATTGCGTTCCCGCTGATGGAACACGGCAAGGTGATTGCGGTGGTCGGGCTGGACATCAACCTGGCGGCCTTGCAGCAGGCCAGCCAAACCAGCGCCGGGCAACTGTTCGACGGCCACGGGCAAGTCAGCATCGTCAGCCCCAAGGGGGTTATTTCCGCCTACAGCGAGGATGCCAGCCACCTGGGGCAGCCAATCAGCACCGTGATGCCGGACGGTGCCCAAATACTCGACGCGCTGCGCCAGGGGCAGCCACACACCTTTATCGATCAACAACAGATCAAACTGCTTGAGCCACTGGCACCGATCGCCGGTGCTGCGCCGTGGGGCGTGCTGGTGGGCGTGCCGCAGTCGATGCTGTTGGCACCGGTCACCGCTCTGCAACAGCAACTGGACGCCCAAGGGGTAAAAAGCACCGCCCTGGAACTGCTGCTGGGCGGCGGCTCGGCCCTGCTCGGCTTGTTGTTGATCTGGTACGCGGCCTTGCGCATTACCCGCCCGCTGCAAACCCTGACCCGGGTGATGGAAGATATTTCCCGGGGCGAAGGCGACCTGACGCGGCGGCTGGAGGTGCAGTCCCGGGATGAGATCGGCCAACTCGCCAGTGCGTTCAACCGCTTTGTCGAACGCATCCACCAGTCGATCCGCGAAGTGTCGTCGGCAGGGCTTGGGGTCAACCAGGTGGTCAAGCGCGTGTTGTTGGCGTCGAACTCCTCGCTGAACAACTTCGACGAACAGGCCACCCGCACCAACAGCGTCGCGGCGGCGATCAATGAGCTGGGGGCCGCAGCCCAGGAAATCGCCCGCAACGCCTCCGATGCCTCGCAACAAGCCTCCGGCGCCCGACACCAGGCCGAGGATGGGCGCCAGGTGGTGGAGCGCACGATTGCGGTGATGAATGAACTGTCGGGCAAGATCAGTGCCTCGTGCGTGCATATCGATGCGCTGAATCACAAGACGGTGAACATCGGGCAGATCCTCGAAGTGATCAAGGGCATCTCCCAACAGACCAACCTGCTGGCGCTGAACGCCGCCATTGAAGCCGCCCGGGCCGGTGAAGCCGGACGCGGGTTTGCGGTGGTGGCCGATGAGGTGCGCAGCCTGGCCTATCGCACCCAGGAATCGGCGCTGGAAATTCAGCAGATGATCGAAGAGCTGCAAGTGGGCGCCCGGGAATCCGTCAGCACCATGACCGAGAGCCAACAGCACAGCGAGGAAAGCGTCAGCATTGCCAACCTGGCGGGCACGCGGCTGGCCAGTGTGACGCTGCGCATTGGCGAGATTGATAACGTCAACCAGTCGGTGGCGGCGGCGACCGAGGAGCAGACGTCGGTGGTGGAAGCGTTGAATGTGGACATTACCGAAATCAATATGCTGAACCAGGCCGGGGTGGAAAACCTGCAGTCGACGCTGCAGGCCTGTACCGAGCTTGAGCGGGAGGCGCAACGATTGAATCAGCTGGTGGGCAGCTTTCGCATCTGACCAACAGCTGACACCACAAAACTAATGTGGGAGCGGGCTTGCGGTGGTGAGGGGGCTTGTCCTGTGGTGAGGGGGCTTGTCCCCCGTCGGGTTCACCACAGATTGATGGGGCTGCTTCGCAGCCCAACGCGGGGCAAGCCCGCTCACCACAGCAAGCCAGCTCCCACATTAGATTTCCTAAACCTTCAGCAATGGGCGCCAGCATGTTCAATCCGGTGAAACAGCCGATTGAAGTACACCAGGCTGTCGCCCTGCCCCCGTACCCCGACCCGCGACAACTCCACGAACATCACCGAATGCGAGCCCACTTCCTTGCATTCACTGATCCGCCCTTCCAGTTGCACCAGCGCATCCCGCAGCACCGGCACGCCTGCCTCGCCGCCGTCCCACAGGTCCCAGGCAAACCGTTCCGCCATGGGCACCTGGGTCATCCCGGCAAAATGCCGCGCCAGCTCTTCCTGCTCGCCGCACAGCACGTTCACGCACAACTGCCCATTGGTGCGGAACACATCATGGGTCGCACTCCCGCGGTTCACGCACACCAACACCGTGGGGGGCGAATCCGTCACCGAGCACACCGCACTCGCCGTGATCCCGCAACGCCCGCCCGGGCCGTTGGTGGTGATGATGTTCACCGCGGCCGGCAGTTGCGCCATGGCGTTGCGAAAGTCGATTTGCTGCTGGCTCAGGTCGGCCATGTCGGTGCCCCTTTACGGTCCGTGGGTGATGCCACAAGACTAAGACGCCCCGTGCGGCGCGACCATTCAGACGATCCCCATGCCGACTAGGTGGTTTCTTTATCGTCAGGGCCGTTCACACTGGGTATTCTGCTTGCAAGGTTCCCTGGATGAGCCAATGTCCGCCGCTGCGTGCCTGCGTGCGAAAACAATAATTAGAAATTCTCGTGGCAGTCCCTGATGGAAAATCGCACACCGATCGTTTACATCGTTGATGACGACAAAGACCTGCGTACCTCACTGGCCTGGCTGCTGGAGTCAGTCAGCGTAAAGGCGCAATGCTTCGCCGGGGCCGAAGAGTTCCTCGAACACTACGACCCGCGCCAACCCGCGTGCCTGGTGCTGGATGTGCGCATGCCGCAGACCAGCGGCTTTCAGTTGCAGGAGATCCTCAACCGGCGCGGCAGCACCCTGCCGACGATCTTCGTGTCGGCCCACGGCGACATCCCGATGTCGGTCACCGCGATGAAAAACGGCGCGCTGGACTTCGTCGAGAAGCCCTATAACCCGCAACAGATGATCGACCGTATCCAGGCCGCGCTGAAGACCGCCGTACAAGCCCAGGCCGACCAGGAACAGCGCGAGCACCTGCAAGGCAAGCTGGCGCTGCTGACGAGCCGGGAGCGGGAAGTGTTGATGCTGGTGGTGGATGGCAAGGCGAGCAAAGTGATTGCCCGCGAGCTGAACATCAGTGTGAAGACCGTTGACGTGCACCGCACCAAGATCAAGGAAAAGATGGGCGTGACCAGCATTGCCATGCTGGTCCGCGAGGTGTTGTATCCGTAGCGCGCGATGATTGAATGTGGGAGCTGTCGAGCTTTAGCGAGGCTGCGAAGGGATCGCGGCGGTGAGCCTGGGGTATCGAGTGGCCTGCATCGCAGGCAAGCCAGCTCCCACAGTTGACCTCATTCCAATGTGGGAGCTGTCGAGCTTTAGCGAGGCTGCGATGGGATCGCGGCGGTGTGCCTGTCAGACCGAGTGGCCTGCATCGCGGGCAAGCCCGGCTCCCACAGGAAAATGCATTCCAGGTCCGGGAGCGGCACGCATCAATGATGGCTATAGCGCTTGCGGTACTCCCCCGGCGACACGCCGAAGCGCGACTTGAACGCCGATGAGAAGTAGCTGGAATCGGAGAAGCCCCAGGCATAACACAGCGCCGAGAGCTTCTGCTCCGCCGGCGAATGGCGCAGGGTTTCGGCGCAGAAATCCAGGCGCCGGTGCTTGATGTATTGCGCCACCACCAGCCCGCGCTTGGAGAACATCCGGTACAGCCCGCGCACCGACACTCCGACTTCCCGGGCGATCAGCTCAGGGCAGAGTTCTTCGGCGCCGATGTGCGCGTCGATGTAGGCGATGGTTTTGCGAAACTGCCGTTCCTGGGTGTCCACGCCGTTGTCCCGCGCACTGATCCCCGGCAGCAACAGGCTCACCAGCGCGTCCAGCACCGCTTCGCTTTCCTGCATGCCCAGGTCGTTTTGCTGGCGGGCGTCGAGCACCATCTGGCGGGCCATTACCGCCAACGGCGTGTGGGCCGAGATCCGCGTCGCGCAGTTGACGGCGTTGAAGTGCGAACCACGCTCCACCACCTGGCGCGGCAGGATCAGCGACAGTTGCCGGGCGTTGTCGTGGTAGGTCATGTCGCTGGGGCGGCAGGCGTCGATCAGGGCGATGTCGCCACAACCCAGTTGCGCCCGGTTGTCGCCCTGCTCCAGTTGCGCGCTGCCCTGCAACTGGAACACCGCGTAGTAGTGCCCCTCGCTGCCGGTGCTGACTTCCTTGCTGCTGCGATACAGGTGCACATGGGCCATGTCGACCACACTGAGCTTGATCGCGCCGCTGCGGAACTCGCTCAATTCGCCATAGAAGTCCGTGCCCAGGGCACGGGCATCGAAGCGTCCACAGGCCTGATTGACCTGATGTAACCAACGCTCGAACGATTCGTTACGTTGCACCGTTGAACTCATCATGACCGCAAGGCCTCACGTTTTTTATTTTTTTGGTCCAAGCAATCTTACTGGCACTGCCGATCAAATATCCAATACCAGACGAGCGGAAACCGCCCGGGAAACACACGCGCAAATCTGCCGGTTGGCGGCCTTTTCCTTGGTCGACAGGCAGTGGTCACGATGCTCGGGCACGCCCTCCAGCACCTCGACAATGCAGGTGCCGCAGATGCCTTCGCGGCACTCGGTGTCGATGTCGCAACCGTGGGCCTGCAACACGTCCACCAGGCTAGTATCTGGCGGAATCTGTAGCACCACGCCGGAGCTGGCCAGCTGTACTTCAAAACCACCACTGGGCCCGGCGTTCGCCGCCGGGTCGGCCTGGAAGTGCTCCAGGTGAATCGCCTCCCCGGGACGGCTGCGCGCGGCGACTTCCACCACCTTGTTCATGAACGGCGCCGGGCCGCAGGTGTAGACGTGGGCCGCATCACCGGCCTGTTCCAGACAGCCGCTCAAGGCCGCATCCAGTGCGCCCGGTTCGACGCCATAGTGAAACTGCACATGCTCGCCGAACGTATCGGCCAGCAGCTGGGTAAACGCCGCGTACTGCGCCGAACGTGCAAAATAGTGCAGGCGCCACGGCTGGCCACTGTCGGCCAGTCGATAAGCCATGCTCAACAGCGGCGTCACCCCGATACCGGCGGCAAACAGCGCATGGGCCGGCGCTTCGGGGTCGAGGCGGAACAGGTTGCGCGGCGCGCCCATCTCCAGCTCCATGCCCTCTTGCACTTGCTCGTGCAGGGCCAGGGAGCCGCCCCGGGATTGCGCTTCCTTCTTCACCGCCACCAGGTACGCGCGGCCATCATGGGGCGGGCTGCACAGGGAATATTGGCGGGTGACGCCGGTGGGCCCGGTGAGGTCCACATGGGCCCCCGGTTCATAACTGTCGAGGGACTGGCCGTCACTGCGCACGAGGCGAAAGGAACGGATATCCAGCGCTTCGTCGACGATGCGTTCGATCTTCACCTTCATCATTGCAGCACCTGAATACAGTTGTTTCGGTTGAACGCTATTCCTGTGGCGAGGGAGCTTGCTCCCGTTGGCCTGCGCAGCAGGCCCACTCTCTTGGGTGCGCTTCGCACCCCAAAGGGGGACAAGCACCACAGGGGTGACTAGCGCATGAACAGGCCACCGTTGATGTCCCAGCACGCACCCGTTACCGAAGCGGCATGGTCGGCAATCAACAGCAGCACGGTGTCGGCGATGGTGTGCGGGTCGCCGAGGGTGCCCGTGGGGATGATCTTGAGGATCTGCTCCAGGCGCTCCGGGGCCACGGTTTCGCGCACTACTGGCAAGTCCAGCGGGCCTGGCGAGATGCTGTTGACCGTCACACCCCGGGGCGCCAGTTCACGGGCGAAGACCTTGGTCAGCGTGGCCACGCCGCCCTTGGCCGCGGCGTAATGCGCGCCGGTGGCGGTGCCGCCGTTCTGGCCGGCCAGGGAGGCGATGTTGACGATGCGCCCAAACCCCCGCTCGGCGAAGTGCGCGCCGAACACCTGGCAGGCCACGAACGTGCCCCGCAGGTTGATCGCCATCGACTCGTCGAACTCCTCGGGCGTGATGTCCATCAGCGCCGCGACTTTCGACACCCCGGCGTTGTTCACCAGGATATCGGTGCCGCCCCAGCGCTCCGACAGCAGATCCCGGGCGCGGATAAAATCGGTTTTGTTGCGCACATCCAGCTCGATAGCGACGGCGGTTTCGCCGCTGTTGTCGAGTTCAGAAGCCAGCCGCTGCACGCCGTCCAGGCGCACATCTGCCAGGCCCACGCGGTAGCCGGCGGCGTGCAGGCGCCGGGCGATGCATTCGCCGAGGCCACGGGAGGCGCCGGTTACAAGCGCGATTCGGTTCATCAGGATGTCCTCATCTCAACTGTGGGAGCGTGCTTGCTGTGGTGAGGGGGGTTGTCCCCCGTCGGGTTCACCACAGATTGATGGGGCTGCTTCGCAGCCCAGCGCGGGGCAAGCCCGCTCACCACAGCAAGCCCGCTCACCACAGCAAGCCCGCTCCCACATTGGTTTTGTGTCGTTGTTTGGATCTTGCTTACAACAGAAAGCCGAGTGCACTCAGGCTGTCGGTGGAGTTGATCAGCCGCACCACCTTGCGCTCCAGGGTCGCCGTGCCGGCGCTGAAGCGAATGCGGTAGTTCAGGTCGGCCACGAACGGCGTGTGCACCCCGCGCTTGTAGGCATAAAGCAACTGCGCGCAGTTGACCTCCACCACCTCTCCCGCCGCTTCCACCAGCGTAAATCGCGACACGCTGCGCACGGTTTTCGCCGCATCCACCGCCGACGGCGAATACCCCGCCGTCAGCCGCTCAATCCGCAAATCACGCAGGCGCGCGTCGTCGTAGGCGTAGTTGAGGCTGGCTTCAAAATCGTCGGTGTCCGGGTCGATCGGCACGACATAGCGCCCGCTCTCGCTCCACAACGCCGCCCATTGCACATAGTCCTTGTGGTCCAGCAGTTCGGCTTCACGCCAGATGAATTCGATGGCCTGGGCCAGCGGTGCAGTAAAACCAGTCAGCGTGTTCATTGGCTCATCATCCTTTTCCACATGTCATAGGCCCCGCGCATGCCGCCTTCATCGGTGGCGTGGGAGACCTTGTCGCCGTTGTCGGCCAGCACTTCGCGGTTCAGGCCGCGGTTGACCAGGATCGGCGCGTCCACGCCGGCATACGAACCGCGTTGCACCCGGTCCCAGGCCTCGGCGTCATCGGGGCTGCCAAAGCCGAACGGGCCCTGGAAGTGTTCGTGGATGCGCAGGCGCTCACGGTTGGCAATCTGCGGGCCGCCGTCCATGCCGAGGGCAACGTGGCGGATTTCGGTCTCGGTGACCGACACCGGCCGCAGCACCCGGAAGAACGACATCGACATGGCGACGTTGGGAAACAGGTTGAGGTTGAACCCGGCGCCATGCAGTGAACGCACGATGCGCCGCACCTGCGCCGGCTCCATGGTTTTCGACAGTTCTTCGGTGACGTGGGCGAAGCGCTCCTGCAACGGCTCGGTACCGTCATCGTGGTCCAGGTCGACATGCTCGGGCACCATCACCATCACGCTGTGGCCATTGCCCAGGGAATGGGTGACGGCTTGCTCGTCGGTCATGAACGAAAGCATTTCCGAAGTTTCGGCATCCACCGACGACATGAACGACTTGTGCACGATGGGGAAGTGATAGCCGTCGGTGGTATTTTCCAGCTGGATCTTCCAGTTGCCCTTGAAGCTGAATTTGTGTTCGCCCTGGGTCTTGATCGGGTAGCCGGCGCCCTGCTTCATGAACAGGTCCATCCAGTGTTTGGCGCCGCCGAGGAAGTCGGCCAATGGCTCGATGTCGTCGTTGTAGCTGGCAAATACCATCCCGGCGTAGCTGTCGACCCGCAGGCTGGTCAGGGGCAACTCGGATTTCTCCAGGATGCCTTCGTAGCCATCCGGGTACGGAAGCGCCCGCAGCTTGCCGTCCAAACCATAGGACCAGCTGTGATACGGGCAGGTGAAGCCGGTGGCGTTGCCCTTGTGCTTTTCGCAGACCGTGGCGCCACGGTGGCGGCAACGGTTCTCCAGCACGTTGATCGCGCCTTTCTTGTCGCGCACCACGATCACCGGGCGGCGGCCGATGGTGGCGGTCTTGAAGTCACCGCTGTTGCGCACTTCGCTTTCATGGGCGACCCAGACCCAGGTGCGGTAGAAGATCTTTTCCAGTTCGGCTTCGAACAGCGCCGGGTCGTTGTACAGCGAGACATCGACGCGGTCGTGCCTGACCAGTTCGTCGAGGCTCTTGGATTTGGCAATCAGCCGGTATTCATGGGTACTCATGGAGCCCTCCTCAAGGCGTTGTTCTTATTGGTGAGCCGTGATGCTCTGCTGCAGTTGTGCGCCGAGGGCACACACCCATTCGTCCTGGCCCTTGCGGCCGACAATCTGCAGGCCCACCTTCAGCCCGCTGTCGACCAGGGTGACCGGCACCGTCAGCGCCGGGTGGCCGCTGAGGTTGAAGGGCCGCACCAGCGGCGTCATGCCGGCCACGGCCTGGCTGCCGTTGCGGGCTTCGGCCAGGGTCGGTGGCAGGTCTGGCAGGGTCGGCAACAGCAACACGGAAAACGTTTCGAGCGCGGCATCCACCTGGTGACTGAAACGGGTACGTACGGCTTCGGCCTGGGCCAAATCAGCGGCGCTGGTGCGGCTGGCGGCGAGCAGGCGTTGTTCGACGTCGGCACCGATCAGGCCCTTGCCGGTGAGATGACCGAAGGCCGCCCAGTTTTCGACGTTGATCACCGTCAGGCCGGCGCCGAACGCCGCGTTGAAATCGTCCAGGTGCAAGCGTTGTTGACGCCAGCCGGCAGCGTCGACGGCGGCCATCAGGCTCGCCTTCAGCCAGGGCTCACAGGCCACATCCAGAAAGCCCACATGAGCACTGCCAGTCGGTACAGCCTGCGGCTCGAAGCCCGGGCAAATCACCTGCATCGCTTCAATCAGGTCCTGCATGTTCGCGGCAAACGGCCCGACACAGTCGAGGCTGGACATTGCCGGTTGGGCGCCCACCCGGCTGACTCGCCCGTAAGTCGGTTTCAACCCGGCAATCCCGCAGCACGCCGCCGGCACCCGCACTGAGCCGCCGGTGTCGGTGCCGATGGCGATATCCGCCAGGCCTGCCGCAACCGCCGCCGCCGAACCGCTGGACGAACCGCCCGGCACCCGGTCAGGCGCCTGGGGATTGATCGGCGTACCACTCCAGTCGTTGATACCGGTGACGCCAAACGCCAGTTCATGCAGGTTGGTCTTGCCGACGATCTGCCAGCCGGCGTCGAGCGCCAACTGCACCACGTCCGCATGCCGGGTCGCGGGCGATGCGTCGGCAAAGGCACGGCTGCCGGAACGGGTCGGGTGCCCGGCGATGTCGATGGAATCCTTGATGGCCACGCGTTTACCGCTGCCACCGAGTAAAAATTCGCTGACGAAGGTACTCATGGGTTCACCCCCAAAACGGTATTGAACAGGCGCTGCGTACGGAAATGCGCGATCAGCCAGGTGCCATCGACGCGACGAAAATCGATGTTCAGCCGCGTGCCGAACAACTCGCTGCGCTGGTCGGCGTAGGTGGAAATCTGCTGCATGATCCACTGACCCGCAGCCGTGCTGCCGTCCACCTGGATCGACTCGCTGGTGAGGTAATGCAGGTTCAGCGCGAAGTGCTCGGACGGCGGCAGGTAGCTGCCGACAAACGCCGCCACCGCGTCGCGCCCCCAGTGCTGGCCGAAGGTTTGCACAGTCGTTGTGCCAATGCCTTCCCAGACCGCATCCACACTGAACAACCCGGCCAACTCGCGGACGTTCATCGCCGCCCGGGGCACGTCGCACAGGTCCATGTAGCGCGCCATCAAGCGCCGGACCTGGCTCTCCCCTTCAAGGGTTTCAAGACGCTGCAACAGGTCCATGGCTCACACCCTGGCCGCGTCGGGGATGGTCAGCGGGCGGCCGATACGCGCCTCGATCCTGGCGTAGCGCCACAGGCTGTATTCACCCACCGGCGTGGTGCGAAACAGGTTGCAGGCGTCAATCACCGACTGGTGGCAATCCACGTCGGCCATGATGTAGACGGTCCACGGCGAGGTGGTCGACGGGCCGACCATCAAGCGGTCGTCATCCATCGCCCCGAGCACGTTGATGCCCGGCATGGCGCCGAGGTCGCCCATCATCTGGCTGAAGCCTTTCCACACGCTCAGGCCTTCGCCGGTCGGCAGGTCGAAAAAGTTCTGGGTGATGCCGATGCAAAACACAACGCGCAGCGGTTCTTGAGTGGCTTGGGACATGGGTTGATCCTTGAAAGTCAGATGTAGCCAGGGAATGGCGGAACGCCGAGGAACACCGAGCCCGCGCCGTCGTACAGGCCTTCGCTGAGGAAGGCGTGCTGGGTAACCACCATGGCGTCGCGCAGGTAGCGTTGCAGCGGGTGGCGCAGGTAAATCGCGGTGGTGCCCGCCAGGCTGTAGGCGCTCTGCACCACGGCGGCGCCGGCCTGGGACACATGTATGGCGGTCAGGCGCAGTAGGCTGGTCTGCTCGGGCGTGACCGGGTTGCCGGCGAGGATCGAGTTCCACACTTGTTCGGTGGCGCCGTAGAAGAAGCCACGGGCGGCGCTCAGCCGGGCTTCGGCCTTGGCGATTTCGATGCGCACGTAGGCGCGGTCCGCCAGCTTCGGCGCGCCGGTGATGCCGCTGCCGCTGGCCATGGCGCTGATTTCATCGAGGGCGGCCCGGGCCAGGCCCAGGTTGACCACCGCCAGCACCTGGGCGGCGTAGGCGATCGACGGGTAACGGAACAGCGGCTCGTCGACGGTGGCGGCGCCACCACGGATGAACGTCCAGCGCTCGTCGACGTATTGGTCGGTGACACGCAGGTCATGGCTGCCGGTGCCCTTGAGGCCGACCACGTCCCAGTTTTCGATGATTTCCACCTGGGCTGGCTTGAACACGGCGGTGCGTGGCTTGCCGCCCGCGGCACCGATGCCTACGCCCAGCAGATCGGCGCCTTTGCAGCCGCTGGCAAACTTCCAGGTGCCGTTGACCTGCCAGCCGCCGTCGACGGTTTCTGCCGGCTGCAACGGGAACAATCCACCGGCAAACACCAGGTCGGGGCTGTCGGCATACAGCTCGGCGAGGGTCTCCTTGGGCAAGGCTGCCAGGTACACCCCGGCGCTGCCGAAACTGGCGACCCAGCCGGCCGAACCGTCGGCTTCGGCAATGCGCTCGATCATCTGCAAAAACGTCGCCGGGGCCAGGGCATCGCCGCCGAAACAACGCGGCGTGGCGGCCCGGTAGATGCCCACCTGCTTGAAGCGTTCGATCATGTCCCGTGGCACATGGGAGCCGGCATCGAACTCATCGCGGCGCTGGCGCACCTCGTCCAGCACCTGCTGGAACAGCGCGGGCTGCACGTCGGGTAAAGCGTCTGGTTGCACGAGGGCCGAACGCAGCATGGGCTTTCTCCGTTGTCGTTGTTATGGACGCCGTGGCCGGCGTTGATGGGTCCAGTGTAAAAAGCCCATCCGCCGTCAACTATTGGGGCGTGCCGCCCCCCGGCTAAAGAAATCCCCTAGTGCGCCCCCGATAACTTCTGAGCGTGCCCGCGCAGGCAAACCGGTATAACTTGCCACTGTAGTCGTCCCCTCCACCGCCAAGGGCTACGCGATGTACCAACCCAATCACCATGATTTCCAGACCCTGATCGAAGCCATGCCGATCTGCACCATCCTTCATGATGCGCAGAGCAAGGACATCCTCTGGGCCAACACCGCCGCGCTGTCGGCACTGGGTTTTACCCTGGAAGAACTGATCCCGCTGAAAGCCCCGGACATGACCCGCGATGCGCCGAAGTACAAGCGGTCCATCGGCCTGCGCTGGCTGGAACGCGCGGCCCGCAGCGGCCAGCGCACCATCGAATGGTGTTACCGCTCCAAGGCCGGTGTGGAGATTCTTTCGGAAGCTGTTGCGACGCTGGTGCACCTGGACGGGCGCGATGTGCTGATGGTGCAGTTCCGCGATATTTCCCGGGAGGACAAGGTCAAGCGCGACCTGATCCGCGCTGAGGAAGCCCGGCGTGTCAGCGAGCAACAGCTTGAATATCTGGCGCGCTATAACGCCATGGGCGAGATGGCTGTGGCGATTGCCCATGAGCTGAGCCAGCCGCTGGCGGCCACCCGCAATTTTATCGAAGGGGTGTTGATTCGCCTGGGTGATACCCACAGTGCCGACCAGGGTGTGAACTGGGGGCTGCAAAGTGCCGTGCGGCAGGTGGAGCACGCTTCATTGATCATCAAGAGTGTGCGTGATTACGTGGTCAAGCTGGAGCAGAGCGCCGAGTTGGTGGACTTGAATGAGTTGCTGCACGAGACCCAGTACTTCATCAGCCTGCGGGCCGAGCCCGGCCAGGTGCGGCTGGAGATCATCCCGAGCGCGGAGCCGCTGATGGTGCAGTGCGAGAGAGTGTTGATTGGACAGGTGATTCTGAACCTGGCGTTCAATGCCATCGAAGAGATGAGCGAGCTGCCCCTTGAGCGTCGGGTGCTGCGGTTGCATGCCTGTCGGGATGGAGGCGTGGCGCGGTTGAGTGTCGAGGATTGTGGGCGTGGGATTCAGGCGGTGGCGCGGGAGAAAATCTTTGACGGGTTCTTTTCGTCGAAGGTGGGTGGTAACGGGATTGGGTTGGCGTTGTGCAAGAATATTATTGGTCGGCATCATGGGGATATCTGGGCGCAGAATCTTGAGCCGTGTGGGGCGGTTTTCAGTTTTTCGCTGCCGTTGGTGGGGGCGTGAGATTGGGGGCATATCCGTTAGTTGGGTAACGGCGGCTTAGGGTTTCGCTCTTACAGCGAGTCACTTTGCAAAAGCGGCAAAGTAACCAAAGCGCTCTGCCCCGCCTGTCGGCACCTCGCCTAGGCTCGGTGTTCCCTCACTCCGGCATTGCTCCGCGGGCCGCCGCGACGGGGCGTCCCTGCCCCGTCGCGGCTAAACCGGCGTCCTGCCGGTTTACCCGCTCCTCAATCCCTGCGTTCGGCCTCGGGCTTATTGGGGCAGTCAGAGCCAGATCAAAATCAAAAGCAAGAGCACAGCGGCCTACAGGCCGGCTTGAGTGGTAGAAGCCAGAGCAAAAGCCACAGCAAAAGCCAAAGCGAAAACCAAATCTGAAACTGCTGCGGCTCTGCTTTTCTGTGGGAGCTGGCTTGCCGGCGATGGCATCACCTCGGTGTGTCTGATGTACCGAGTTGTCTGCATCGCAGGCAAGCCAGCTCCCACATTTGACCGTGCCCGCTCTGGCTTTAGATTTTGATCTTGCCTTTGCTTCACACCACTCAAGCCGGCCTGTAGGCCGCTGTGCTGTTGATCTGCTTTTGATCTTGATCTTAGGCGCCCCGTTAAACCACGCTGGCCGAACGCAGGCTTTGGAGCGTGGGTAACCCGGCAGGACGCCGGGTTAGCCGCGCTGGGCCAAGGATGGCCCATCGCGGCGGCCCACGCTCCAAAGCCGGAGTGAGGGCACACCGAGCCTAAGCGAGGTGCCGAGTGGTGGGGCAAGAGCCTTTTGGTTACTTTTGGCTGGGCCGGCATTCCGGCTCCTTTCAAAAGTGACCCGCTGTAAGAGCGGAACCGATATCAGCCATCACCCAAATAACGGATATACACCCCACCCCAAACCATTGGCACAGACACACAACCACTTGGCAGCCACAACAATTCTTGCAATCCCCCCACAAGGCAGAATCCACTTGCAAGAATCTGCCAAAGCACCCGCGATTAGCAAAACACAATAATTCAGGGAGTGCCCCTAATGCGAAGCAACAGGATCAACGTACAGTCAGCGCTGGGTCTGGGCCTGCTTGTACTCGGCTTGAACAGCGCCCAGGCGGATTTACCGCCAGACACCATCGGCCAGACCACCCTGGCCTTCCCGCCGGAAGCCCACCGCGCCTTCGTGGTAGACGTCGAGTTCGAAAGCTTCGTGGTCGGCCGTGTCACCGTCGTCGACCCCGACAAAAAGCGCGTCCTCGGCATGGTGCCCACAGGCTTCGCCGCCCCCTCGGCCCTGAGCCACGACCAGAAGACCCTGTACAGCGCCGATATCTACTATTCCCGCGGCACCCGTGGCGATCGCACCGACGTGCTGACCGCCTGGGACAGCTCCAGCCTGTCGCCGTCGTGGGAAGTGCTGATCCCGAACAAACGCGCCGAATCCCTGACCCAGCGCTACGGCCTGAAAACCAGCGGCGATGACCGCTTCGTCTACGTCTACAACTTCACCCCGTCGACGTCGGTCACCGTGGTCGACACCCAGTCCCGCGCCGTCACCGCCGAAATCGCGATCCCGGGCTGCGTGCTCAATTACCCGGTCGGCACTCGCCGCTTCGCCTCATTGTGCGGCGACGGCAGCCTGCAAGTGGTCACCCTCAACGACCAGGGCCAGGAAACCTCACGCAACCGCACGCACTTCTTCGACCCCAACGCCGAGAAGCTCAACGAACGCGCGGTGAATGTGGGTGACACCTACTACTTCACCACCACCACCGGCACCATCCGCCCCGTCGATTTCTCTGGCGACGCGCCGAAAATCCTGCCGTCCTGGTCACTGACCACCGACGCGGAAAAGAAAACCGGCTGGGCACCCGGCGGCTGGCAGTTGATGGCCGTGGCGCCAAAACTCAACCGGCTGTACGTGCTGATGCACGACAACCACGAACCGATGAAGTGGGAAGACCCCAGCACTATCATCTGGGCCTACGACCTCAAGACCATGAAGAAGATAGCCACCCTGGAAGCCCCGACGCCGGTCTGGAGCATGCAGGCCACCGGCGACGACAAGCCCCTGTTGCTGGGCGCCGACGTCGAAGGCGGCCTGCAGATCTTCGACCTGAAGACCAACAAACTCACCGGTAGCATGGCCAAGGTTGCGAAGACCGCAACCCAGATCATGAGCTACTAAAGAGGTTCGGCCATGCATATCGACCCGATCTTCATCATTGCCAGCGCCCTCGCCATTGCGGTGTTGCTGGCCAGTGCCGCGACCCACAAGTTGCGCGCACCGGCACGCTTTGCCCGGCAACTGGCGGACTACCAGTTACTGCCCGAGGCGGTGATCCGTCCCGGCGCCCGGGTGATTCCGGTACTGGAGCTTGTGATTGCCTTTGCGCTGCTGGTACCGGCGACCCGTTCCTGGGCAGCCCTCAGTGCCGCCGGCCTGATTGCGCTGTACGCCGCGGCGATTGGCATCAACCTGTGGCGCGGTCGCCGGGACATCGACTGCGGTTGCGCCGGGCCTGATCAGGCGCAGCCGTTGCGACCGATCCTGCTGCTGCGCAACGGCGCACTGGTGGCCGTGGCCCTGCTGGCCAGCGTGTTGCCGATTGCCCGTGACCTCGGTTTTTTCGACGGCTTCGTCACTGTTGCCGCCAGCGCTGTCGCGCTGCTGATTTACGCCGCAGCCGATGGCCTGCTGGCGAACTCCCCTCTTCTGCTCAAACTGATTGGTAGGTGATCAATGGAAGGCCTGATTGTTTCCAACGTACTGCTGTGGGTCCTGCTGCTGGCACTGGCGTTTGCCGTAATGGGCCTGGTGCGCCAGATTGGTGTGCTGCACGGGCGCATCGCCCCGGCCGGCGCGCTGATGGTGGACAAGGGCGTGGCGGTGAATGAGCCGGCGCCGCAAGTCACTGCTTCCGACCGTAAGGGTCGCCCGGTGAACTTCGGCTATGCCGGTGAGAAGAACCAGTTGCTGTTCTTCCTCTCGCCGACCTGCCCGATCTGCAAATCCCTGTTGCCGGCGATCAAATCCATCGCCAAGGAGCAGGCTGACCGCCTTGATGTGGTGTTTATCAGCGACGGCGACATGGAAGCCCAGCAAGCACTGATCACCGAGCACAAGCTGGACGACATCACCTACGTGGTCGGGCCGGAAGTCGGCATGACCTACCAGATCGGCAAGCTGCCGTATGCCGCGCTGATCGACAAGAGCGGCACCTTGCGCGCCAAGGGCCTGGTCAATTCCCGCGAGCACCTGGACAGCCTGTTCGAAGTCGAACACCTGAAAAGCGCCACGCTGCAGGAATACCTCAACAGCCAGCCGCAGCCCCACGACCACAGCCACGGCCATAGCCACTGATTAAGGCAGGGAGACTCTCATGAAATTGCTGGATCTGTTATTCGAGCGCTCGACCCGTCGCCTGGCCGACACCACGTCACGGCGCAAACTGTTGGCCCGCATGGGTTCGCTGATGGTCGCAGGCGCCGCCTTGCCCCTGCTGCTGCCCCTGGACCGCACCAGCAAGGCGCTGGCCGCCGATAACCCGAAAGCCGGTGACCCGGGCGACCCGAACAGCTGCGACTACTGGCGCTACTGTTCCATCGACGGCTTCCTGTGCAGTTGCTGCGGCGGTTCGGTGACGTCCTGCCCACCCGGCACCGAGGCGTCCCAGGTGACCTGGATCGGCACCTGCCGCAACCCGGCGGATGGCAAGGACTACATCATTTCCTATAACGACTGCTGCGGTAAGCAAAGCTGCGCCCAGTGCGCGTGCACGCGTAACGACAGTGAAGAACCGGCGTACCGCCCGTTCAACAACAACGATGTGAACTGGTGCCTGGCGGCCAAATCCCACATCTACCACTGCACGGTCTCGATCATTCGCGGCGTCGCGGTTTAACTCACCCCTGTGGCGAGGGAGCTTGCTCCCGCTGGAGTGCGAAGCGCTCCCAAAGATCTTGGGGCCGCTGCGCAGCCCAACGGGAGCAAGCTCCCTCGCCACAGGTCAGTGCAAAGAGGCTTGTCATGCGTACGTTGTTTTTGCTGAGCTTGATGTGTGTCTTCGCCGCCCCGCTCGCCCAGGCACGGGCGATTCCCAATCCGAACCAGAAGCACGCACCAGGTAATGAATCGCCGCAAACGCCCATCGCCCAGGCCGGGTACAGCGTGGCGACCAACTATCAGCTGCAATGTGCCGGCTGTCATCTGGGCAGCGGCATGGGCTCGGCGGCGAACGACACGCCGAGGATGACCGGGTTTGTCGGCAACTTTCTGAAGGTGCCGGGAGGCCGGGAGTTTTTGGTGCGCGTGCCGGGGATGTCACAGTCGGCGCTGAACGATGGGCAACTGGCGGACCTGCTGAACTGGCTGATGCGCCCGGACGGGATGGCGGGCAAGAGCACGCCGGTGGATTACAAACCCTATAGCGCGGCGGAGGTGACTGAGTTGCGGCAGAAGGCAATGCTCAATCTGCCGGGGACGCGGGCGGGGTTGATCAAGGAGATGCGTGCCCAAGGGATTGCGATCGAAGACGGAATGCCCAACTGAACGAAACGCGATCCAAATGTGGGAGCGGGCTTGCTGTGGTGAGGGGGCTTGTCCCCCGTCGGGTTCACCACAGATTGATGGGGCTGCTTCGCAGCCCAACGCGGGGCAAGCCCGCTCACCACAGCAAGCCCGTTCCCACATTTTTGATCGGCGTATCCCCTGATCAGGTGTGTTGCTTGCGGTACTCACCCGGCGCAATGCCAAACCGCGACTTGAACGCCGTCGAAAAGTAGCTGGAATCCGAAAACCCCCACGAATACCCCAGCACCGAAAGCTTCTCCTCCACCCTGGACTGGCGCAGCGACTCGGCACACAAATCCAGCCGCCGGTTCTTGATGTACCGCGCCACCACCAAACCCTTGCGCGCAAAGATCCGGTACAGCCCACGCACCGACATCCCCACCTCCCGCGCCAGCCACTCCGGGCACAGCTCTTCGGAGCGAATGTGTTGGTCGATGCACTCCAGGGTCTTGCGAAACACCCGTTCATGGGCGTCGCTACCTTCGCCCGCCTGGCTGATGGCCGGGCGCAACAAATTGATGATCGCCTCCAGCGTCGCTTCACTTTCCTGCAAGGTCAGGTTGTCCTGGCGGGTCGCTTCCAGAATCAGCTGGCGGGAGAGCATCGCCATCGGCGATGTCGCCTCGATGCGGTGCCCGCATTTGACCGGGTTGAAGCGCAAGGTCTGTTCCACCAGGTATGACGGCAGGATCAGCGACAACTGCCGCGAGTTCTCGCTGTAGGTGAAATCACTGGGGTGCGCCGCATCGATCAGGCTGATGTCGCCCGCACTCAACAGCGCCTTGCTGTCGCCCTGGGCCATGCCGGCTGTACCATCGAGCTGGAACACCGCAAAGTACTTGCCGCCCTCGCCCGCCGCGATTTGCGTGGGGGTACGAAACAGCCGCGCCTGACAGGCGTCGACAAAGCTGAGCTTCAGCGCGCCGCTCTGGTATTCGCGGATCTGCCCGGAAAAACCATCCCCCAGGATTTGCGCATCAAACGCGCCGCAGATCTGATTGATCTGATGGATCCATTGGTCGAACCCATCACAGCGCTGTGCAATTGAAGACATCATGTTCAGGCCTCACGCAGGCTTATTTTTATTCTCTACGCCACATCACTCCACCCGTTCTCCTGAACAGCGTCGCTCCTTATTTCAGGCCTCCGAACCGCCGGTAAAAACTCTCGCCAACGTCCGGCAACGGGCCGTCGGCAGTTTCCAGCGCGCTGTTCAGCCATTCCTCGGCCTTGGCGTAGATCAACCGGTAAATATTGCGGCACAGCTGGCGGGCGGCGCGGCCTTCCCAATCGCCAGGGAGCAATTCGTCGGGCAATTGCGGGTCGCGCAGCAGCAGTTTGCGGTATTCATGAATAAGCAGGACCCGTGCCAGGAAACAGTCGGCAGGCGCAAGCTGTTCCTGCTCGCGAAGCGCTTGCCAGAGCGGTCGGAACAGTTGGATGAACTCGCTGTAATGGGCCGCCAGCTCCTCAATGTTCCAGCTCTCGCGCACCTGCACCCGCAGGGCCTTGGATGCCAGTACATCCTGCGCCGTGGTCTCGAAGACGATGGTGTCTTCCTGGGCGCCGAGGTCGAGCAAGGTAGCGTTGACGTCGGCGCGGTCGCTGCGCGGGCAGGCCAGCACGGTCGGGGCAATCGCACCAAAACCTTGCCACTCCAGCTCTTCACGCACCTGTTTGCGCTTGTCCTGGGTCAGCTGTGTGAGCATCACCAGGCACCACGAACCATCCCACGCCGGCACGCTGGAGCTGTAGACCCGCTTGAAAGCCTTGTCGAAACGACGACGCCCGGCACCGGTCAGGCTGTAGTAGCTGCGGCGTCCGACTTTCTCGGCGGTCAGCCAGCCTTCCTTGGTCAGGCGGAAGATCGAGGTGCGGATCAGCCGTTCATTGATGCCGATGGGTTCGAGCAACTGGATCAGGCTGCCCAGCCACACCGTTCCGCCGTGGGGCTCGATGGCGTCCCCGTACAAGGTGATGATCAGGGAGCTGGCGCGAATCGGCGTCTGCTCCTGGAAGCGGGTGATCAGTTGGTTCAGGGGTGTCAGTGACGACATGGGCGTACCGAGGCAAAAAGAGAAAATATACCGTTTTTAGCGGCGTCAGGATGCAGGCGATTCACGTGCCCTTGGGTCGCAGGCCGCTGTCGCTGATCCGTGGCCGGTCGGCTTCCGGTGCGCTCAGGGGTTCGCATTCGTGCATCTGCTCCAGGCAACGCTGGGCCAGGCGCTGGTATTCGCGGGTGCCGGTTTGCTTCCAGTGCACCTCTTCGTCGCTGAGGCTGCGCTTGACGCTGGCCGGTGTGCCCATCACCAACGACTGCTCGGGGCATTCGAAACCGGCTTTGACAAAGGCCGCCGCCGAGACGAACGAGCGAGCGCCAATGCGCGCGTTGTCCATCACCACCGCATTCATGCCCACCAATGCATCGGTGCCGATCCGGCAACCGTGCAGCACTGCGCCGTGGCCGATATGGCCGTTGCGCTCAACCACCGTGTCACTGTCCGGGAAGCCGTGCATTACGCAGGTGTCCTGCAGGTTGGCGCCCTCTTCAAGGACGATGCGCCCGAAGTCGCCGCGCAAACTCGCCAGCGGCCCCACATAGCAATGGGGGCCGATGATCACGTCGCCGATCAGTACGGCCGAGGGGTGAACGTAGGCCGTGGGGTCGACCACCGGAGTCAGGCCGTCGAGACTGTAGCAGGTCATGGAGAATTCCTTATAGGGCGTATTCGCAAAGCGATGCCGATCTTGGCTTATTTTGTATCACATCATTTTTGCAAGCACAAAGCTGAAAAAGCGTATCGCTTGATATGACCGCCGAGGCGACCGTGCGCAGCGCGTTTAAAAATCAGGTTTAAGCCAATAAAATATGGGGTTTATCAGCGGCTCACAGACCGATATCGCGGGATATCAATTTTTACCAATCGCAAAACAAGACACACCAAATCAATTTTATTGTTGCATTTATGTATCACGTTAAAGATATACTCCGGCAAAACCGGCTGACCAGGCCGATCCAATAATGAGCCGGCTGACCGCCGAGCGTGCACCGTGAGGGCCTCACGACCATGAACTTCGAACACATCCTGTTTTCCATCGAGGCCGGCGTCGCCCTGCTCAGCCTCAATCGTCCCGACCAGCTCAACAGCTTCAACGCGCAGATGCACGGCGAGGTTCAGCAAGCGCTGCAGCAGGTCCGGGAGAATCCCGACGTGCGGGTATTGCTGCTGACTGGCGAAGGCCGCGGCTTTTGCGCCGGGCAAGACCTCAGCGACCGCAACGTGGCGCCCGGCAGTGCGATGCCGGACCTGGGGGAGTCCATCGAGAAGTTCTACAACCCGCTGATCCGCCAACTGCGCGACCTGCCCCTGCCGGTGATCTGCGCGGTGAACGGCGTGGCGGCCGGGGCCGGCGCCAATATCCCCCTGGCCTGCGACCTGGTGCTGGCCGCGCGCTCGGCGAATTTCATTCAAGCGTTCTGCAAGATCGGCCTGATCCCCGACTCCGGCGGCACCTGGACGTTGCCGCGCCTGGTGGGCATCGCCCGGGCCAAGGCGCTGGCCTTGCTGGGCAACCGCCTGAGCGCCGAACAAGCCGAGCAATGGGGCCTGATCTACCGCTGCGTGGACGACGCCGAATTGCGCAACGAAGCCCTGACCCTCGCCCGCCACCTGGCCACCCAACCGACCTACGGCCTGGCGCTGATCAAGCGCAGCCTGAATGCCAGCCTGAGCAACAGCTTTGACGAACAGCTGGAGCTGGAGCGCGACCTGCAACGCCTGGCCGGGCGCAGCGAGGATTACCGCGAAGGCGTCGCCGCCTTCATGGAAAAACGCAGCCCGAGCTTCAAGGGCCGCTAAGGGAGCGCACGGCATGACCAACCATGAAGCCATGAACCTGGCGAACCAATGCGCCCAAGCGATGTTCAGCCGCGACGCCGCGAGCCAGGGCATGGGCATGCGCCTGCTCTCGGTGGCGCCGGGCTGCGCGCGACTGGGCATGAGCGTGCGCGCCGACATGATCCAGGGCCACGGCACCTGCCACGGCGGCTATCTGTTTGCGCTGGCGGACTCGGCCTTTGCCCTGGCCTGCAACAGCTACAACGACGCCACCGTGGCGCTGGGCTGCAGCATCGACTACATCGCTGCGGCGCAGCTGGGCGACACCTTGAGTGCCGACTGCCGCGAGCAAAGCCGCTCGGGGCGCACCGGCAACTACGACGTCCGTATCGAAAACCAACTGGGCCAGCTGATTGCGCTGTTCCATGGCAAATCCTACAAAGTGCGCGGCACGGTGCTGGCGCAGGAGAATCCGAATGAATGACGCCTTGATCATCGACGCGGTACGCACCCCGATCGGCCGCTACGCCGGCGCCTTGAGCAGCGTGCGCGCCGACGACCTCGGTGCGGTGCCGCTGCGTGAACTGCTGCGCCGCCACCCGCAAGTGGACTGGAGCAGCGTCGACGATGTGATCTACGGCTGCGCCAACCAGGCCGGTGAGGACAACCGCAACGTGGCCCGCATGTCGGCACTGTTGGCCGGGTTGCCGGTGAGCGTGCCGGGCACCACCCTCAACCGTTTGTGCGGCTCGGGGCTGGACGCCATCGGCAGCGCGGCCCGGGCGATTCGCTGTGGCGAGGCCGGGTTGATGCTGGTGGGCGGCGTTGAATCGATGTCCCGTGCGCCGCTGGTAATGGGCAAGGCCGAGCAGGCGTTTGCCCGCGACGCGCAACTGTACGACACCACCATCGGCTGGCGCTTCGTCAACCCGCTGATGAAAAAAGCCTACGGGATCGACTCGATGCCGGAGACCGCCGAAAACGTCGCCGAGCAGTTCAACATCTCCCGCGCCGACCAGGATGCATTTGCCCTGCGCAGCCAGCAACGTGCAGCGGCGGCCCAGGCCAGCGGGCGCCTGGCCAAGGAAATCGTCGCGGTGGAAATCCCCCAGCGCAAAGGCCCGGCCAGGGTGGTTGAACACGACGAACACCCGCGCGGCGACACCACCCTTGAGCAACTGCAGAAACTTGGCACGCCGTTCCGTGAAGGCGGCAGCATCACCGCCGGCAACGCGTCCGGGGTCAACGACGGCGCCTGCGCCCTGCTGCTGGCCAGCGCCGAAGTTGCCAGGCGTCACGGCTTGGTCGCCCGCGGCCGGGTGGTGGCAATGGCCACCGCCGGCGTGGAGCCACGGATCATGGGCATCGGCCCGGTGCCGGCGACCCGCAAGGTGCTGGAGCTGGCCAACCTGAGCCTGGCGGACATGGACGTGATCGAACTCAACGAAGCCTTCGCCGCCCAGGGTTTGGCGGTGCTGCGGGAGCTGGGCCTGGGGGACAACGACCCACGGGTCAACCCCAACGGCGGCGCCATCGCCCTCGGCCATCCGCTGGGGATGAGCGGCGCACGGCTGGTGACCACCGCCCTGCATGAACTGGAAGAACGTGGCGGCCGCTACGCCTTGTGCACCATGTGCATCGGGGTGGGCCAGGGCATCGCACTGATCATCGAGCGGCTGTCCGACTAAAGATTCGCGATTCCCGGGGAACCTAGCGGTATCCTTGGGGCATGCACTCAAAGCCCACGGTGTGCGGTGGGCTGATACACAAAAATAATTCGAGTGAACTCATGAACATGCCTATTCCAAACGCCGTGCTTAACCCTGTGCTGGACCCGCTGGAAACCGCCAGCGTCGACCAACTGCGCGCCCATCAACTGGAGCGCCTGCGCTGGAGCCTGCGCCACGCCTACCAGAATGTGCCGTTGTACCGACAGCGT
Source organism: Pseudomonas sp. PAMC 25886 (assembly GCF_000242655.1). Taxonomy (NCBI): domain Bacteria; kingdom Pseudomonadati; phylum Pseudomonadota; class Gammaproteobacteria; order Pseudomonadales; family Pseudomonadaceae; genus Pseudomonas; species Pseudomonas sp. PAMC 25886. The sequence goes on from NZ_AHHC01000062.1 coordinate 27,335, forward strand.
TTCGACGCGCTGGGGGTGCACCCCGATGACATCAAGTCCCTGGACGACCTGGCCAGATTCCCGTTCACCACCAAGAGCGACCTGCGGGACAGCTACCCCTACGGCATGTTTGCCGTGCCGATGAACGAGGTGGTGCGCCTGCACGCCTCCAGCGGCACCACCGGCAAGCCGACGGTGGTGGGTTACACCCAGAACGACATCGACACCTGGGCCAATGTGGTGGCCCGCTCGATCCGCGCCGCCGGTGGCCGACGTGGCGACAAGGTACATATCTCCTATGGCTACGGGCTGTTCACCGGCGGCCTCGGCGCCCACTACGGTGCGGAACGCCTGGGTTGCACGGTGATTCCGATGTCCGGCGGGCAGACTGAAAAACAGGTGCAACTGATCAAGGATTTCCAGCCGGACATCATCATGGTCACGCCCTCCTACATGCTCAACATCGCCGATGAAATCGAGCGCCAGGGCATTGATCCGCACAAGCTGGCGTTGCGGTTGGGGATCTTCGGTGCCGAGCCGTGGACTGCCGAGCTGCGCAGTGCGATCGAGGCGCGGCTGGGGATTACCGCGCTGGATATCTACGGGCTGTCGGAAATCATGGGCCCGGGGGTGGCCATGGAATGTGCGGAGACCAAGGATGGGCCGACGATCTGGGAGGACCATTTCTACCCCGAAATCATTGACCCGGTGACGGGTGAGGTATTGCCGGATGGGCAGATGGGTGAACTGGTGTTTACCTCCTTGAGCAAGGAAGCGTTACCGATGATTCGCTACCGCACCCGCGACCTGACGCGGTTGCTGCCGGGGACTGCGCGGCCGATGCGGCGTATCGACAAGATCACCGGGCGCAGTGACGACATGCTGATCATTCGCGGGGTTAACGTGTTTCCCACGCAGATTGAGGAGCAGGTGCTTAAAGTAAAACAGCTTTCCGAGTGCTATGAGATTCATCTGTATCGCAATGGGAACCTGGACAGCGTGGATGTGCATGTGGAGCTCAAGGCTGAGCATCAGCATCTCAATGATGAGCAGCAGCGAGCGGTGTCCAGTGAGTTGAGCAAGCACATCAAGACGTATATCGGGATCAGCTCGCGTATCGTTTTGCAGCCACTGCATTCGATCAAGCGGTCTGAGGGCAAGGCTTGCCACGTGATGGACAGACGTCCTAAAGCATGACTGCTGCACCTTTTCAGCCCCGCCTTTGTGGGGCTTTTTTTGCTCGTTTGGGTGGTGTACATATCCGTTATCTGGGTGATGGCCGCCTATGGTTCCGCTCTTACAGCGGCTCACTTTTGAACAGCGCAAAAGTAAGCAAAACGCTCTTGCCCCACCACTCGGCACCTCGCCTAGGCTCGGTGTGCCCGCACTCCGGCATTGCTCCGCGGGCCGCCGCGGAGCAATGCCGGAGTGAGGGAACACCGAGCCTAGGCGAGGTGCCGACAGGCGGGGCAGAGCCCTTTGCTTACTTTGGGGCTTTTCCAAAGTGAGTCGCTGTAAGAGCGAAACCATAGGAAGCCGTTACCGAAGAAACGGATATACCCCCCACCCAAAGCGATACAAAACCCAATACCGACACTAAATTTTGTGTTTGATATTAATTTCCGTATCGCTTATAAAGTTCTCCATGCCTACGACAAAACACAAGGCGGGAGACCCCCCATGTACGCACAGCTTGTAGAAACCGGAGTAAAGCGCATCAAGGACCTCTCGGAGATGTCCGACCAGGAGCGCGCCTTCCAGGAAAAGATCGACGCCGAAATCAAGATCGAAGCCAAGAACTGGATGCCCGACGCCTACCGTCAAACCCTGATCCGCCAGATCTCCCAGCACGCCCACTCGGAAATCGTCGGCATGCTGCCCGAAGGCAACTGGGTCACCCGCGCCCCTACCCTCAAACGCAAACTGCAGCTGATGGCCAAGATCCAGGACGAAGCCGGCCACGGCCTGTACCTGTACAGCGCCATGGAAACCCTGGGCGCCGACCGCGACGAAGAAATCGCCAAGCTCCACAGCGGCAAGGCCAAGTACTCCAGCATCTTCAACTACCCGACCCTGAACTGGGCCGACATGGGCGCAGTGGGCTGGCTGGTAGACGGCGCCGCGATCGTCAACCAGGTGGTGCTGCAGCGCACCTCCTACGGCCCCTACTCCCGGGCCATGGTGCGCATCTGCAAGGAAGAAAGTTTTCACCAGCGCCAGGGCTATGAACTGCTGCTGACCATGATGCGCCAGGGCACCCAGGCGCAAAAAGACATGGTCCAGGACGCGATCAACCGCCTGTGGTGGCCGTCGCTGATGATGTTCGGCCCCAGCGACGAACACTCCCCCAACAGCGCCCAGTCCATGGCCTGGAAGATCAAGCGCCAGAGCAACGACGAGCTGCGCCAGCGCTTTATCGACCAGACCATCCCGCAGTTGGAGTTGCTGGGCTGCACCTGCCCCGACCCGGACCTGAAGTGGAACGCCGAGCGCGGCCATTACGATTTCGGCGAGATCCAGTGGAGCGAGTTCTACGAGGTGCTCAAGGGCAATGGCCCGTGCAACCAGGAACGCGTCGCCACCCGCCGCAAAGCCATTGAAGACGGTGCCTGGGTGCGCGAAGCCGCCGTCGCCCACGCCCGCAAAAAACAGAACAAGAACGCCGCCTGATCGGCCACCTGATGTGGAGTCACCGTTATGTCTGAATGGACCCTGTTTGAAGTTTTCGTGCGCAGCAAGCACGGCCTGAATCACAAGCATGTGGGCAGCGTGCATGCCGCCGACACCACCATGGCCATCGAAAACGCCCGGGAGTTGTACACCCGGCGCAGTGAAGGCGTGAGCCTGTGGGTGGTGCCTTCGGCGCTGATCACCGCTTCGTCGCCGGACGAGAAAGACCCGCTGTTCGACCCCGCCGACGACAAGGTCTACCGCCACGCCAGCTTCTACGAGTTGCCGGCTGAAGTCGGGCACATGTGAGGTCGACCATGAACACTGAAACCGATCTGATCGAATACCTGCTGCGCCTCGGCGACAGCGCCCTGATCCAGGGCCAGCGCCTGTGCCAGTGGTGCGGCCACGCGCCGGCGCTGGAAGAAGAGTTGGCGCTGATGAACGTCGGCCTCGACCTGGTGGGCCAGGCGCGCAATTGGCTGGAGTACGCCGCCGAGTTGCTGGACGACGGGCGCGACGCCGATCACCTGGCCTTCCGCCGGGACGAGCGCGCCTATCGCAACCTGCTGCTGGTGGAACAACCCAACGGCGACTACGCGGTGACCATCCTCAAGCAATTCCTGTATGACGCCTGGCACTTGCCGGTGTTGAGCGGCCTGGCCCAGTCCAGTGACGAACGTATCGCCGGCATCGCCGCCAAGGCTGTCAAGGAAGTCACCTATCACCTGCGCCGCTCCGGCGAATGGGTGGAGCGCCTGGGAGACGGCACCGACGAAAGCCACACGCGCATGCTCGCGGCGATCCCCGAGCTGTGGCGCTTCACCGTGGAACTGACCAGCGCCGACGACAGCGAACAGCGCCTGCACGCCGCCGGCATCACGCCGGACTCCGCCCAGGTCGGCGCAGCGTGGCAGGCCAAGGTCAGCGAGATCTTCACCAGCGCCACCCTGCCCCTGCCGCCTGCCGCGAGCTACTTCTACCTGGACGCCCGCCGTGGCTTGCACAGCGAGCACCTGGGGATTTTGCTGGCGGAAATGCAATTCCTGCCCCGAGCGTACCCCGATGCAACCTGGTGAGCTGATCGCCAGCGACCAGGGCGCACGGCCGGCGCAACCCACCGACCTGGCCGCCGCGTGGGCCACCCTCGCCCAGGTCATGGACCCGGAAGTGCCGGTAGTGAGTGTGGTCGACCTGGGGATAGTGCGCGACCTGGACTGGCAGGCCGGCCATCTGCACGTGGTGGTCACGCCGACCTACTCCGGCTGCCCGGCCACTGAGGTGATCGAGGGCGATATCCGCGATGCCCTGGAGCAAGCGGGTTTTCGTGCGCCGCAACTGGAACGCAAGTTGACCCCGGCCTGGACCACCGACTGGATCACCCACAGTGGCCGCGAACGTTTGCGGGCCTATGGCATCGCACCGCCCCAAGGCAGTAGCAGCAAGCGCAGCCTGCTCGGCGAAAGCCCGGTGATTGCCTGCCCGCAATGCGGCAGCTTTCACACCGAAGTGCTCAGCGAATTCGGCTCCACCGCCTGCAAGGCGCTGCACCGCTGCCGCGACTGCCTCGAACCGTTCGACTATTTCAAGTGCATCTGAGGGGCCAGCGGCCCGCTTGGTTGGAGAACAACAATGAGCAAATTTCACAGCCTGACCATCAAGGATGTGCGCAACGAGACCCGTGACGCGGTGTCCATCGCCTTCGAGATTCCGCAGCACCTGCAAGACAGTTTCCACTTCACCCAGGGCCAGCACCTGGTGATGCGCACCCGGCTGGATGGCGAGGAAGTGCGCCGCTCCTATTCGATCTGCACCGGGGTCAATGACGGTGAACTGCGCATCGCCATCAAGCGCGTGGCCGGCGGGCGGTTCTCGGCGTTTGCCAATGAGCAGCTCAAGGCCGGGCACAGCCTGGAAGTGATGCCGCCCGCCGGGCATTTCCATGTGGACCTTGATCCCGCGCGCCATGGCAATTACTTGGCGGTGGCGGCCGGGAGCGGCATCACGCCGATCCTGTCGATCATCAAGACCACCCTGCAAACCGAGCCCCACAGCCGCGTGACGCTGCTGTACGGCAACCGTTCCAGCTCGGGAGCGCTGTTTCGCGAACAGCTCGAAGACCTGAAGAACCGCTACCTGCAGCGCCTGAACCTGATCTTCGTGTTCAGCCGCGAACAGCAGGACGTGGACCTCTACAACGGCCGCATCAACGCCGACAAATGCGAGCAACTGTTCTCCCGCTGGCTCGACGTAAAAGCCCTCGACGCGGCCTTTATCTGCGGCCCCCAGGAAATGACCGAAACCGTGCGCGACAGCCTCAAGGCCAAGGGCATGGCGCCCGAGCGCATTCACTTCGAACTGTTCGCCGCCGCCGGCAGCCAGCACAAACGCGAGGCGCGTGAAGCGGCGCGGCAAGTGGATGCGGCGGTCAGCCAGATCACCGTGATCAGCGATGGCCGCGCCCTGGCCTTCGACCTGCCGCGCAACAGCCAGAGCATTCTTGACGCGGGCAACGCCCAGGGCGCCGAGCTGCCGTATTCGTGCAAGGCCGGTGTGTGCTCCACCTGCAAATGCAAGGTGATCGAAGGCGAAGTGGAGATGGACAGCAACCACGCCCTGGAAGACTACGAAGTGGCCGCCGGCTATGTGCTGTCGTGCCAGGCGTTCCCGGTCAGCGACAAGGTGGTACTGGATTTCGATCAGCTGTAACGCGTGCCGCAACACCACAACCACAACAATAAAAAGGAGCACACCGTCATGACCCCCGACGATATCGAACGCATCCGTCGACATCCCGATTTCATCCAGTTGGTACGCCGCAAACAGAACCTGTACTGGTCGCTGTCGCTGATCATGCTGGTGATCTATTTCGGATTTGTGCTGTTGGTGGCGTTCTCCCCGGCCACCCTCGGGCAGTCGTTGAGCGGCGGCGTGACCACCGTGGGCATGTTGGTGGGTGTGGTAATTGTGCTGCTGGCGTTCGCGCTGACCGGCTTTTACGTGTACCGCGCCAACCACGTGATCGACCCGCTGAATGACAAACTCAAGCAGGAGTGCGCAGCATGAGCCGGCTGGTGGCGTGGTTTCTCCTGCCTTTGGCGTTGGCCACGGACTTGGCGGTGGCCGCCGATGGCGCGTCCCGGCCATTGAACTGGAACGCCATCGGCATGTTCCTGGTGTTCGTGCTGTTCACCCTCGGCGTCACCCGTTGGGCCGCCCTGCGCACCCGCTCCGCCAGCGACTTCTACACCGCCGGCGGTGGCATGAGCGGTTTCCAGAATGGCCTGGCGATTGCCGGCGACATGATCTCCGCCGCGTCATTCCTCGGCATCTCGGCCATGATGTTCCTCAACGGCTATGACGGTCTGCTCTACGCCCTCGGCGTGTTGGCTGGCTGGCCGATCATCCTGTTCCTGATCGCCGAACGCCTGCGCAATCTGGGCAAGTACACCTTTGCCGACGTGGTGTCCTACCGGCTGGAGCAAACGCCGGTGCGCCTGACCTCGGCCTTCGGCACCCTGACCGTGGCACTGATGTACCTGGTGGCGCAGATGGTTGGTGCCGGCAAGCTGATCGAGCTGCTGTTCGGCATCGACTACCTGTATGCGGTAATGCTGGTGGGCGTGCTGATGGTGTTCTACGTGACCTTCGGCGGCATGCTCGCCACCACGTGGGTGCAGATCATCAAGGCGGTAATGCTGCTGTTCGGCACCACCTTCATGGCGTTCATGGTGCTCAAGCACTTTGGTTTCAGCACCGAAGCGATGTTCGCCGGGGCCACCGCCGTGCATGCCAAAGGCAACGCGATCATGGCGCCGGGCGGCTTGCTGTCGAACCCGATCGATGCGATTTCCCTGGGCCTGGGCATGATGTTCGGCACCGCCGGGCTGCCGCATATCCTGATGCGTTTCTTTACCGTCAGCGATGCCAAGGAAGCGCGCAAAAGCGTGTTCTACGCCACCGGTTTCATTGGCTACTTCTACCTGCTGCTGATCATCGTCGGCTTCGGTGCCATCGTCATGGTAGGCACCGATCCAAGCTTTCGCGATGCCAATGGCGCAATCATCGGCGGCGGCAACATGATCGCCGTGCACCTGGCCCAGGCCGTGGGTGGCAACCTGTTCCTCGGGTTCATTTCGGCGGTGGCCTTCGCGACGATCCTGGCGGTGGTGGCCGGGCTGGCATTGTCCGGCGCATCGGCGGTGTCCCACGACCTGTATGCCTGTGTGATCCGCAAGGGCCAGGCCAGCGAGCAGCAGGAAATCCGCGTGTCGCGCATCGCCACGCTGTGCATCGGCGTGTTGGCGATCATCCTCGGCCTGCTGTTTGAGTCGCAAAACATTGCGTTCCTGTCGGGCCTGGTACTGGCAATCGCCGCCTCGGTGAATTTCCCGGTGCTGTTCCTCTCGATGTACTGGAAGGGCCTGACCACCCGTGGCGCGGTGACCGGCAGCCTGGCGGGGCTGGTCTCGGCCATCGTGCTGCTGGTGCTGAGCCCGGCGGTGTGGGTCAACGTGCTGCATTACGACAAGGCGCTGTTCCCGTACTCCAACCCGGCCCTGTTCTCCATGAGCCTGGCGTTTTTCAGCGCCTGGGCCTTTTCCGTCACCGACCGTTCGCCCCGCGCCGCCATTGAGCGCGGCCGCTACCTGGCGCAGTTCATTCGCTCCATGACCGGCATTGGTGCCGCTGGCGCCAGCAAACACTAACTCTCTTTTTCCAACCCGGAGGAATCGTGATGCCTCACGCCCCTACCCTGCAAAGTTTTATCGCTGGCCGCTGGATCGGCCAACACGGCGCACAGGTGCTGCGCAGCGCCATCGACGGCCACGAGCTTGCGCGCACTCATGAAGAACGTCCGGACTTCGCCGAAGCCATCGAGCACGGGCGCCGCCAGGGTGTCAGCGGGCTGATGGCCCTGGACTTCCAGCAACGGGCCCAGCGCCTCAAGGCTATAGCCCTGTACCTGAGCGAGCGCAAAGAGCAGCTCTACGCCCTCTCCCACCACAGCGGCGCGACCCGCGCCGACAGCTGGATCGATATCGAAGGCGGCAACAGCACGCTGTTCACCTACGCCAGCCTCGGTTCGCGGGAATTGCCGTCGGGCAATATCGTCCACGAAGGCCCGGCAATGCAGTTGAGCAAGCTGGGGAGTTTCGCCGGTACGCACATCCTGGTGCCCCGTGGCGGCCTGGTGGTGCACATCAACGCGTTCAACTTCCCGATCTGGGGCATGCTGGAAAAATTCGCCCCGAGTTTCCTGGCGGGCATGCCGTGCATCGTCAAGCCGGCCAGCGCCACCAGCTACCTGACCGAAGCCGTGGTGCGCCTGATGGACGAATCCGGCCTGCTGCCACCGGGCAGCCTGCAATTGGTGATCGGCAGCACCGGCGACCTGCTCGACCGCCTGCAAGGCCAGGACGTGGTGACCTTCACCGGCTCCGCCGACACCGCGGCCAAGCTGCGGGTCAACCCGAACCTGATCCGCAACTCGGTGCCGTTCAACGCCGAGGCCGACTCGCTGAACTGCGCGATCCTCGCCCCGGACGTCACCCCGGACGACGAAGAGTTCGAGCTGTTCATCAAGGAAGTCGCCCGGGAAATGACCACAAAGGCCGGGCAGAAATGCACCGCCATTCGCCGCGCCATCGTGCCGGCCAAACACATCGATGCGGTTGCCACTCGCCTGCGGGACCGCCTGAAAAAAGTCGTGGTGGGCGACCCGTCGGTGGAAGGCGTGCGCATGGGTGCGCTGGCCTCCCACGATCAACAGAAAGACGTGGCCGAGCGCCTGGAAAGCCTGTTGCAGAGCAGCGACATGCTGTTCGGCGCCCGCGACGGGTTTGAACCGCGCGGTGAAAACGTCAACCAGGGCGCGTTCTTCGCCCCGACCCTGCTGCAGGCACGCGACCCGCACGCTGAGGGTGGCGCCCACGACATCGAGGCCTTCGGCCCGGTCAGCACCCTGATGGCCTACGACGACCTGGACGAAGCCCTGGCCCTGGCCGCACGCGGCAAAGGCAGCCTCGTCGCCAGCCTGATCACCAAAGACCCGCAGATTGCCGCCAAAGCCATCCCGGTGGCAGCCGCCTGGCACGGCCGCCTGCTGGTGCTCGACCGCGAATCCGCCGCCGAGTCCACCGGCCACGGTTCCCCCCTGCCCCAGCTCAAACACGGCGGCCCGGGCCGCGCCGGTGGTGGTGAAGAACTCGGCGGCCTGCGCGCGGTGAAACACTACCTGCAACGCGCGGCGGTCCAGGGCTCACCGACCATGCTGGCGGCGGTCACCGGCGAATACGTGCGCGGCGCCAAGGTCATCGAGACCGAAGTGCACCCGTTCCGCCGATTCTTCCAGGACCTGCAGATCGGCGAATCGCTGCTGACCCACCGCCGCACCGTCACCGAGGCCGACCTGGTGAATTTCGGCTGCCTGTCGGGCGACCACTTCTACATGCACTTCGACGACATCGCCGCCAAGGAATCGCAATTCGGCAAGCGCATCGCCCACGGTTATTTTGTGCTGTCGGCGGCGGCCGGTCTGTTTGTGTCCCCGGCGCCGGGCCCGGTATTGGCGAACTACGGGCTCGACACCCTGCGCTTTATCAACCCGGTGGGCATTGGCGACACCATCCAGGCGCGACTGACCTGCAAACGCAAGATTGACCAGGGCAAGAAGAGCCCGCAGGGCATTCCCCAAGGCGTGGTGGCGTGGGATGTGGAGGTGACCAACCAGTTGGGTGAGTTGGTGGCCAGCTATGACATCTTGACGTTGGTGGTGAAACGCGAGGACTGATCGCTCAGACCAATGTGGGGCTCGACAGCTCCCACATTGGATCTCGGTTGATCAGGAGAGTGTGTTTGCCTCCCGCCTGATTGATTTTTTGCGCCGTACAACACACCGTAGGGGTCGTTTTTCCAAAAGGTGACGCCCACCGTGTCCGACTTCCCCCTCATCAAAACCGAACGCCTGCGGCTCAGGGAACTGACACCGCAGGACGCAGCGGTGCCGTTTGCGATTCATGGCGATGCGGAGGCGATGAAGTGGTTCGGCACCGATCCGCTGACCGAGCCTCGGCAAGCGGAGCAATTGATCGAGCTGTTTGCCAGTTGGCGCACCTCGGCCAATCCGGGGGTTCGCTGGGGGATTGAGGACACCGCCACGGCAGCGCTGATCGGCACCTGTGGATTCTTCAAATGGAATCGTGGGTGGCGCAGTTGCGCCATCGGGTTTGAGCTGGCGCAATCGGCACAAGGCCGCGGGCTCATGAAGGAGGCGGTTTACGCCGCCGTTCAATGGGCGTTCCAGCACATGGCGCTCAACAGGATCGAAGCATTGGTCCACCCCGACAACACCCCGTCGCTGAACCTGCTTGAAAAAGCCGGGTTCGTGCGTGAAGGCACGCTGAGGCAGGCGGGATACTGGAACGGAAGTCACCAAGACCTGGTACAACTGTCGTTGCTGCGGGAAGAGTGCGAATACCTTTAGCCGCTTACAATCGTCTGTGCCCGCACAAACCCTTCGTCTTCATCAGGCGGTTCAAGCATATTGAACACGCTTTTCAACGCCTCCTCCGGCACCCTCTTGTCAGCGCTGCGTTGTGCGTTTCGCGCTAACGCCAGCTCCAAGGGTGCGCTCACCAGGATGCCCGTTACCGGGATTGCATATTCCCTGACGATGGAAAGCAGCTCCTCCCGATGACGCCGCGCCGGCAAGGCCGCATCAAAGACGATCGCCCCACGACCCAACCGCTCCAGGTTTTCCGACACCCACCGCGACTTGCCAGCCCCTTGCACGCCCATGACCACGTACACATGAGCGCCCGCTTCGGCTTCTGACAGTACGTGCCTCAACCGTGCATACGCCAGTTGCCATGCCCGCCGATTTCGCTCAGGCGTGAATTCCCTGCCGAACTCGGTTTCCAGATAGTCGTCCGGGTTGATCACCAAGGGCAGGTCCATCGACTGATCCTCCATCAAAAAGGCACGTCACCCAAAATCGTCGCGCGGTGCATCACCCGCCTTTGTGGCCGGTAATCATCAATTGCGTAATGCTGGGTAATGCGGTTATCCCAGAACGCTACATCATTCGCCTTCCACCGCCAACGCACGGTAAATTCCGGGCGGCTCACGTGGCTGAACAACAGCCGCAGCAGCGCCTCGCTTTCAGCCGCCTCAAGCTCGTTGATTCGCGTGGTGAAGCCTTCATTCACAAACAATGCCTTGCGACCCGTAGCGGGATGGCTCCTGACCACCGGGTGTGACAGCGGCGGGTGATCCTTCCTGGCTTTTTCGTAGCGTTCCAATGCTTCGGGCGTGCTGCCAAACCGTTCGGTGGGAAAGGACTTGGTCAACTCGTGGGTAGCGGTCAGGCCATCAAGCAGGTGCCGGAGGGGGCCCGATAACGCTTCGAACGCCGCCACGCCATTGGCCCACAACGTATCCCCGCCGAAGGCCGGCACTTGCCTGGCCGCCAGCACGGAGCCCATCGCCGGCGCGGCGAGGAAGGTCACGTCGGTGTGCCAGATGGCGTTGTCGCGTACATCGGTCACGGCGGTGTCGATCAGCAGCAGTTCCGGGTGCTGATCGACGTGCGGATAAATCGGATGCCGGTGCAAATCACCAAACCGCGCGGCAAACGCTACGTGCTGCGCGGGGGTAATGGCCTGGTTACGGAAGAACAACACCTGATGCTGCAGCAGTGCTTGCTCCACCCAGTCGCGCTGTTGGTCAGTCAGAGGCCGGGACATATCCAGCCCCTCAACCTCGGCGCCGATGGCAGGGCCAAGGGGATGAAGCGTCAGGCCCATGATTACTCTCCGATGAACTTGTCGCTGACAAAGGCTGAATAGTCCGGCAGGACCTGTTCGATTTTCCCTTGTTCCTTCAGAAATTCGGCGGTCTTGGCGATTTCCTTGGCGGTGCCGCCGGCAAGGTATTGGGCGCTTTTCTGTTCGGCGGCTGTCGGGAACGAAGAGCCATCGAGCAGTTCGGGAATGTCCGCAGCGTTGGCCCCGGTGAGCCGGGCGATGCTCTTCACAGGGGCAGAGTCGGCGGTCCAGTCTTTTTTATGCGCCGCATAATCGGCAATGGCTGCCAGGCTGACCTTGGCAAAGTCGGCCACGACCTTGGGGTTCTTTTCGGCGAAATCCTTGCGTGCGACCCACACTTCAAAGGTCGGCGCGCCCCAGTTTGAAACCTCGCCAGCGTCGGTCAGGATCTTGCCGGTCTTGCGGATTTCACCCAGGGCAGGCGACCAGGTAAATGCCCCGTCGATATCGCCACGGGCCCAGGCGGCGGTGATTTGCGCCGGTGTCAGGTTGACGATGTTGACCTTGCGCGGGTCCAGGTTCCAGTGCTTCAGCGCACCCAGCAGGCTGTAATGGGAGGTCGAGACAAACGGCACGGCGATGGTTTTGCCGATCAGGTCGTCAGGGTTCTTGATCCCGCTGCCGTCGCGCACCACCAGAGCCTCGGAACTGCGAATCTGTGCGCTGACAATGAACGCCACCAACGGCATGTTGCGCGAAGCTGCTGCGGCCAGCGGGCTGGAACCCAGATTGCCGATCTGAACATCGCCGGACGCCATGGCCGCCAACACGGCCGGGCCCGCATCGAATGCGCGCCAATCGATTTTCTGGCCAATGCCCTTTTCATATTCGCCATCGGCAATCGCGCGTTTGATTGGGTCGATGCCGTTGATGTAGCCGAAGGTCAGGTCAGCGGATTGAGCACTTAGGGAAAGGACAGCAAGGCCCACAGCCGAGAAGAGATTCCGGGCCAGTTTCAGCGTTTTCATTTTTATAGATTCCTGAGCGGATAAGACTTGAGCAGCGCGGTTCCCGGCTCTCCAAGGGTCAACTCAGTTAGATGATATTGATCTATAAAAAATAAAATAAATAATTTTATGGAATTAGCTTAGAGCCTCTGCAGGAGCGAGCTTGCTCGCTCCTGCAGGGTTTCACTCTTGAACGTCCATGAACTCTTTGGCCCAGTTCACGTAGGTATCGGGGAACGTGTAGGTATGGGTCAATTCGCTGGCCGTCAAGTTTGACGTGCTGCGGGTGAGGTTGCGCTGCTCGCGAAGGCTGTCGTAGGTGGCCTTGATCGAAGCGAAGTAGGCGCCGTGGCCGGCCACCACGATCCGCACGCCCAGTTTGGCCAGGCGTTCATTGTCGTTGAGGTTCGGGTTGGCGTAGGTCACCAGCATCAGCGGAACCGTCAGGCCTTCAGCGATCTGTTCAAGATGGTCGAAGTCACGGATGCCCACCATGCAGATGCCGTCTGCACCGGCCTCTTGATACGCCTTGGTGCGATGGATAACGTCTTCCACCGGCAGCACGGCGGCGTTGGTCCGGGCGATGATCGAAAGCTGCGGATCAACCCGTGCCTCCAGCGCCGCCTTGACCTTGCCCACGCCCTCTTCGGTGCTGATGAGGTCGGTGGATTTGCGCCCGAACTGTGCGGGCAGCAAGGTATCTTCAATCGTCAGCGCCGAAACGCCCGCACGCTCCAGTTCCTGGACGGTGCGCATCACGTTCAGCGCATTGCCGTAGCCATGATCGGCGTCGGCAATCACTGGAAGTTGCGCCACCCGGCCGATCCGGGTGGCCTGCTCGACGAACTCACTCAGGGTAATCAGCGCAAAGTCCGGCGCAGCCAGCACCTGCAGCGACGCGACCGAGCCTCCCAGGATACCGACTTCAAAGCCCAGGTCCGAGGCGATCCTGGCCGACATCGGGTCAAATACCGAAGCCGTGTGAAAGCAGTGTTGGGAGGCCAGCAACTCGCGAAACGAGCGCCGTAGATCCTGGTGGGAAATTTTCGACATGTTCACTCCTCACTGTCGCCGTATACGCGGGAACGACCAGTGCCAATTCAAAAGTAACGCTAGCGTATCACGCCGAAAAAAAATGGTTGATGACGTTTGAGAAACTTAGATATCACGTTTGGCACCGGCGTTTCAGACCCACCCCCCATCCACAATAAAATTCTGCGCCGAACACATCGCCGACACATCAGACGCCAGAAACAGCGCCATGTTGGCGATATGCTCGGGCTGCACACTGCCCGGCAGGCACTGGCTGCGGCTGATCAGTTCCCGGGCTGCATCGTCCACCCACATCGCCAGTTGCTTTTCGGTCATCACCCAACCCGGCACCAGGGTATTGACCCGGATCCGTCCAGGCCCCAGTTCCCGTGCCAGTGCGCGGGTCATGCCGTGGGCGGCGGCTTTGCTGGCGGCGTACACCGGGTAGCCGCTGGAGGCCATCATCCAGCCGACGGAACCCAGGTTAATGATCGACCCGCCTCCCGCGGCCTTCATCATCGGTACCACGGCCCTGGTGGCAAAAAAAGCGTGCTTGAGGTTGACCGAAATCAGTTGGTCGAACAGCGCTGAGTCGATTTGATCCAGGGTGTGCCGAACGTCGTTGGCGGCATTGTTCACCAGCACGTTGATCGGCCCCAGGGTTTGCGCAAGGCGCCCGATCGCGGCCTTGTAGGCGATCTCGTCGGTGATGTCGCAATGGGCGAATTCGACGGCATGGCCCTCGGCCGACAATATCGCCGCCAACCGGTCGCCCTGCCCTTGTGCCCGGTCCACAAACGCCACCTTGGCGCCCTGGCGTGCAAAGGCACGCACCATGGACTCGCCAATCCCGGACGCACCGCCGGAAATCAACACGGTTTTATCCCGCAGGTCCGGGTACGTCGCGTGGGCTACAGGCTGTTTCTCAGTGTTCATGTGACGGTCACTCCGATCTATTTAGTCTTATTTTATATTGCAAATTTCGCGTTTATGTCTATATATCAGCACTGCATGTGATCTAAATACAATAAATAGTCGAACTATTTAATCAACAACAATAAAAGGTAGCTCTGTCATGCGGCAATCCCGATTCCTGCTTACCAGCCTTGGCCTCTCCCTGGCGATGGCCAGCCTTGGCGCTCATGCCGCTGGCCTGTCCAGCGAACACAAACCCTTCGGCAAAACCAATGACGGCACCGCCGTCGAGCAGTACGTGTTGCGTAACAGCCATGGCATGCAAGCCACGGTCATCACCTACGGCGCTGTATTGCAGTCGCTCAAGGTACCGGACAAACACGGTCAGTTCGCCGACGTGGTACTGGGCTTCGATAACGTCCAGGGCTATCAGGCCGGCACTGCGTTCTTTGGTGCGACCATCGGCCGGTTTGGCAACCGCCTGGCCAAGGGCGCGTTCGAACTGGACGGCAAGCACTTCCAGGTGCCCCTCAACGACGGGCCGAACTCGTTGCATGGCGGCGCCCAGGGCTTCGACAAGCACGTGTGGAAAGCCCAGCCCGTCAAACAAAAGGATTCGGTGGGCGTGACCTTGAGCTACCTGTCGAAGGACGGTGAGATGGGGTTTCCCGGCAACCTCAAAGTCGACGTCACTTATAGTCTGAACGACAAAAACGAGCTGCACATCGACTACAAGGCCACCACCGACAAACCCACGGTGCTGAACCTCACCAACCACAGTTACTTCAACCTCGCCGGCGCCGGTAACGGTGACGTGCTCAAACAGCTGGCCACCCTGCATGCCAGCCATTACACCCCGGTCAACAGCACCTTGATTCCCACCGGCGAGCTGGCCCCGGTCGCCGGTACACCGATGGACTTTCTCAAACCCACCGCCATCGGCCAGCACATCAAGGACGATCATCCCCAGCTGAAATTCGCCGAACCGAAACAAGGAGGCTTTGACTTCAACTGGGTGCTGGATACCCAGGGCGATGTGGGCAAAGTGGCCGTCGAGGTGAGCGACCCGCAGTCCGGCCGCCGCTTGCAACTCTATACCAGCGAGCCGGGCGTGCAGTTCTATACCAGCAACTTCCTCGACGGCTCGCTCAAGGGCAAGGGTGGCAAGCCTTACGCCCACTGGAGCGCGTTTACCCTGGAAACCCAGCACTACCCCGACGCGCCCAACCAGCCGAACTTCCCTTCCACCCGCCTCGACCCTGGCCAGACCTACACCCATAACACCGTGCTGAAATTCTCCGCCGAGTAAACCGATGGGAGCTGCCGGGCTTCAGCGCGGCAGCTCCCACAGGGATCAACGTTGTTTCATGCGGTCGATCACCACCGCCAGCAGCAGGATCGAGCCCCGGATTACATACTGGTAGAAGGTATCGATGTTCTTCAGGTTCATCGCATTCTCGATGATCGCCAGGATCAACACCCCGGCAATCACATGGCGAATCATGCCCACCCCGCCGCTCAACGACACCCCGCCCAGCACGCAGGCAGAAATCACCGTCAACTCAAAACCCTGGCCAATCATCGGCTGGCCGGAGGTCATGCGCGAGGCCAGGATCACGCCGGCCAGGGCGCCAATCACGCCGTGCACGGCGAAGATGATGATCTTGGTGCGATCCACGTTCACACCCGCCAGCAACGCCGCTTCCGGGTTGCCGCCGATGGCCATGGTGTTGCGCCCGTAGGTGGTGTAGTTGAGCAGCCAGCCGAAGAACAGGAAGCACACGATGGTGATCAGGATCGGCACCGGCACGCCCAACAACTGGCCGTTGCCAAAGACAAAGAACGAATCCTGGGACACACCCACCGCCTTGCCATTGGCAAAGATATAGGCCAGCCCGCGTACGATCTGCATGGTCGCCAGCGTGGTGATCAGCGCATTCACCCGCAGCTTGGCGATCACGATTCCGTTGATCAACCCCACCACCAGGCCCATCAGCAGCGCTGCGCCGATACCCAGAAAAACGCTGTCGGTGTCGCGCATCACGATCGCCGCTACCACCCCGGCGCAGGCAATCACCGAGCCCACGGACAGGTCGAAATGCCCGGACGCCAGGCAATACAGCATGGTGCACGCGGCAATCCCGGTGGTGGAGATCGCCAGCCCCAGGCCGCGCATGTTGAGCGGCGACAGGAAGTTGTCGATCAGCAAGGTGCAGAGCACGAAGATCCCCACCGCTGCCAATAGCATCGCCCAGTTGTCCAGCAGGCTGCGCAGGTCCAGGGGCTTGCGCGCCGCAGGCAAAGCAGTGTTTTGGCTTGTCATAGTCACCTCGTCAGTTCCCCTGGCCGTCGGCGCGTTGGCGCGGCAGGGCCATTTGCAGCAGGTTGGATTCATTCGCGTGTTCGCGCAGCATTTCGCCGCGCATTGCGCCTTCACACAGCACCAGGATCCGGTCGGAAATCCCCATCACTTCCATCAGGTCGCTGGACACCACAATCACCGCAATCCCGCGAGCCGCCAGGTCGTGGATGATCTGGTAAATCTCGGCCTTGGCGCCGATGTCGATGCCTCGGGTGGGCTCATCCAGCAGCAGCACTTTCATCGGCATCGACAGCCACCGACCGAGAATGGCCTTCTGCTGATTGCCGCCGGAGAGGTACATGATTTTCTGCGCGGCCGTGGGCGTCTTGACCTTGAGCGCCTTGATCTGCGTGGCGGCGTTGTGCTTCTCCCAACGGCCGCGCAACAACCAGCCAAAGCGCGAATGTGCACCGCGCGCGCTGATATTGATGTTCTCGGCGACGCTGGACAGCGGCACGATGCCCTCCTTCTTGCGGTCCTCGGGGCACAGCAAGATGCCCGCATCGATGGCGTCACGGGGTGAGCGCAGGCGCAGGGCCGTGCCGCACAGGTCAAGGCCGCCGGCGGTGGTGCGCTCCAGGCCACCCAGCAGCCGCAACAACTCGGTGCGCCCGGCGCCCACCAGCCCGAACAGGCCGAGAATCTCGCCCTGGTGGGCCTCGAAACTCACGGGCTCACGCAAGCCGGGGCCCAGCAGGCCAGTGACCTTGAGCGCCACCGCACCCCGAGCGCGGGGGCGGTAATCGTAGATGTCCTGAATGTCGCGACCGACCATGCAGGTCACCAACTGATCATGGGTCAGCGTGCTCATGTCCTCGAAGGTGCGTACGTAGCGACCGTCCTTGAACACCGTCACCGCGTTGCAGATACGGAACACCTCTTCCATGCGATGGGACACGTACAGCACCACTTTGCCCTCGTCCCGCAAGCGGCCGATGATTGCCATCAGGCGGTCGATCTCCCGGGCCGACAGGCTGCTGGTGGGCTCGTCGAAGGCAATCACATGAGCGCCACGAGACAGCGCCTTGGCGATTTCCACCAACTGGCGCTGGCCCAGGGACAGCCGCCCGACTTTCTCCTGGGGGTCGATTTCATCCGCCAGGCCCTTGAGGCACGCCAACGCCTGCTGGCGCAACGCACTGCGATTGATCAAGCCAAAGCTGGCCGGCAAATGCCCGAGGAACAGGTTTTCGGCCACGCTCATTTCCGGCACCAGGTGCAACTCCTGGTGGATCACCGCGACGCCATTGGCGATGCTGTCCGCCGCGCACTTGAAGGCCATGGTGTGTGCGCCGATCTGCACGCTGCCGCTGCTCGGTACGTACGCGCCGCCAAGGATTTTCAGCAGCGTGGATTTGCCGGCGCCGTTCTCGCCCATCAAGGCGTGGACCTGTCCGGGGTGGGCGCTGAAGCTGATGCCATCCAGCGCCTTGACCCCGGGAAACGTCTTGCCGATGCCGTTGAAGCACAGGCTGGCGCCGGCACTGTCGGGTTGTTTCAGTTGCGCGTGCATAAGCACCTCTTCACACAGGTCAGGCAGCCCTGTCAGCAGGGCCGCCGGGGAACGCCAGCGGTCTTCAGTTCCACAGACCGATCTTTTCCAGCTCCTGCTTGAAGTTCTCGCGGGTGATCAGCGTCACCTCGTCCATCGCCGTGTACTTCGGGGGTTCCTTACCGGTGGTGACCCACTCGAACATCATGCTCGCGGTGTTGTAGCCCTCGATGTGCGGGCTGGGCAGCATGGAACCGAAGAAGCCGCTGTTGGCTTTCTTCAACTCGCCGATGGCGTCGGTGCCGTTGATGCCGATACCGATGACATTGGCGGCGGCAAAGCCCGCGCTTTCAGTCGCACGCACGCCGCCAAGCACGGTGTTGTCATTCATGCCGCCGATGATCAGGTTTTTCGCGCCGCCGGGCAGTTTCACCAGCGCCGAGTTGGTGGCGTCCATGCTGCCGGGGACGTCGAGGGTCTTGAGGGCGGCGAACAGAATGTGGTCGTCCGGGATACCCGCCGCTTTCAGGGACTTGACCGAACCGTCGGTGCGTTTTTTGCCGGTGTCGAGTTCGTTGTAGGTGTTGATCACCGCGTAGGTGTCTTTCCAGTCCCAGCCGCGTTTTTTCGCTTCGGTGGCCATGGCGCTGCCCTGCTTCTCGCCGACTTCAAAAGCAGCCATGCCCAGGTAAGGCACGTCCTCCATGAAGTTGCCCTTGGCATCGACAAAACGGTCATCCACGGCGATCACTTTCAGGCCGTTGGCTTTGGCCTTGGCCATGATGGCCGGGCCGAGGGACACGTCCGGCGGGCAAATCACAAAGCCCTTGGCTCCATTGGCGGCCAGGCTGTCGATGGCCGAGAGGGTTTTCTCGCCGTCGGGCACGGCGATCTTGATCACTTCAAAGCCTTTGTCCTTGCCGGCTTTTTCGGCGAAAGCCCATTCGGTCTGGAACCAGGGCTCTTCGGCCTGCTTGACCAGAAAACCGATCTTCACCGGTTCTGCAGCCAGCAACAGGCTGCTGAGGCTGACGGCCGAGACCGCCACAGCGGCGCAGCACAGCGAACGGATACCACGACGACGTTTCATAGGGTGACTCCTTGTTGTTGTTTTTGAGTACGTTGAACAGCGGTGTAGCCCGGGGGTTATCCTGCAAACCGGTGGCAGATTTTCCCCGGCACATCGACCTCGATCGCCAGTACCGCGCCGTCCAGCGGGTGATTCAGCGGGCTGGCCGCACTGGTGATGTACAAGGTCTTGAGGTCAGGGCCTGCGAACACGCAACTGGTGGGCCGGCTGACCGGCAGCTCGATCACGCGGTTGACTTCGCCACCCGGCGTCAACCGGAGCAGGCAACTGCCGTCCCAGCGGGCGTTCCAGAGATAGCCTTCGGCGTCCATGGCCGAGCCGTCCGGGCCTCCGCGCGGGTGAGGCCCGAACCAGGATTCTGCGGGGGCCAGCTGCCCAGCGTCGGTGATCGCGTGTCGATACAGCGTGCCGTCCAGGCTGTCGCCAAAATGCACGTGGGTGGCTTCGTCGTTCCACAACAAGGTGTTGGGAATCCCCAGGCCTTGCAGCAACGGCGTGACCTGCCCGTCGACATCCACCCGGAACAAGCCGCCGGAACGCCGCAGTACCGGCAGGTCTTCACCCTGGGCGCCGATGTTGTTCTGCATGGTGCCCAGCCACAGCCGGCCCCGGGCATCGCAACGGGCTTCGTTGGCACGGTTGCCCGGTTGCGGGTCGGCGACGCAGAGCAGGGTCAGGCGTGGATCGGTCGGCGCCGAATTGAGGTCGAGCCGATACACGCCGCTGCTCAGGGTCACCAATGCGTCGCCGCTTGTACACGGGATAAAGGCCGAGACGGGCTCCGGCAGTTGCCAGGTGCGCAGTTGCCCGCCCTGCAGGCGCAACGCCTGCTGGCCGATGATGTCCACCCAATACAGCGCCTGGTCCGGCACGTCCCAGAACGGGCCTTCGCCCAACCGGGCCCGGTGCGGTGTCACTGCGGTCCACGACATGAAACCTCCTGCGTTCTGGTTGTTTTCAGGGGGTAAGGGTTACAGCGCCTCGCGAGACGGCTGCCCATCCACCAGACGCTGAATGCGCAAGGGGTTGGCATTCTTCAGTGCGTCGGGAAGCAGGCTATCAGGGTAATTTTGAAAGCACACAGGTCGCAGGAAACGATCGATCGCCAGGCTGCCTACCGAGGTGCCGCGAGCATCTGAAGTCGCCGGGTAAGGCCCGCCATGGACCATCGCATCACACACCTCGACGCCCGTGGGGTAGCCGTTGAGCAGGATGCGGCCGACTTTCTGTTCCAGCAGCGGTGTCAATTCGCTGAACTGCGCGAAGTCGGCCGGCTCGCCAATGATTGTCGCCGTCAGTTGGCCGTGCAGGCCGTGTAACGCGGCACTCAGTTGCACCTGGTCGGCGACCGCCACAAAGACCGTGGTGGGGCCGAACACTTCCTCCTGCAGCACTTCATCGCCGTTGATCAGCAGGCTGGCATCCGCTTCAAACAGCTGGGGCTGCGCCTGGTTGCCGGCTTGCGCCTGGCCAGCCAGGTGTTCAATGCCAGGGTGGGCGTGAAGCTTTTGCAGGCCTTTGCCATAGCTGCTTAACGTGCCTGCGTTGAGCATGGTTTGTGCCGGTTGGCCGCCCATTAACTGAGCGACCTGATGGATGAATGCACGGAACGCAGGCGACGCAATCCCGATCACCAGGCCCGGATTGGTGCAGAACTGGCCGCAGCCTTGTACCACTGAGGCGACCAGGTCGCGGGCGACGGTGCCTGCCCGGTCTTGCAGGGCCTGGGGCAGGACGATAACCGGGTTGATGCTGGACATCTCGGCAAACACCGGGATCGGTTGCGGGCGCGCGGCCGCCATATCACACAGGGCTCGGCCGCCCTTGAGCGAACCGGTAAACCCCACGGCCAGGATCGCCGGGTGCTTGACCAGCGCTTCCCCCACACCGGCGCCGAAGATCATGTTGAATACGCCATCGGGCATGCCGGTGGTGTGGGCCGCCCGCAGGATCGCATCGGCCACCCGCTCGGCGGTGGCCATATGGCCGCTGTGGGCCTTGAACACCACCGGGCAGCCGGCGGCCAACGCGGCGGCGGTGTCGCCACCGGCCGTTGAAAAGGCCAAGGGAAAATTGCTCGCCCCAAACACCGCGACCGGCCCAAGACCGATGCGGTATTGGCGCAGATCCGGGCGTGGCAAAGGCTGCCGGTCCGGCAACGCCCGATCGATACGCGCACCGTAGAAATCACCGCGACGCAACACTTTGGCGAACAGCCGCATCTGGCCGCTGGTACGGCCGCGCTCACCCTGGATCCGCCCGGCGGGCAATGCCGTTTCGCGGCAGACCAGCGCGACGAAGTCATCGCCAAGGGCGTCCAGCTCATCGGCGATCGCCTCCAGGAACGATGCGCGATGCTGCGCACTCAAGGTTCGATAGGCCGGGTAAGCCGCCGCCGCAGCGTTGGCCGCAGCGTCGACTTCCTGCGCCGTCGCCTGGTAGAAATCAAAGGGCAAGGCCTCACCGGTGGTGGCGTCGATACTCTGGAGCGTGACGCTGCCGGCCGCGCTGCGCTGGCCGCCGATGTAGTTGTGGCCGCTGATCCGGGTCATACCTGTCTCCTTTAAAGAATGCCTACGCCGACAGGGGCCACGACGCTATCGACCACTGCAATGCCGTTGATCAAGGGCGCACCGAATTCAGCCTGGCTGATTTCAAATACATCCCCGGGCCGGGTACGAATGCCTTCGGCAAACGACAGGGTTGCCGTGCCAAAGAAGTGGATATGCACATCCCCCGGGCGCAGGAACTGGGCGTATTTGAAGTGGTGGTATTCAAGGTTTTCCAGGCTGTGGCACATGTTGGCCTCGCCGCTGAGGAATTCGCTCTGCCACAGCACCTCGCCGTTGCGCACGATGCGACTGGTGCCCGCCAGGTGCTGGGGCAGTTCACCCAAACGCAGCTCGGGACCGTAGCTGCAACTGCGCAGTTTGGAGTGGGCCAGGTACAGGTAATTCTTGCGTTCCATCACATGGTCGGAAAACTCGTTGCCGACCGCGTAGCCCAGCCGGTAGGGCTTGCGGTCCTGGCCAATTACATACAGCCCGGCGATTTCCGGCTCTTCGCCGGCGTCTTCGGCAAATGCCGGCACCGGGAACGGCTGACCCGGGCGCACCACGACGCTGCCATCCCCCTTATAGAACCACTCCGGTTGCACACCCACCTCGCCAGAGGCGGGTTTACCACCCTCCACGCCCCATTTGAAGATGCGCATGCTGTCGGTCATCGCGCTCTCGTCACCGGCCTGCTGGTGCATTTTGTCCCGCGCCGACGCGCTGCCCAGGTGGGTCAGGCCGGTACCGCTGACCAGCATGTGCGCCGGGTCCGGGTGATCCAGTGGCGGCAGGATCCGCTGCCCGGCCAGCAACTCGGCATAGTCGTGGCGGGCCCCGAGCCCGAGGCGCTCCACCTGCTGGTGCAAGGTGACGCCGGCCTCGATGGCGGCGAGTGCCAGGTCGCGTACCGTGCGCGCGGTTTGCACCTCGCGTACCTGCCCGCCCTCGACCACGCCCACCCGGCGTTCGCCGTTGTTCAATTCAAACTGCACTAAACCCATGAGTGTTCTCCTGATTGCCAATTAAGTACGCGTGGCGCCGCGGGCGCTGGCGGCGAACTGGTCGGGCGGCAGCACGTGCTTGCGCTCCAGCAGCCGATAGACCACGCCGGTCAGCACCACCCCCAACACCATCACGCACGCCAGGAAGTACAAGCCCGACGCGAGATTGCCGGTGTACTCCTTGAGGGCGCCGATTACGAACGGGCCGATGTAGCCGCCGAGGTTGCCCACCGAGTTGATCAAGGCGATGCCCGCCGCCGCACTGGCGCCGGCAAAGAACCGTCCCGGCAAGGTCCAGAACACTGCCGTGCAAGAGAACAGCGCGAATGCCACCAGGCACAGCGCTGCCAGTTGCCACAGCGGCGCCGTCAGCCAGGCGCTGAAGAACAGGCCGATGGCGCCCAACACGTAAAGCACCGCGAGGTGGCCATAGCGATCATTCAGGCGGTCGGAACTGCGCGGGACGATCAGCAAACCGATGATCCCGAAGATGTAGGGCACTGCCGACACGAACCCGGTGGTCAGGTCGCTGCCGCCGAACTGTTTGATCAGGGTCGGCAACCACAGGCCCAGGCCATAAATACTCAAGGTCACCGGCAGGTAGAACAGCGCCAGCAGCAGCACGCGTTTGTCTTTCAGCGCGTGCAGCGGGTTGCCGTGCCGGGTCTGGCCGTAGGCTTGCAGGTCTTTGGCCAGCTCGCCGGTGAGCCAGTCCTTCTCGGCCTGGTCCATCCACCGGACCTGCTGCGGGCCGTCCGGCAGGTAACGCAACACCGGCCAGGTCAGCAGGATCGCCGGGGTGCCGATGACGATGAATAACCACTGCCAGCCGTGCAGGCCGAGGATCCCGTCCATGCCGAGCAAACCGCCCGCCACGGGGCCGGTGATCATCATGGCGATGGGTTGGGACAGGATGAACAGCCCGAGGATCTTGCCGCGGTGGCGTACCGGGAACCATTGGGTGATGTAGTAGAGGACGCCCGGGAAGAACCCGGCTTCGGCCGCGCCCAGCAGAAAACGCATCACGTAGAAACTGTGGGGCCCCTGGACGAACGCCATGCCAATGGTGATGGCGCCCCAGGTGACCATGATCCGCGCAAACCAGCGCCGCGCACCAAAACGGTCGAGCATCAGGTTGCTGGGGATTTCGAGAAGGAAGTAGCCAATAAAGAAAAGCCCTGCCCCCAAGCCATACGCCGCATCACCGATGCCGACATCCGCACCCATGTGCAATTTGGCGAAGCCCACGGCCGAGCGGTCCACGTAGGCAATCAGGTACAGCAGGATCAGGAAGGGAATCAGTTTGAGCGTGATGCGACGTATCAGCCGCTGTTCCTGGCTCATGCGGGCAGTCTCCGATTGTTATTTTTATAGAGCGTTGCGGGTCGCCTCTCGCGGAAAACCGCCAGGGCCAGGCCTCGTTGATCCGGACTATATAGTATTACTATTTAATCAACAACACTTCCAAACCGGGGAATTTACGCCTATGTTAAGCCAGGATTAGATCAATATAGTCTTACAATAAGAGAACACATCATGTCCGAGAAAAAGCCCGTCCTGCGCTCCGCCAGCTGGTTTGGTACTGCCGATAAAAATGGCTTCATGTACCGCAGCTGGATGAAAAATCAGGGGATTGCCGATCATCAGTTCCATGGCAAGCCGATCATCGGGATATGCAACACCTGGTCGGAGCTGACGCCCTGCAACGCGCACTTCCGCCAGATTGCCGAGCATGTGAAACGCGGGGTGATTGAAGCCGGTGGCTTTCCGGTGGAGTTCCCGGTGTTCTCCAACGGCGAATCGAACCTGCGCCCCACCGCCATGCTCACCCGCAACCTGGCCAGCATGGACGTGGAGGAAGCCATTCGCGGCAACCCCATCGACGGCGTCGTACTGCTGACCGGCTGTGACAAAACCACCCCGGCGCTGCTGATGGGTGCCGCCAGTTGCGACGTACCGGCGATCGTCGTCACCGGCGGGCCGATGCTCAACGGCAAGCACAAGGGCCAGGACATCGGCTCGGGCACCGTGGTGTGGCAGCTCAGCGAACAGGTCAAGGCCGGCACCATCACCCTGGACGATTTCCTCGCGGCCGAAGGCGGCATGTCGCGCTCGGCGGGTACCTGCAACACCATGGGCACCGCCTCGACCATGGCCTGCATGGCCGAAGCACTGGGCACTTCCCTGCCCCACAACGCGGCGATTCCGGCGGTGGATGCGCGCCGTTATGTGCTGGCGCACATGTCTGGCATGCGTGCGGTTGAGATGGTGCGCGAAGACCTCAAGCTGTCGAAGATCCTGACCAAGGAAGCCTTTGAAAATGCGATTCGCGTCAACGCAGCCATCGGCGGCTCGACCAACGCGGTGATTCACTTGAAAGCCATCGCCGGGCGCATCGGCGTCGAGCTCGACCTGGACGACTGGACCCGCATGGGCCGCGGCATGCCGACCATCGTCGACCTGCAACCGTCCGGGCGCTTCCTGATGGAAGAGTTCTACTACGCCGGCGGCCTGCCGGCGGTGCTGCGCCGCCTCGGGGAAGCCAACCTGATCCCGCATCCGAACGCCTTGACCGTCAACGGCAAGTCCCTCGGCGAAAACACCAGGGAGGCGCCAATCTACGGACAGGACGAAGTGATCCGCACCCTCGACAACCCGATCCGCGCCGACGGCGGCATCTGCGTGCTGCGCGGCAACCTCGCGCCACTGGGTGCGGTGCTCAAGCCTTCGGCGGCCAGCGCTGAACTGATGCAACATCGCGGGCGCGCGGTGGTGTTCGAGAACTTCGACATGTACAAGGCACGGATCAACGACCCGGAACTGGACGTGGATGCCAACTCGATCCTGGTGATGAAAAACTGCGGCCCCAAGGGTTACCCGGGCATGGCGGAAGTGGGCAACATGGGCTTGCCGGCCAAACTGCTGGCCCAGGGTGTGACGGACATGGTGCGTATTTCCGATGCGCGCATGAGCGGTACCGCCTACGGCACCGTGGTGCTGCACGTGGCGCCGGAAGCCGCGGCCGGCGGCCCGTTGGCCACAGTGAAAGAAGGCGACTGGATCGAACTCGATTGCGCCAACGGGCGCCTGCACCTGGACATCCCGGACGCCGAACTGGCAGCACGCATGGCTGACCTGGCGCCGCCACAGCAGTTGATTGTCGGCGGTTACCGGCAGCTGTACATCGACCACGTATTGCAGGCAGACCAGGGCTGCGACTTCGACTTCCTGGTGGGCTGCCGGGGTGCCGAAGTGCCGCGTCATTCCCACTAATTGGGACGGGAGGAATGCTATGATGCCGCCAATTTCGCCAGAGTAGCCTTCCTGTTATGGATCAGCAGCCGACCAAGCCGCGCAAGAGCATGCACGCCCAAATCGTTCAGGACTTGGGCATGCACATCGTTTCCGGACGCTTCAAGCCCGAAGAACGACTGCCCATGGAGGCAAGCCTGTGCGAGGAATACAAAGTCAGCCGGTCGGTCTTGCGTGAAGCGACTCGGGTGCTGAGCGCCAAGGGCCTGGTGATCTCCAAGCCGAAGGTCGGCGCAGTGGTAAGGCCACGGGCGCAGTGGCACTTGCTGGACCCGGACGTGTTGTCCTGGCTGATGCAGTCGACGCCCCACAGCGAGTTTTTCAACACCCTGGCCGGTGTTCGGCGGATTTTGGAGCCGGAAATCGCCGCCATGGCCGCGACCACCGCCACCGACGCCGACATCGCCACCATCGAAAAAGCCTACCTCGGCATGGAAACCGCGAACACCCACGACGCGCTGTTGCAGGCTGACCTGGACTTCCACCGCGCGATTGCCGACGCGACCCGCAACGACCTGCTCGCCTACATGTGCAACATGCTGTCGCTGCCGCTGCGCGAGTCGATCAACATCACCAACCGCCGCCCGGACATCCAGGGCCTGAGCCTGCCCCGGCACAAGGCGATCCTTACCGCGATCCAGAACCGCGACGCCCTCGGCGCCCGGCATGCGTCCCTGGTGCAACTGGATGACACCCGGGTGGCGCTGGATACCGTGATGAATGTGCTGACGCCCCTGTAACCCGGTGAACGGGAGGCCTGCTCAGCGCCTCCACCGCTTCGCGGGCGCCCTTTCGCTCCTACCTATTTACCGAACCTGCTTGATCGGCCAGCGCAACACCGCGCTGCGCCCTCTGCTGGGCGGCTTTCATGCCGACCACCGCCCCCTGCCCGGCGCTGTGAAACGGCCAAGCCACCAATGTTAAAATATGTTATTTGAAAAAATAACTTCACATAATCTGATCACTGATGGATTATCAGGCCAACACGCATCACCCCTGACAACCCAACAGGAACCCCCATGAATAATAAAAACGTAGGCGTTATCGGACTGGGCGCGATGGGCCTGGGCATTGCCCGCTCGTTGCTGCGCAACGGCTTCAATGTGCATGCCTGTGACGTGCGCGAAGCCGTCACCCAACAGTTCGCCAGCGAAGGCGGCGTGGCCTGCAGTTCACCCGCCCATATGGCAGGTGAATGCGATGTGATCATCACCGTGGTGGTGAATGCCGAACAGACCGAGACCGTGTTGTTTGGCGAGCACTCCGCTGCCGCTGCATTGCGCCCGGGAAGCCTGGTGATTGGCTGCGCCACGGTGGCACCGACCTACGCCGTGGAGCTGGGCAAGCGCCTGGCCGATGCCGGGTTGCTGTACCTCGACGCCCCTATCTCCGGGGGTGCCGCCAAGGCCGCCGCCGGCGAAATGACCATGATGACGTCCGGCCCGACCGAGGCCTATGCCAAGGCTGACGACGTACTCGCGGGCATGGCCGGCAAGGTCTATCGCCTGGGCGACGTGCATGGCCTGGGATCCAAGGTCAAGATCATCAACCAGTTGCTGGCGGGCGTGCACATTGCGGCCTCCGCCGAAGCGATGGCGCTGGGGCTGCGCGAAGGGGTCGACGCCGACGCCTTGTATGAGGTGATCACCCACAGCGCCGGCAATTCCTGGATGTTCGAGAACCGCGTGCCGCACATTCTCAAGGCCGATTACACGCCGTTGTCCGCCGTGGATATTTTCGTCAAGGACCTGGGCCTGGTGCTGGATACCGCACGCGCCAGCAAGTTTCCGCTGCCATTGTCGGCCACCGCTCACCAGATGTTCATGCAGGCCTCCAGCGCGGGGTTCGGGCGCGAGGACGATTCAGCCGTCATCAAGATTTTCCCGGGCATCGAACTGCCGGTTGCCAAGCCTGACTCCGTATAAGGACCGCTTCATGAACCGACCTGCCGCACGCCCTTTGCTGGGCTGCATCGCCGACGATTTCACCGGGGCCACCGACCTCGCCAACATGCTGGTGCGCGGCGGAATGCGTACCGTGCAGAGCATTGGCATCCCGAGCGACGAAGTCGCGGCCGGGCTGGACGCCGATGCCATCGTCATTGCCCTTAAATCCCGCACCCTGCCCGTTGCAGAGGCTGTCGCCGACTCATTGGCAGCCCTGGAATGGTTGCGCGCACAGGGTTGCGAGCAGATTTTCTTCAAGTACTGCTCCACGTTCGACTCAACCTCCGCTGGCAATATCGGCCAGGTCAGCGAAGCCCTGCTCAAGGCGCTGGGCAGTGATTTCACCCTCGCCTGCCCGGCGTTTCCGGAAAACGGCCGGACGATTTTCCGTGGCCACCTGTTCGTGCACGACCAGTTACTCAATGAGTCGGGCATGCAGCACCATCCGCTGACCCCGATGACCGATGCCAACCTGGTGCGCGTGCTGCAATCGCAAACCTCACATACCGTCGGCCTGCTGCGCTACGACAGCATCGCCCAGGGCGTTACGCAGGTGCGCGAGAAGATCGCCGAGCTGCGCGCCCAGGGTGTCGGCATGGCGATTGCCGATGCCCTGTCCGACCAGGACCTTTATACCCTCGGCGCTGCCTGCGCCGACTTGCCGCTACTGACCGGCGGCTCGGGCCTGGCCCTGGGGCTTCCGGAAAACTTCCGCCGTGCCGGCAAGCTGCGCGACTTCGACCCGGCCTCGCTGCCAACGGTTGAAGGCGGCGAAGTAGTGCTGGCTGGCAGTGCGTCGATCGCCACCAACGGTCAGGTAGCGGCCTGGATCGAAGCCGGGCGGCCCGCGCTGCGCATCGATCCACTGGCCCTGGCAGCCGGTGAGCCAGTGGTGGCAAACGCCGTGGCCTTTGCACGCAACCAACCACACACCGTATTGATCTACGCCACCAGTACGCCGGACGAGGTCAAGGCGGTCCAGCAGCAACTGGGCGTCGAGCATGCCGGCGAGCTGGTGGAGAACGCTCTGGGCGCCATCGCCCAAGCTCTGCGCGACAGCGGTGTGCGGCGCTTTGTGGTAGCCGGCGGTGAAACCTCCGGCGCCGTTGTGAAAGCCCTCGGCGTGCACCTGTTGCAGATTGGCGCACAGATCGACCCCGGCGTGCCGGCCACGGTGAGCAACACTGCCGAGCCGCTGGCGCTGGCCCTCAAGTCCGGCAACTTCGGCGGCCGGGACTTTTTCGACAAGGCCCTGAAACAACTGGCCGGAGGTGCGCAATGAGTCGCGAAAACGCTCTGCGCGAGGAAATTTGTACGGTCGGGCACAGCCTCTACCAGCGCGGGTTTACCGTGGGCAGCGCCGGCAATATCAGCGCCCGGCTCGATGACGGCTGGCTGATCACCCCCACCGACGCCTGCCTGGGGCGCCTGGACCCAACGACCATTGCCAAGGTCGACCTGGCGGGCAAATGGGTCTCGGGGGACAAGCCGTCGAAGACCCTGGCCCTGCATCGTCAGGTCTACGACCGCAACCCCGGGGTCGGTGGCGTGGTGCATACCCATTCCACGCACCTGGTGGCCCTGACGCTGGCCGGCGTGTGGAGCCAGGACGACATCCTGCCGCCGCTGACGCCGTACCAGGTGATGAAAGTCGGCCATATCCCGCTGATCAACTATCAACGCCCCGGCGCCCCAAATGTCGCCGAACAGGTGGCCCAACTGGCCAACCGTGTGCGCGGCGTGATGCTAGAACGACTGGGCCCGGTGGTCTGGGAAAGCTCCGTGTCCAAGGCCAGTTATGCCCTGGAAGAACTCGAAGAAACCGCACGACTCTGGCTGATGAGCAACCCGCGACCGGCGCCACTGGACCAGGCCGCACTGGACGAACTGCGGGAGACGTTCGGCGCCCAGTGGTAGGCGCCGGGATTTACCCGCAACCCCTTGATGCACGCCTTCGCGACAAGGTTGCCACGCTGTCGCGACAACGTGCCTGAACAATAAAAACAACAGGACATTCCAGCATGACCCAGCCCTACTGCAGTGTTGACGCTTACCGTGTCGCTCACCCTTCACACGTTCGACGCGACGGGTGGATGCGATGAGCCCGCTTATTCTGATGGCAACCGCCGGTCTCGGGATCGCGCTCCTGCTGTTCCTGGTCCTCAAATACAAGTTCCAGCCGTTTGTGGCGCTGATGCTGGTGAGCATCCTGGTGGCGCTGGTCGCCGGGGTAAAACCGGCCGACCTGGTCGCCACCATCGAAGGCGGGATGGGCAAGACCCTCGGCCACATTGCAATCATCATCGCCCTGGGCGCCATGATCGGGCGCATCATCGAACTCTCAGGCGGCGCCGAGGCGCTGGCGAAAACCCTGATCGAACGCTTCGGCAACCGGCGCACACCGCTGGCGCTGACCATTGCCGGCTTCATCATCGGCGTGCCGGTGTTCTTCGAAGTGGGGGTGATCATCCTGATGCCGCTGGCGTACGGTGTCGCCCGCCGCGCGCGCAAACCGCTGCTGATGTTTGCCTTGCCGATGTGCGCGGCATTGCTCACGGTGCATGCGTTCCTGCCACCCCATCCGGGTGCCGTGGCGGCCGCCAGCCAATTGGGCGCCGACCTCGGCCGGGTACTGATGTTCGGGCTGCCGCTCACGGCATTCCTGTGCTACGTCGGCTACTGCGTGGCGGGGCGCATGACGCGGCGTTTCTACCCGATGTCCGATGATATCCGTGCAGAAGTGTACGGGCCGCACGTGACCAACGATGACCTGCGCGCCTGGCACGAGGGTAATGCCCAGAACGTCGAACAGGCTGCCGGTGCCGTCGCGCACATGGGCCTGGAAGAATCCACCAGCAGCATCGTGGCCAAGCTGCCACCCGCCCCGGCGCCGGGTTTCGGGCTGATCGTCAGCCTGATCCTGTTGCCCATCATTCTGATTCTGCTGGGCACGCTGGCGACGTCATTGCTGCCCATCGAATCGACCCTGCGGGCGATCATGACCGTGCTCGGCGCACCGCTGGTGGCGCTTCTGCTCGACACCTTGCTGTGTGCCTGGTTACTCGGCTCCCGTCGCGGCTGGAGCCGTACCCAGGTGTCCGATGTGATCGGCTCGGCGTTGCCCGGCGTGGCCATGGTGATCCTGATCGCGGGCGCCGGCGGTGTGTTCGGCAAGGTGCTGGTGGACACCGGGATCGGCGCGGTGGTCTCCGACCTGCTGCGCACCACCGGGCTGCCGGTGCTGGCGCTGGGCTTTTTGCTGACCATGCTGCTGCGCGCGGTGCAGGGTTCGACCACCGTGGCGCTGGTGACGACTGCGGGTATCATCAGCCCGTTGATCGCCACGCTCAACCTCACGCCCAACCATATGGCGCTGCTGTGCCTGGCCATGGGCGGTGGCGGGCTGGCGATGTCGCACATCAACGACGCCGGTTATTGGATTTTTACTAAACTGGCCGGGCTCAACGTGGCTGACGGCCTGCGCACCTGGACGGTGATCACCACCCTCCTGGGCACCCTGGGCTTCCTTATCACCCTGTTGATCTGGCCTTTTGTCTGATCGCTTTTACCAGGAGTTCACATGCCTCGCTTTGCTGCCAACCTGAGCATGCTCTACCCCGAACATCCGTTTCTGGAGCGCTTCGCCGCGGCCGCGGCCGATGGTTTTGAAGCGGTGGAATACCTCTTTCCCTATGAATACAGCCCACAGGAACTGCAACAACGCCTGACCGACAACGGCCTGGTACAAGCCCTGTTCAACGCGCCGCCCGGTGACTGGGCGGCGGGCGAGCGCGGCATCGTGACCTTGCCGGGTCGCGAGGACGAGTTTCGCGCCGGCTTCGACCGGGCGCTGGAATACGCGGCCGTACTGGGCAATACCCGCGTCCACGTGATGGCCGGTTTGCTACCGTCGGAAAGCGACCGTGCGCGTCACCATGGCGTGTACCTGGAGAACCTCGCCTACGCTGCCGCCCAGGCGCAGCAGGCCGGTGTCACGGTACTGCTGGAACCGATCAACACCCGGGACATGCCGGGGTTTTTCCTCAACCGCCAGGACCAGGCACAGGCCATCTGCAAGGAGGTCGGCGCCAGCAACCTGAAAGTGCAGTTCGACTGCTATCACTGCCAGATCGTCGAGGGCGACCTGGCCGTCAAGCTGCGTCGCGACATGGGTGGCATCGGCCATATCCAGATCGCCGGCGTGCCTGACCGGCATGAGCCGAACCTTGGGGAGCTGAATTACCCTTACCTGTTCGAGCTGATCGACGAACTGGGGTATGACGGCTGGATTGGCTGCGAATACCGACCGCGCGGCGACACCTCGGCCGGCCTGCAATGGCTGCGGGACTGGAAGGCACGTTAAGCCAATGCGACCCTCCCCTGCGCGCCGCTCGCGCAGGGGCTCCCAGAACAAAAACAACAGGACACTTCCCATGCAGCGCTTCGCTTCCCGGCCCGCTATCGGGCTGCTGTTTTCGCTGATCGTTACCGGTTCCACTGTGAGCGCCGCGCCGTTGCCGGCCGCGACCGAAGGTGACTGGGTAGCCCCCGAGTTCACCTTCCATACCGGTGAAAAGCTCGCCAACCTGAAACTGCACTACATCACCCTTGGCAACCCGAAGCACCCGGCCATCCTCTACCTGCACGGCACCTATCGGCCCGGCAGTGATGTGTTGAGCAAGGATTTCGGTGGCGAACTGTTCGGCCCCGGGCAGCCGTTGGACGCCAGCAAGTACTACATCATTTCCACCGACGGGATTGGTGTCGGCCAATCGAGCAAACCCTCGGACGGCCTGCGCGCCAAATTCCCCGAGTACAACTACACGGACATGGTCCAGGCCCAGTACCGGCTGGTCACCGAGGGCCTGGGGGTCAAGCACCTGCGGCTGATCATCGGCAACTCCATGGGCGGCATGCAGACCTGGATGTGGGGGCAGACCTGGCCACAGATGATGGACGCCCTGGTGCCTATGGCCTCACAACCCACCGAGATGTCGTCACGCAACTGGATGATGCGCCGGCTGCTGGTGGAGTCGATCAAACAGGACCCGGCCTGGAACAACGGCAACTACAGCGTGCAACCACCGTCCTTGCGCCTGGCGAATGCACTGTTCAGTGTCGGCACCAGCGGTGGCACCCTGGCCTATCAGGCGGCGGCGCCTACCCGGGCCCTGGCCGACAAGCTGGTGGATGAGCGCCTCGACGCGCCGCAAACCGGCGACGCCAATGACTTTATCTACCAGTGGCAATCATCGGCCGACTACGACGCAACACCAGGCCTGGACAAAATCCAGGCTCCGGTGCTGGTCATCAACTCGGCGGACGACGAACGCAACCCACCGGAAACCGGTCACCTGGAAGCCTCGCTGCGGGAACTCAAGGATGCGCGGTTGCTGCTGATTCCGGCCAGCGCCGAAACCCGCGGCCATGGCACCACCGGCATGGCGAAATTCTATGCGAAGGCGTTGGGGCAGTTCATGCAGCAGACCGAAAAAGCGCGCTAGGCCTGTTCGGGGTCGGACGGCAACATCAGTTCGACTCCTTGCTTGCGGATGCCGTCTGCCGCGGCGGGCGCCAACGCTGCATCACTGATGACGATATCGAACTGCTCAAGCCCGGCGATCTTGTACATGCTGAAGGTGCCGTACTTGGAACTGCTGGCCACCAGCACCACTTGCGACGCCGACTGCATGGCAACCTGCTTGACCTCCACCTTCAGCGCCGAAGGGGTGGTGATTCCACGCCGCAGGTCCCAGGAGCTGGTAGAGATGAAGGCGATGTCGGTGACCACCTGGCGCAGGGTGGCCACCGCCAGCCCGCCGACACACGAATGGTTGGAGTGATCCAACTGCCCGCCCGTGTGAATCACCGTGACTTGCGGGGCGTCCATCAGCGCCTGCACCACGCCGAAGTCGTTGGTCACCACCGTCATGCCGGCGAGTGCCTTGATGTAAGGCACGATCTCCAGCGTACTGGTGCCGGCGTCCAGGTAAACCGTCATGTCCGCACGCAGCAAACGCGCGGCAAGCCTGGCCATGGCTTGCTTTTGCGGCAACTCGACCACGGCCTTGAGCTGATGGCTCGGCTCGCTGTGAAGTTGACTGGCAATGCGCACCCCGCCGGTGACCGAATACGCCCGGCCTTCCTGTTCCAGCAACGCAATATCGCGCCGCACCGTCATGTGCGAGCAGTCGAACATCTCCATCAACTGATGAACACTCATCACTTGATGCTTGCGTAACTGACGCAGTATCAGCTCACGGCGCTGATCAGGAATCATCGGTGCGCCGCTCTCGGCGGTGATGTCCTTCTGGCTTGGCATTCAAGGCTCCAACGGATACGGCGGGTAGGGTTCGGGTGAACCACATAGTAGCGAATCCACTGCAGCCCGCGCGAGCCTGGCAGAAAAAGCAGTCGCCGCAAAACGCATGACCTGTGCTACTTCAACCGCCCCGCCTCACCCAGCCAGCCTGGCGCGCCGTTGTGCAACCACTCTGTGGCCGCGGGATTGTGTTTGATGCGGCTGTCCAGAAACGCCACGCCAATGGCCTGGATCGCAGCCACTTGCTTGGGGTCTGGCGCCGGCTCGCCTGCCATCGGGCTACCGCCGCCGGGCCTGGAACCATGCTTGTGCCCTCGGCCTTTGGGGGCATCACCGGAGGCATCAGCGCCCTTGTCAGCCTTTTTTGCCGGCCGGCTGAACAGCTCGCTACCCGACAAGGTCTTGTGGGTCGCACTGTTCAACTCCAACTGGACACTGCCGGCCGCCGTCACCGACTCCCCCAACACTTCTCGCTGACGATAAGAACTGACCCAGTTGAACGGGTCTTCATCCTGCTGCCCGGTCATCGACAGCACGGGCGCCGATATCCGGGCGAACCGGTCCGGCCGGGCATCGGCGTCCACATAAGGGCTGAGCAGCAACAGCGCCTTGGGCTGAATCGCGACGCCCGACGTAGCGCCAGGCTCCAGCGCGCCGGCGAGTGCTTCAGCGGTCTGCGTGCCTAAATCAAAGCCGGCCACCACCACCTGGTTCCAGTCGATGGCAGCCAGCTGCGGGTCACCTTTGGCGGCCCGTGCCCGAACCTCGGCCAGGACTTTCTGCAACGTAGACAGCCTGTCCCGCAAGGAGGCGGCGGAGTAATGACCGCTCGCCATCCCGCGAAAATCACCATACAACGCCTGCTGCGAGGCGAACACCGACGGGTCATGGGCGTGCCCCTGAACCGACAGCACCCCATAGCCGGCCTGTGCCCACGCCTTGCGCCACGCCACCCCGCCCGAGGCCGACTCACCCAAACCGGGCAAGTAAATAATCAGCGGCAAGCGCTCATGGGTCACCGGCGCCAGCCACGCAACCTCCACCGCTTGCTGGTCGAACTGCCAGGTTGCGCCCCAGCCAGCGGTTTCGTAGCGGGACGGTTGATACGCGGTGCTCAGCTCTTTGTTGACCCGCTCGCTGAATGCGGCTCGCGGGTTTGGCGGGTCGCCCGCGCAACCCGCGATCAATCCCAGGCTACCCACCAGGGCGCCCACAGCCAGCCAGTACCGAGGTTGAAGGTTCATTCGATGCACACCGTCGTTCAGATCAAGATGACTGGCAGCCTAACCGAGCCGCTGGCGAAGAAAGCACTCGCTCAGGTAAAGAATGGGTAAAGCGTGACGGCACGATGGCCCTCCTCGCGGGTCTTTGTTTTTATGAGAGCCAGAAAAACTTCAAGGAGACGCCCGTGAGCATCAAAGACCACCCCGAGGACTACCAGGATCTCAAGCGGGCCGTCGGCTTGCTGGAGTCCCCCTCCCTGACGGCCAGGCTGTCCGGCATGATCGGCTCCCCCATCGAAAGTGCGGTAAAGGCATTGCCCGCCGTGGTTTCAAAAAGGATCAACGGCGCTGTGGCAGCGGCACTGCAATCCTCCGCTGACGCAGCGCTGTGGAGCCTGGAGAACAACCCGAAAAAGTCCGCCTCGACCCGCTGGCACAAGGTTTATGCGGCAACCTCGGGTGCCATTGGCGGAGCCTTCGGTGTTGCGGCGTTGTTTATCGAGCTGCCGATCTCCACCACCATCATGATGCGCTCGGTGGCCGACGTAGCGCGCAGCGAGGGATTTGACCTGGCAGACTTTGCCACCAAGCAGGCGTGTATCGAAGTGTTTGCCATGGGCGGCGCCAGCCAGGCCGACGATGCCACCGAGACGGGCTACTACATCACCCGCAGTTTCACCACCCAGGCCATGCAACAGCTGTCGAAGGAACTCGCGGGGATCGCCGCCAAGCAGGGCTCAAAGGCCATCGGCAGCCTGTCGCCTGGGCAAGCCGGAAAATGGCTGGCGATCCTGATCGACAAAGTCGCGACACGTTTCGGCTTTACCATCTCCAGCAAGTTCGCGGCGCAGGCCGTTCCCGTGATGGGCGCCTTTACCGGGGCGACGATCAATGCCCTGTTCACCCATTTCTATCAGGACATGGCGCGGGGGCACTTCATCGTCAAACGGCTTGAAGATAAATATGGTTTTGAGCAGATCAAGGAAGCGTACATGGCCATCAAGGCGGTGCCTCGGGTCAGCTAGAGACCGGGCCACTGGAATAAAAAAAGGCAAAAAAAAGCGCCACTCAATGAGTGGCGCTTTTTAATATTTGGAGCGGGAAACGAGACTCGAACTCGCGACCCCGACCTTGGCAAGGTCGTGCTCTACCAACTGAGCTATTCCCGCGTCTTGGTGATGCGCATTCTATAGAATCCTCATCACCCGTCAACCCCTTGATTCAAAAAAGTTTTATTTCTTTTCAACCTCGGTGCGCAGATGCGGCCAGGCGGCGCGCAAATATTGCAGCATGGACCACAAGGTCAGGCCCGCGGCAATCAGCAGCAAGGCGTAGCCCAGCAATACCCAGAAGGAGAAGTCCGACGGATTCGCCAGCAGGATCACCAGGGCGAGCATCTGCGCCGCGGTTTTCCATTTGCCCATGTTGGACACGGCCACATGGGCACGGGCGCCGATTTCGGCCATCCATTCCCGCAGGGCCGAGACGACGATCTCACGACCGATGATCACGGCCGCCGGCAAGGTCAGCCAGAGGTTGCCGTGTTCCTGCACCAGCAGCACCAGGGCTACCGCTACCATCAGTTTGTCGGCCACCGGGTCGAGGAACGCGCCAAACGGCGTGCTCTGTTCCAGGCGGCGGGCCAGGTAGCCGTCCAGCCAGTCGGTGGCAGCCGCGAAGGCGAAGACCGAACTGGATGCCATGTAGCTCCATTCGTACGGCAGGTAAAACAGCAAAATGAAAATCGGAATGAGCAGGACGCGTAGTACGGTGATCAGATTAGGGATATTCATCGGCACAACTGGCTACGAGGTGAGAAGGCATTCTACTCGCTGTGCAGATTTGCATAAATCAACTCTGCGAGCTTTTTACTGATACCGGGAGCTTTGGCTATTTCTTCGATGCTGGCACGGGACAGCTCCTGCAAGCCACCAAAATGTTTTAACAGGTCACGCCGCCGTGTCGGCCCGACCCCTGCGACCCCTTCCAGGGTTGAGGTGCGCCGGGTTTTGCCACGTCGGGCACGGTGGCCGGTGATGGCGAAACGGTGGGCTTCGTCGCGGATCTGCTGGATCAGGTGCAGTGCCGGAGAGTCGCCCTTCAAGGTGAACTCATGGGCCGCATCATTCAAGTACAAGGTTTCGAAACCAGCCTTGCGGGTCGCACCTTTGGCCACGCCGAGCAGGATCAGGTCGGGGACGGCCAGTTCGTTGAGCACGTCGCGGGCCATGGACAGCTGGCCCTTGCCGCCGTCCACCAGCAGGATGTCCGGCAGCTTGCCCTCGCCGTCCTTCAGTTTGCTGAAGCGGCGGGTCAGGGCCTGGTGCATCGCAGCATAGTCATCGCCCGGGGTGACGCCTTCGATGTTGTAACGGCGATAATCGGACTTGATCGGCCCTTCCGGCCCGAACACCACGCAGGAGGCCACAGTGGCCTCGCCGCTGGAGTGGCTGATGTCGTAGCACTCCAGGCGTTGGGGCGGTTCGTCGAGCTTGAGCACTTCGGCCAAGGCATCAAACCGTGCAGCGACGTGCTGGCGGTTGGCCAGGCGTGCGCCCAGGGCCTGTTCGGCGTTGGTCACGGCCAGTTGCTGCCAGCGGGCACGGGTGCCGCGCACGCGGTGGCTGATGTCCAGCTCGCGGCCTCGCAGTTCGTGAATCGCCTCGATCAGCGCGGGGAAGTCCTCGTGCACCACGTTGACGATCAACTCGCTCGGCAGGTCGCGCTCGGGGCTGCTGACGTAATACTGGCCCAGGAACGCCGCCATGACTTCGGCGACCTCCTCTTCTATACCGGTCTGGGGGAAGAAGTTCTTGCTGCCCAGCACCCGCCCGCCCCGCACGCTGATCAGGTGCACACAGGCGCCGCCCGGGTTGACGAAGGCGGCGATGACATCGACGTCGCCGGTGCCGCCTTCCATGCTCTGCTGGTCCTGGACGCGGCGCAGCAGGGAAATCTGGTCACGCAGTTCTGCGGCACGCTCGAAATCCAGGGTGCTGGCCGCTTGCTCCATGGCGCCGGACAATTCATCGGCCAGGGCATT
Organism: Pseudomonas sp. PAMC 25886; assembly: GCF_000242655.1. NCBI lineage: Bacteria > Pseudomonadati > Pseudomonadota > Gammaproteobacteria > Pseudomonadales > Pseudomonadaceae > Pseudomonas > Pseudomonas sp. PAMC 25886. Next base: position 66,052 of record NZ_AHHC01000062.1, read on the forward strand.
GCTGCGGCCTTCAAGAAACATCACCGAGTGACGCACGTCCTCGGCGTATTCCGCCGGCTCAACCAGGCCCACGCACGGCGCCTTGCAGCGTTTGATCTGGTATTGCAGGCACGGGCGGTTGCGGTTCTTGTAGAAACTGTCTTCGCACTGGCGCACGAAAAATGCCTTTTGCAGCAGGCTCAGGCTCTCGCGGATGGCGCCGGCGCTGGGGTACGGCCCGAAATATTTGCCCTTCTGCTTCTTGGCACCGCGATGGATGCTCAGGCGCGGAAAGTCGCCGTCCGAGAGAAACACGTACGGGTAGGACTTATCGTCACGCAGCAGGATGTTGTAGGGCGGCCGCCATTCCTTGATCAGCGTCTGCTCAAGCAACAGCGCCTCGGTTTCATTGGCGGTGATGGTGGTTTCGACCTGGGCGATACGCGCCACCAGCGCCGCAGTCTTCGGCGCCAGGCCCGTCTTGCGGAAGTAACTCGCCAGGCGGCTCTTCAGGTTCTTGGCTTTACCGACGTAGAGCAGGCGCGCTTCGCTGTCGAACATGCGATACACGCCGGGGCGGCCACTGCAGGTTGCAAGAAACGCACTCGGATCGAACAGGAATTTTATTTCAGGGGCTGTCATTTCAGGCGCTGGCGTCAACCATGCCGTGGCGTACCGCCAGCAGGGTCAGTTCAACATCACTGCTGATGGAAAGCTTTTCGAAAATCCGGTAACGGTAGGTGTTCACGGTTTTCGGCGACAGGCACAGCTTGTCGGAGATCGACTGGACTTTTTGGCAGCCGACAATCATCAAGGCGATCTGGATTTCCCGCTCCGACAGCGCATCGAACGGCGAGTCGCTGGTGGGCTGGAACGACTTGATCGCCAACTGCTGGGCAATCTGCGGGCTGATGTAGCGTTGGCCGGCAAACACCAGGCGAATGGCCTGGACCATTTCCGCCAGGCCCGCACCTTTTGTCAGATAGCCGGCAGCGCCCGCTTGTAGAAGCCGTGTAGGAAACGGATCTTCTTCACACACGGTGACTACCACGACTTTGATATCCGGATGGCTGCGCAACAACTTCGTAGTGGCGCCAAGACCGCCGATCCCGGGCATCTTGACGTCCATCAAAACCACATCGGGCTTCAACTCCCGAGCCTTGATCAGGGATTCCTCCCCTGACTCGGCCTGGCCGACTACTTGCAGGCCATCGATGTCAGCCAGCATTCGTGTAATGCCTGTACGAACGAGATCATGGTCATCGACTACTAGCACCCTAATCAAGCAGACACCTCGCGATATGGTCTTATAGGTTGCTGAACACCTTAGCAAAAAACCAAGGCGCAGACCTAGCTGCAAGCGTCATATATATAGAGTTTCAATGCACAACAGACCGTCGCCGAACGGCTCGCGGCTTGATTTCCTGGGTAAAAGGTCAGGAATCCTGGGCCGAGGACCTGTTTTTTCCGTTGCTCAAGGCTGAATGCTCGGCCAACGTAGAGGTCAAGCGATGGATTGCGTCCTGGTCTTCCTTGAACATCGCCCGGTAGTTACCCAGCACTTTCTCTTCAACCTGGCTGAGGTTTTCAAGTTGGGTTGGCGTCGGCGTGCCGGTTAACACGTACAGGATATCGACACCTTTTTCTGCCACGCGAGACAGGTAATCTGCCTTGGGCGCGCGGCCGCCATTTTCATATTTACCCTGTGCGTTCGCCTCTACACCTCCTATTTCACCAAAACTTTTCTGCGACAGGCCGAGTCGCTCTCTTTCTTGCCTTAACCGGGAACCGATTCCACTCATTTGGATGTATGATCCTATTTGGCACACCCCAAGAGGTGACACACTCATCTCGTTTTACACAAACTTGAACGGTTTTGAACTATGCCCGGTATTCGCACTGCTGCACAAGCCAAGGCCTGGCTGGAACATCAAGGTAAGTCTGTTCAAGCGTTCGCCCGGGAACATGGCGTAGACCCGGCAACCACTTATCAAGTGCTCGCTGGGCGCAAAAAGGGACGGCGTGGAGAAGCCCACAAGGTGGCGGTCCTGTTGGGCATGAAGGACGGCATCATTATTCCAGGTGATGATGAAATCGTGAGGCAGGCGCAGGAAGTCACGTCCTGAAGTCAGTATGCGCTTATTAAAACCAAGTGCCTGTTTTCCTGAAATCGGACAAATCCGCACCTGATCACGGGCGGCAATCGCGCTCCATGCGCCAGAAGCAATCCTCTGCACCCACGATTTCCAGGCCCTTGCGCTGATAGAGCTTTCGCGCCGGATTGGTCTTGAAAACGGTCAACCGTAAAAGACCCAGCCCCTCGGCGCGCGCCTTATACACCATCTGCTCGATGACCCAGCCGCCCGCCCCTTGATGACGAAACGCCTCAAGGACGTGCAATTCGCGGATATACAGCGCCTTTGGGTCACGACTGACACTGATAAAACCCAGCACCTCGTTATCGCGACAGATCAGCCAATTCTCCCGACCGGCCCAGGCGGTATCAAACCCGGCATCAGACCACGACAAATCGTATTGGCGATAATAGTTGCCCATGGCCTGATGGGTCAGGGTTCGGGCGAAGGCCAGGTGTTGGCTGGTCGCTGCCTGCAGTTGAAACGCCATGGGCCTGCGCTCCCTAAATCACCACCTGTTCCCCGTGCCACTGGCCGGCGGTGTTGCGACGTGCGATCACCAACACATCGCCTACACCCGGGCTGGCTGCGATCAAACCGCCATCTGCGCCCCAGATTGCGCTGCGCCCGGCGCACGTCCAGCCACCGGATGGGCCGCCGTGATTGGCCATCAGTACCACCATCCCGTGCTCGGCCGCGTAGCCCTGAAGCAAGGCAGTATCCGGAGCGTAGCCGCCTTCGCTGATCAGCACACCGGCGGCGTAGATATTCGCCCCCGCCTCGGCAGCCTGCCGGGGATGGCTGGCGTGGGAGAAATCTGCGCATACCGCCAGGGCGATCCGGTCGCCACCCCATTCAAGCGCCGCACCGCCCTGCCCCGCGGTAAACGCTACTTCTTCGCCAGGGTGCAGATGCTGCTTGGTGTACACCGCCAGCGAGCCGTCCTGGCCCAGCACCAGCGCGCCGATCAACACCTCACTCACCGCCCCTTGGCGAATCGGCATGCCCACCACGGCGGTGATGCGCAGCTCACGCGCCATCTCCCGCAGCGGCGCCAGCACTTCATCGTGCGGCGCAATCGCCAGCCCGGCGGCCAACGTAGGTTCATAGCCGGTCAGGGACAGCTCCGGAAACACCAGCAATTGCACACCGTGCGCCGCTGCGATGCGCATGAATGCCAGGTGATGCGCGATGTTGGCGGGCAAGTCGCCCGCAATGGAAACGGTTTGGGCAGCAGCAATCGTCAAGGCAGTCATGGTCGCATCCAGGCAATCATCGTGAAGTCCGTGCAGCATATCGACACTTGGGTCATAGCCGTAAGTACCCAACCTCGATAGAAATTACTGATTGAATCCGCCCACTCGCCTCAGTTAAGCTCCACCCATCATTTGGAGACACACCATGTTGCAACTCACCCACACTCAGGTTTGCCCTGCTGCCAGCGCCCAGCGCTCGGTCGTGGCTGCCCGTGTGAGCGGTTTGAGCGCACTGGTCAGCTTTTATTTTGGGTATTGGTTTAGCCACTGGCGCGCCTGATACCTGAAATCGGCGCCCACTACTCAAGGGGTCGCCTACCAGAGAAATCTAAACCCCCGGTCGGCTCCCCGACCGGGGGTTTTGTTTTTTCAGCCCTTATTATTTTTGCCACACACCGAACACTTAAAGGACTCACGACATGAACTACGCCACTTATTACCGCTACGACACCTCCACCGCCTGGCGATTTAGCAAGCTCCGTTCGGGACAGCCTGCCGCCTCCGATCGGTCACCTATTGGTGGCAAGCCAACACACGTAGCCAATACGGCCAATTGTCGAACACCCCAGTAGGGCCGAGCGTGCGGGAACAGCCCGCCGCTTGCCCAGGAAGCCAGAATATGAACTCTTCGATCGCCGCTCTGCCTGTTTCTACCCTGTCCTGCGCCAATGAAACGCTGACCCAGCGTTTGCCCAGTTCTCTGGAGCTCAAGCACCAACTGCCCCTGAGCCCGTTCCTTAACGAACAAATCCACGCCCATCGCCAAGCCGTGCGCGCCATCCTTAAGGGCGAAGATTCACGCCTGCTGGTGATCGTCGGCCCGTGCTCGATCCACGACCCGGAATCGGCCATGGAATACGCCCGCAACCTGAAAAAACTGGCCCATGAAGTCAGTGACCAGATGCTGCTGGTGATCCGCGCCTACGTCGAAAAACCCCGCACCACCATCGGTTGGAAAGGCCTGGCCTACGACCCGCGCCTGGATGGCAGCGACGACATGGCCGCCGGCCTGACCCTGTCCCGGGAACTGATGCGTGAAATGCTGCGCCTGGGCTTGCCGGTCGCCACCGAGTTGCTGCAACCGATGGCTGCCGGCTACTTCGATGACCTGCTGAGCTGGGTCGCCATTGGCGCACGCACCACCGAATCGCAGATCCACCGCGAAATGGCCAGCGGCCTGGGCATGCCGGTGGGCTTCAAGAACGGCACCGACGGCGGCGTCGCCATCGCCTGTGACGCCATGCGCTCCGCCGCTCACCCGCACCGCCACTTCGGTGTCGACAGCCAGGGCCATCCGGCGATCATTCAGACCCCGGGCAACCCCGACACTCACCTGGTGTTGCGCGGCGGCCACCGTGGGCCGAACTACGATCGCCAGAGCGTGGCCCAGGTTCACGCCGACCTGGCCAAGAGCAAAGTCGCACCACGGATCATGGTCGACTGCAGCCACGCCAACAGCGGCAAAGATCCGCTGCGCCAACCGGCGGTGTTCAACGACGTGCTGGAGCAACGCTTGCAGGGCGACACCTCGCTGATCGGCATGATGATCGAAAGCCACCTGTTCGAAGGCTGCCAACCGTTGAGCCCGTCAATGAAATACGGCGTGTCGATCACCGACGGCTGCCTGGGCTGGGACGGCACCGAGCAGTTGCTGCGCAGTGCTGCCGAGCGGTTGCGGGCACACAATCCCGGCGGACAATGAAGATCAAATGTGGGAGCTGGCTTGCCTGCGATAGCGGTGTATCAGTTACCTAATAGGCTGACTGATGCACCGCTATCGCGGGCAAGCCCGCTCCCACACTGGATATTCACTGAGTTGAGGGCAGTGGATACAGCGCCTCATCAAACTGCTCCAATTTGGGAAACACCAACGGCTGGTCATCCGCCAGCCCTTCCAGTCGCCGCTGGTAGCTGTGCAGGAATTCCTGCCGGGCCTCGGCGCTGATATACGGCACATGCCACGCCACAAACGGCTCCAGCACCTCAAACCCGACGTACGCCAGCGTGCCACGCAGAATCGGTCGAAGCATGTCCTCCAAAGGCCCATGAATCGCACCCTCGCCAAACATATGCTCGCGCCCGCCGAGGGTGACCGTGACCAGCGCTTTCTTGCCGGCGAGCCCACCCTGGTCATAAAACCGCTTGCCGCCGTAGCACACGCCCGACACCAGCACCCGGTCAATCCAGCCCTTGAGCATGGCCGGCGCCGAGAACCAGAAGATCGGGAAGTTGAGGATCAGCAGATCGGCCCACAGCAGCTTGTCCAACTCTTGCTGAATATCCGCCGCGATGGACTGGCTTTTCACCCCCAGTCGCTGCTCCAGCGCATACACCAGGTACTCGGGATTCTCCCGCGAGGTGAAGTCCGAGGCACTGGCCACCGGGTTCCAGTTCATCGCGTACAAATCGCTGACCTGCACCTCATGCCCCTGCGCCTGCAGGGTGGAAATCGCCTGGTCACGCAAGGCCGCGGTAAACGACTGCGGCTCGGGATGGGCATGCACAATCAACACCTTCATAAAAACTCCTCAAGAAGTAAGCGCGGCCCGTTCGGCCAGCAAATGGTCGAGCCAGTCGGGGTCCATTTCCGGCTCCGATGAAAACAGCAGGCCGGTGTAGTCCTGATACGGTGGGGTGAAGATCGCGCTGCGGCTGCCCTGGTCCACCACCCTTCCCCGCTGCATCACCACCACTTCGTCGGCGATGGCGCGCACGGTCGCCACGTCATGGGTGATAAACAGGTAGGCCACGCCCAACTGCTGCTGGATCCGGTTGAGCAACTTCAGCACACCTTCGGCCACCAGTTGATCAAGGGCGGAGGTCACTTCATCGCAGATGATCAGTTGCGGGTCGGCCGCCAGGGCGCGGGCAATGCAAATCCGCTGCTTCTGGCCCCCGGACAATTCACGTGGCTGACGCTCCATGAACGTGGCCGGGTCCAGCTCGATCATCTCCAGCAATTCAGCGACCCGGGCGCGCATGGCCTTGCCCTTGAGGCCAAGGTAGAAGGTCAGTGGCCGGCCGATGATGTCGACGATGCGTTGGCGCGGGTTCAGCGCGGTGTCCGGGATCTGGTAGATCATCTGGATCCGCCGTAACTGCTCCTTGCTGCGCCGGCGAAAGTCCGCTGGCAACGCTTCACCGTCATACAACACCTGCCCGGCGGTGGCTGGCAGCAGCCCGGTGATCAGCCGGGCCGTGGAGCTTTTGCCGCTGCCGGACTCACCGATCACCGCCAGCGTCTGACCGCGATACAGGCTCATCGACACGTCGTGCAGCACCGGCTGATGCCCGTAGCTGGCGCATACTTCGCGCACCTCCAGCAAAGGCACCTGCTGCTCGGGGCAGGCCTTGGGCTCGGTGCGAAAGCTGCGCACCGCCCAAAGGGATTTGGTGTAGTCCTGCTGCGGCGCGCTGAGCATGGTGCGGGTCTCGGCCTCCTCCACCAGCTTGCCGTGGCGCAGCACCATGATGCGGTCGGCCATCTGCGCAACCACCGCCAGGTCATGGCTGATATACAACGCGGCGCTGCCGAAGGTTTTCACCGCATCGCGGATCGCCGCCAGCACTTCGATCTGGGTAGTGACGTCGAGGGCCGTGGTGGGTTCGTCGAAGATGATCAGGTCGGGGTGACAGGCCATCGCCATGGCGGTCATCACCCGTTGCAGTTGCCCACCGGACACCTGATGGGGATACCGCTGGCCGATGGTTTCCGGATTGGGCAGGCGCAGCACGCGGTACAACTCCACCGCCTCACGCTCGGCCTCGGCACGACTGATGCCACCGTTGATCACGGCGGTTTCCACATGCTGGTCGATCAGCCGGTGGGCCGGGTTGAACGACGCGGCAGCACTTTGCGCAACGTAGGCAATGCGCAGCCCCCGCAACTTGCGCAAGGCTTCAGGCTTAGCCTGCAACAGTTGAATGCCGTCAAAGCACACCGAGCCGCCGGTGATGCGGCAACCATCCCGGGCAAAGCCCATGGCCGCCAGGCCCAAGGTTGATTTACCCGCGCCGGATTCACCAATCAATCCCAGCACCTCGCCCCGCTGCAAGGTCAGGTCGATGCCCTTGATCAGCGGATGCCAGGCCTCTTCATAATGCCCTTCGATCTGCAGGTTGCGGATTTCCAGCAATGGCTTGTCCATCCTCAACACTCCTTCAGGCCGCTGGATTTGTGCAGCATCCAGTCGACGACAAAATTCACGCTGACGGTGATCAACGCCACCGCCAGCGCCGGCAGCAACGGGCTGATGTCGCCGAAGGTAATCAGCACCGCGTTGTCGCGGACCATGCTGCCCCAGTCAGCGGTAGGCGGTTGAATCCCCAGGCCGAGAAACGACAACGCGCTGATAAACAAAAACACGAAGCAAAAGCGCAGGCCGAACTCGGCAATCAATGGCGCGGCGGCGTTGGGCAGCACTTCGCGGGTGACCAGCCACCACAGCCCTTCCCCGCGCAAACGCGCGGCTTCGACGAAGTCCTGCACCACCACGGTCATCGCCACGGCCCGGGACAGGCGAAACACCCGGGTCGAGTCCAGCAGTGCAATTACCAACACCAGGGAGGTGGCGTTGGTGCCGACCACGCTGAGAATCAGCAAGGCGAAAATCAGTTGCGGGATCGCCATCAGGATGTCCACCACCCGCGACAATCCCTGGTCGACCCAGCCACCCTTGATTGCCGCCACCAGGCCGCTCAAGCCACCCAGCAAAAACGCCAGCACCGTCGTCAGGAAGGCGATGCCCAGGGTGTTGCGCGCGCCATACACCAGGCGGCTGAACATATCCCGCCCGAGGTTATCGGTGCCCAGCAAAAACTGGCCGCTCCAGGGCGCAAACCCTTCGCCCACCACCTGGGTTTCGCCATAGGGTGCGAGCACCGGTGCAAACAGCGCCACCAGCACGTACAGCACAATGATCAGCAGGCCGAACTTCGCGCTCAATGGCGCCCGGGCCAGTTGTGTGAGAAGGCTCATGGTCTACCCCTTGGGATGCATCAGGCGTGGGTTGGTGGCGATGGACAGCACATCGGCGCCGGTGTTGAGCAGGATGTAGGTGGCGGCGAAGATCAGGCTGCACGCCTGCACCACCGGGATATCGCGCTTGGACACCGAGTCCACCAGCAACTGCCCGAGCCCCGGATACACAAACACCACTTCGACCACCACCACGCCCACCACCAGATACGCCAGGTTGAGGGCAATCACGTTGACAATCGGCGCCAGCGCATTGGGCAGCGCGTGGCGCCAGATAATCCGCGACTGGCTGATGCCCTTGAGCCGGGCCATTTCGATATACGGGCTGGCCAGCAGGTTGATCAGCGAGGCGCGGGTCATGCGCATCATCTGCGCGATCACCACCAGGCTCAGGGTGGCAACCGGCAGCACCGAGCGTTCGAGAATGGTGCCAAATGACGCGTCCGGCGCCAGGTTGGACAGGCTGGGAAACCAGCCGAGCTTGACCGAAAACACCAGGATCAGCAGATAGGCGACAAAGAACTCGGGGAACGACACCGCACTCAGGGCCGAGGTGTTGAGCAGTCGGTCGAACCAGCTGTTGCGGTACAGCGCAGCCAGCATCCCCAGCACCAGCGCCAAAGGCACCGAGACCAGCGCGGCCAGTGCCGCCAGGCGCAAGGTGTTGCCCAACCGTGCGCCGATCAGCTCGGCGATGGGCCGCTGGTTGGCCAGGGAGGCGCCGAGGTCACCGTGCAGCAGGCGCAACAGCCATTGCACGAACCGGCTCAGGGGCGGCAGGTCCAGGCCCAGTTGGGCGCGAAAGGCCGCCACGGTTTCCGGCGTGGCGGACTGGCCGAGCATGGCCTGGGCGATATCACCGGGAAGCATGCCCACGGCCAGGAAGATGATCACCGACACGGCGAACAAAGACAGGAGGCCGAGGGCCAGGCGTTGGAGCACCAGTTTGAATAGGCTGTTCATCGTGCAGTTCCTTGAATCGGGCACGCTTGTGTAGGAGCTGGCTTGCCGGCGATGGCGTCGCCTGGATATTCCCGAGACACCGAGGTGCCTGCATCGCTGGCAAGCCAGCTCCTACTGTTGATCTTCATTGCCTGAGCCATAGCGCCCGGCACAAGAATCACGCCTGCCACCACCGCTCGATCAGCCGCAACCCATCCAGTTCCCCATATGGTGCCGTCAGCGGTCCATGGCTGACGCGGTTCGAGCGTGCCGCCACCGAGCTGGCAAACAGCGGCACAATCGCCCCGCCATCGTCGCGGCACAGGCTCTGCATTTCGTTGTACATCTCCTGGCGCACCGGCGCGTTCATCTCGCCCCGTGCGGCATTGAGCAACTGGTTGAAGCGGGCGTTATCCCAATGGGTTTCGTTCCACGCCGCGCCCTTGGCGTAGCCGATGCTGAACATACGGTCGGCGGTCAGGCTGCTGTACCAGAACGAGGTGGTGAACGGCTGCTTCATCCAGACGTTGGAGAAGAACCCGTCCGCGGGCTCGCGCACCACGTCGATATCAATCCCGGCCTGGCGTGCCTGTTCCTTGAACAGCACCGAGGCGTCCACCGCGCCGGTGTAGGCGGCGTCCGAGGCTTGCAGGCGCACCTTGAGCGACTCCACACCGGCCTTGCGCAGGTAGAAGCGCGACTTGTCCGGGTCGTAGGTGCGCTGCTCCAGCGCGGCGTTGATAAAACGGCTGCCGGGCTGGATCGGATGGTCATTGCCCACCAGGCCATAGCCATGCAGCACCGAGGCCAGCAGGGTTTCGCGGTTGATCGCGTGCTTCATCGCCATGCGAATGTCGTTGTTCTTGAACTCGTTGCTGTCGCACAACATCGGGAAGGTGTAGTGCTGGGCGCCCTTGGTTTCTTCAATGACCAGCGTGGGGTTGCGCTTGAGCAGGGCCACGGTTTTCAGGTCGACCTTGTTGATCACATCCACTTGACCGGTGACCAGCGCATTGACCCGCGCCGCGCCGTCGGCAATAGCGATCAACTCGGCGCTGGCGAAATGTGCGCGGCCCTGTTTCCAGTAATCGGGGTTGCGCTCCAGATCCATGCGCACGCCGGGTTCGAAGCTTTTCAGGCGATAACCGCTGGTGCCGACCCCGGCCTGCCAGTCGGCGACGCCGTCCTTGGCGGGCATGATCACCAGGTGATAATCGGCAACCACGTAGGCGAAATCGGCGTTGCCCGAGTGCAGTTCGAACACCACTGCATCGGTGCCCTTGGCGCTGACACTGGCCACATCGCCGATCACCGTTTTGGCGGCCGAGGTGGAATTGGCTGCCAGGTGGTGGTTGATCGAGGCCACCACGTCCTCGGCGGTCAGGCTTTTGCCGTTGTGGAAGGTCACGCCCTGGCGCAGTTTGAAGGTCCAGATGCGCGCGTCGGGCGTCGACTCGAAACTTTCGGCCAGTTCGGGGATGGCGCTGCCGTCCACGGCAATTTCAGTGAGGGTGTTGTACACCGCCGAAAAGCCGACGAAGGTGAAGGTGTCGACCCAGGACCCGGGGTCGCGGGAGTCGGTGGTGCTGCCGCCGGCCAGCCCCATGCGCAGCACGCCACCCGGCTTGGGCACGGCCTCTTCGGCAAAGGCCGGCAGCGGCAGGCCCATGGAAAACGCGGCGGCCACGGCACCGGCGACGGCGCTGTGTTTGAGGAAATCCCGTCGGTGCATCGCTTGAGTCATTTTGTTGTTGTTTTCGCTCATGGTGTTGCTCCTCTAAAGGTTCACACAGGCATGCTTCAACTCGATCAAGGTCACGCCGTTGCGCTTGAAACCGTTACGCAAATCCGTCTGCAGCTCATCCAGGTTCTGTGGCTCGCTGACCGTGCAACCGAACGCCCGCGCCAGGGCGGCAAAGTCCGGGTTGCGCGGCAGTACGCCGATGGGTTCGATGTCCAGGTTCAGCATGTCGTCGCGAATTTGCCCCAGGGCGTCGTTGTTCCACAGCAACACCACCAGCGGGCTGTCCAGTTCTTCCACGGCCGTGGCGAGTTCCTGGGCGGTGTAGAGAAAACCGCCATCGCCCACCAGCACCAGGCCAGGCCGTTCAGGCGCGCCGAACTTGGCGCCGATACCGGCCGGCAGGCCATAGCCCAGGGTGCCGTAGCCAGTGGGGTGCAACCAGCTACGGGTGGCGTTGCTGGGGAAGGCGTAATTGCCGGTGTAGGCCAGTTGGGTCATGTCACTGCTGATGAAGGCATTGGCCGGCAACTCGGCGGCCACGCGGTCGAGAATGGCCTGGTGAATGCGCTGCAACGGGCCATGCCCGCTGCTGACCGCCTGGCGTAATGCCGCGACCGCTTTGGTGGCTGAATCGGCGTTGCGCGGCGCGGCTGGCAGGCGTTCCAGCAAGGCCTGCGCGGTGTATTGGGCGTCACCGTGCAAGGCCACGGCGCAGGGATAGAAATCGTTGAACTTGCGCGGGTCGATATCCACTCGCAGCAACTCGCCATTCAGCGGCAGGCGTTCGCGCCAGAAGTCGGTATCGGCCATTTCGGTACCGATGGCCAACACCACATCCGCCTCGGCGATCAACTGCCAGCCGAGCTCCACACACAGGGTAGAACCGGCATTCAGCGGATGCTCCACCGGCAGCAACCCCTTGCCGGCCACACTGCTGAAAAACGGCGCGGCCAATTGCGTGCTCAAACGCTGCAAGGCTTGCGCGGCCAACAACGCACCACCACCGCCGATGATCATCGGGCGCTTGGCCGCCGCCAGTTTCGCCACGGCCTGATCGAGGCTTTCAGCCGATGGCAAACCGCGCCCGGGACGGCGCACCACTTCATTGCTCCAGTCCCGTTTGATCGGCGCCGACAGAACATCCAGCGGCACCGAAATATGCACCGGCCGTGGCCGTTCACTGTCGAACACGGCATAGGCGCGCGCGATCAACTCCGGCAAATCCTCGGCACTCAACGCCACCGCCGAAAACGCGGTGATGGGCGCGGTCATCGCCCGCTGGTCCTGGGTTTCATGCAGGCAACCCCAGCCCTTGCCGAGGCTGGCGGTGTGGTTGACGCTGGAAATCACCAGCAGCGGAATCGAGTCGGCATACGCCTGGCCGATGGCCGTCGCCGCATTGGTCACCCCCGGCCCGGTGATGATGAAACACACCCCCGGCTTGCCGCTGACCCGCGCATAACCGTCAGCCATGAAGCCGGCGCCCTGCTCATGGCGCGTCAGAACGTGACGGATGCCGCTGCCGGGCAAACCGCGATACAACTCCAGCGTATGCACGCCCGGAATCCCGAACACGGTGTCGACGCCATAGTTGGCCAGCAATCGCACCAGGGCCTGGCCGCCCGTCAAGGTTTTGCTTTGCATCGTCATCTCCTTCACGCCTGGGCGAGACGGATCAATGCATCGACCGCCGTGGCGCCCCGGGCATTGACCAGCAATGGGTTTACATCCAGTTCCAGCAACTGCCCGGCGTTGGCGCAGGCGTAGTCGGCCACGGCACGAATCGCCGCCACCAGCGCCTCCATGTCGGCCACTTCGCGCCCGCGAAAGCCTTGCAGCAATGCAGCGCTGCGCAGGCTGAGCAAGGCATTGCGGATCGCATCGTCGGTGGTCGGCAGCAACAGGCTGCGGCTGTCCTTGAGCAATTCCACGAGAATGCCACCCGCGCCGATCACCAGCGCCAGGCCGAAGTCGTTCTCGCGCTTGATACCCACAATCAGTTCGGCCAATGGTGGCGTGGCCATGGATTCCAGCAGCAGGTGATCGAAGGGTACGTCCGGCGCATAGGCCGCGATTTGCTCGCGCATCTGGATTAGCGCGGCGCTCAAGGCGAGGCCGTCGCGCAGGTTGAGCGCCACCGCGCCGGCTTCGGTTTTATGCGGCAGGTCGGCGCTGACTGCCTTGAGCACCAAGGGGTAACCCAGCACGCCGGCATCGGCAATAGCTCGCTCCGGTGTACTCAAGATACCTGCCGGCGTGCTCAGCCCGAACGCACGTAAAGCCTGTTTCGAATCCCACTCGTTAAGCGACTGCCCGTGTGCTTCAAGCGCCTGAGGACACAGAGGGACCAGTATCGACTCACCCCGCGCCAGGAGCGCCCGACGATTGTTCTGGTAGTCGGCAATCCGGCCCCAGGCCGCCAGCGCGTCTTCCACGCCTTGCAACGCCGCAACACCCTGGGCATGCAGGCGCTCGCGAGCGTGGGCCGGCAGCAATTCGGGGAATGCCGAGGTGACAAACCCGGTCTTGCCGTGACGGGCCAGCGCGCTGCAAAACAGCTCCAGCAACAGGTCGCATTCCTTGCGTTCACCGGTATATTCCGCCGGATAGTCGAGCACCAGCATCGCCGCATCCGCGTCGGTGCGCAGTGCCGTGTCGAGCATGCTGTTGAGGGCGTCGCGGTTGCCCCAGATGGCCGTGGTGAAATCCAGCGGGTTGACCAGGTTGGCGTAACTGGGCAGTACCTGCGCCAGCTCCGAACGCTGGCCTTCATCGAGTTTCGGCAGGCTCAGGTCGTTGCGTTCGGCGTAGTCGGCAATCAACCCGGCATCGCCACCGGAGCAGGCCAGGGCGATCAGGCTGTTGCCCGCCGGCAAATTGCCGCAGGCCGCCGCTTTCAGGGTTTCGACAAAACTTACCGGCCCGCTCACCCGGATCACACCCAGGCGCGCAAACAGGCTGTCGTAGAGCGCATCGGAGCCCGACAACGAACTGGTATGACTCAGGGCCAGCTCCGCGCCGATCTGCGACACGCCGGTTTTCAGGGCGATGATCGGAATGCCTTTTTCCAGCGCCTTGTGAGCTGCGCGGGCGAAGCCAGGCACATTCTTCAAGCCTTCCAGGTGCAAGCCGATGGCCGTCACACGCGGCTCATCCAGCAGCACATCCATTAACTCGGCGACACCCAATTGCGCCTGGTTGCCCACCGACGCCATATAGGCCACGGGCAGCGAACGGTCGCTCATGGAGAGGTTGTAGGCAAAGTTGCCGCTCTGGGTCAGCACCGCAACGCCCTTCTCTACCGGTTTGCCGCCATGGGCCACCGGCCACAGTGCGGAGCTGTGCAGGTAATCCAGCAAGCCGTAGCAATTGGGGCCGAGCAGTGCCATCTCGCCCGCCGCCTTGAGCAGTTGTTGCTGCAAGGCCTGGCCCTCGGCGCCGGTTTCGGCAAACCCGGAGGCGTAGCAGATGGCGCCACCGGTGCCGATGGCCGCCAGTTCGGCGACACAGGTCAACGTCAGCTCGCGATTGGTGGCGATGAACACCGCGTCCGGGCCACACGGCAAATCGGCCACACGGCGCACGCAGGGAATGCCATCGAGGCTGTCATGTTGCGGGTTGACCAGCCACATCTGGCCGTCAAAACCACCTTCGGCGCAGCGCTTGAGGGCGCGGGCCATGCTGCGCCCACCCACGAACGCCAGGTGACGGGGCGCCAGCAGGCGCTTGAGATTGTCGCGAATAGCCTGGGACATAAGCGTTCTCCCACCCGATCAGCGCAACAGCGGCCGCAACAGCTCGCGGGCAATAATGTGGCGCTGGATTTCCGAAGTGCCTTCCCAGATCCGCTCGATCCGCGCGTTGCGCCAAATGCGCTCCACCGGGCCTTCGTCCATCAAGCCCATGCCACCGTAAATCTGCACGGCCTCGTCGGCGACCTTGCCCAGTACCTCACTGGCAAACAGCTTGGCCATGCCGGCTTCGCCATCGGTCATGGTGCCCTGATCCATCTTCCAGGCGGTGTTCAGGGTCAGCAGCTCGGCCGCGCGGATTTGCGTGGCCATGTCGGCGAGCTTGAACGAGATGCCTTGATAGGTGCCGATGGGCTGGCCGAACTGTTTGCGGTCTGCCGCCCATTGCAGGGAAACGTCCAGCGCACGCTGGGCCTGGCCGACGCAGTTGGCAGCCACCATCACCCGGCCTGCGGTCAGCCAGGCGTTGGCCACTTCCCAGCCCTTGCCGACTTCGCCGAGGACTTTGGAGGCCGGTACGCGGCAGTCGTCGAAGAACATTTCATAGGTGTGGTAGCCACGGTTGCTGACGCACTTCGGGCCCCGGCGAATGGTCATGCCCGGCGTGCCGCGGTCCACCAGGAAGGAGGTCACGGCGTTGCGCGGGCGGCCGTTGTGTTCGTAGGTGTCGGTGACGGCAAACACGATGGCGAAATCCGCGTGGCCGGCGTGGCTGATGAAGTGTTTGCTGCCGTTCAGCACAAAGTCATCGCCGCTGCGCACGGCGCGGGTCTTGATCGCGTTGGCGTCGGAACCGGCGCCCGGTTCGGTCAGGGCAAAACAGTCGATCTTCTTGCCCTGCACACACGGCAACAGGTACTCGCCAATCTGCGCACCGGTGCAGGCCATGAGGATTTTCGACGGCCGGGCAACAAACACATGCAGTGCCCAGGAGACCTTCGACAACTCCCGCTCGATCAACGCCTGGGACAGGTAATCCAGGCCGCCACCGCCGACCTCTTCCGGCATGTTAAACGCATAGAAACCGGCCGCGATGGCCTTGTCACGAATCTGCGCGGCAAGTTCCGGCGAGACTTCATCGGCACGGTCCACCGCCTCCTCGTGGGGCAACAACTCCTTGGCAACAAAACTGCGTACCGCGTCCACCAACATGTCTTGTTCTTGGCTGGGCTGGAAATTCATGGCGCTACCTGTCGATCGTTCGAGGGTGTTTTGAGGAGGGACTATTTGCCGGAGAAATTCGCTGGGCGCTTCTCCATCGAGGCACGCAGGGCTTCAGCGCCGTCGGCACTGCGCCCGCAGAGCAAACCGGCGGCGAGTTCAGCCTGGAGCTGCTCGGCCAGGCTGCGCCCGGCGCCTTCGCGGATAAGGGTTTTGGTTTGGGCAAAGGCGAACGTCGGGCCGTTGGCGAGGCGCGTGGCCAGGTCGGTGACGTGGGCGTGCAATTGCTCATCGGCGACGACTTCACCCACCAGGCCGGCGGCCAGGGCACGGTCGGCGCTCCACAGTTCGTCGAGGAACAGCAAGCGCTTGGCCTGTTCGCTGCCGATCAAGCGTGGCAGGTGCCAGCTGGCACCGGCGTCCGGCGAGTAGGCCATGCTGGTGTAGCCGGCCTTGAAGCGCGCCGATTGCGCGGCCACACGCAGGTCGCAGCACAGGGTCAGGTCCATGCCGGCGCCGACCGCCGTGCCGTTGATGGCGGCGATGGTGGGTTTATCGAGGGTGTGCAGGCGGGTCATCAGGGCGTGGGCGGTTTCGGTCCAGCCGTAGGTTTCGAGGGCGCCACGGGCTTCGGCGTCGGCCCACTCAGCGAGGTCGGCACCGGCGCAGAAGCTGCGACCGCTGGCGGTCAGCACCACCACGCGCACGGCCGGGTCGCTGTTGAAACCGTCCAGCAACGCCTGCAGGTGCTTGAGGGTCGGGATGTCCAGGGCATTGCGCTGGGCGCCGCGATTGAGGGTGATCCAGGCAACGCCTGCTTGCACTTGAGTGAGCACGGACGGATCGGTAGTCATGGAATCCTCGAATTATTTTAATTGGCTTGAGGGGTGCGACATGGGGCGATACTAAACGAGTGTTCAGCAAGGAGGCAATCGGGTAACTGCAAATATTTTTCGAGGGGGAATGCCGGCCTGAACATTGCGTCCAGCCGGCGAGAATTCGTCAGTTCAGGGTTTGATCCGGAAGCGCTGGCGGCCGCCAGCCTGCAAGCCATCGACCCACGCTTCGCAGATCTGGATGCCCTGCTCCGGGGTGAACGTACCGGGGTTGAGCCCCGATTCCAGCCACAAACCATCGAGCAAGGCGCTCAAGGCAATCGCTGCCAAATCCGCGTCGAAACGCTCCCAGGCTTCTTCAGCAGCCATGTCCACCAGGGCCGAACGCATGATGGTGCGGTACTCGCCATAGGAGTGTTCGTGGGCCTGATTGATCGCCGGGGCGGTCTTGACCGCGCCCCAGAACACCAGCCAGGCATCCAGCAGTTGCGGGTCCAGCAATTCAGGGGAAAACGAGCCGCGAAAGAACGCCGAGAGCCGCTCCCGCGGGCTGGGCGGTGCCTTGGCCATGGCATCACGCAGCAGATCCATCACCTGCCGGGTAATCGACCGATAGGCCTCGGCCACCAGCTCATCCTTGCCCGAGTAGTGATGGCTGATCAGCCCCACCGACACCCCGGCTTCGGCGCTGATCTTGCGGATCGACGCGCCCTGGAAGCCGTCGCGCTTGAGGCAGGCCAATGTCGCCTGGACCAGATTGGCCTTGCGCAACTCCGGTTCCATGCGGGAGAAACGGGATTCCTGGGTCATGAGGCGGTGTCCTTGGGTTGAGTCGGCTGGACGACTCTACCTCACTCCCGGAACCCCGGCGACACCCGATCCAGCAACCGCAGCAATGCCGCCCATGCCAGCTGCATGGCATCCAGGTCCGCCAGCTCACCCTCTTCCAGTGGCCGGCCCGGGTCATTGAACTGGCGCTCGGTGTGTTCGCACACAGCCGCAGGCGGCAGGATCAGCTTGCCGCAGGCCTGGGCGGCGATCTGGATATCGCAGGCCTTTTCCAGGTAATACATGCGCAGGAACGCCTGGCTGACCGTCTCCCCCACCGTCAACAGGCCGTGGTTGCGCAGCATCAACACCGGCTTGTCACCGAGGTCGCGAACCAGGCGTTGTTGCTCGTCCATGTCCAGCGCCACGCCTTCGTAGTCGTGATAGGCGACCTTGCCGTAGAACTCCATGGAAATCTGGTTCACCGGCAACAGCCCGCATTCCAGTGCCGCCACTGCACAGCCGGCGCGGGTGTGGGTGTGCAGCACGCACTGGGCGTCTTCGCGAGCCCCGTGAATGGCGCTGTGGATCACAAACCCCGCCGGGTTGACGCCATGGGCCGACGCCTCGACCGCGCGCCCGTCCAGGCCGATTTTTACCAGGCTGGAGGCGGTGATCTCCTCGAACATCAGCCCATAGGGGTTGATCAAAAAGTGGTGTTCGGGCCCCGGAATGCGCACCGAGATATGGGTGAAGATCAAATCGCTCATGCGAAAGTGCGCGATCAGCCGGTAGCAGGCGGCAAGCTCTTCACGCAGGTGTTGTTCGGTGGCGCCAGTCATTTTTATTCTCCAGGCGGGTGGGTGATGGGGCTGACGCTAATCCAGTCATCAGTAAAAAAACAAGTTGATTTTTTACTGAGGCTGACCTCCTATAGAAAAATAATAACAACAGTGCCTGGAGTATCCGCACCATGTCGCCCCATGCCTTTCCGCATCTTTTTGAACCGTTGGTACTGCGCGGCAAACGCCTGAAAAACCGCATCATGTCCAGCGGGCACGACACCTCGATGCCCACCGACAACCGGGTCAACGAACAGCTGATCGCCTACCACCGGGCCCGCGCCGAGGGCGGCGTGGGGCTGATTGTGTTGCAGGTCGCCGGGGTGCACGACAGCGCCCGCTACACCTCCCATGTGCTGATGGCCACCGATGACAGCTGCATCGACGGCTACCGCCAACTGGCCGAGACCTGCCATGCCCACGGCACCGTGGTGCTGTCGCAGATTTTCCATCCGGGGCGGGAAATCATGGAGTCGGCTGACGGCTTGCTGGCGGTGGCCTACTCGGCTTCCGGAGTGCCAAACGAGCGGTTTCGGGTGATGCCCCGGGCCCTTGACCAGGCGATGATCGACGAGATCGTCGCGGGCTACGGCGCGGCGGCGAAGCGCCTGTATCAGGCCGGGATTGATGGTGTGGAGGTGGTCGCCAGCCATGGTTATCTGCCGGCGCAGTTTCTCAACCCGCGAGTGAACCGTCGCACCGACGGCTACAACGGCGAGCTGGAACAACGCCTGCGCTTCCTGCGGGAAATCATCGCCGCAGTACGGTCCGCAACCGACGAGCATTTCATCATCGGCCTGCGCATTTCCGCTGATGAGCGCGACCCCGAAGGCCTGACCGAAGAGGACTCCCTGGCGGCCGTGCAACGCCTTCAGTCAGCGCTGGATTACGTGCACATCGTCGCCGGCACCTCGGCCTCCCTTGGCGGCGCGATCCACATCGTGCCGCCCATGGCCATTGCCCCTGCGTACCTGGCGACAGAGGCGGCGACGTTCAAGGCCAGCCTGTCGATTCCGCTGTTCGTCACCGGGCGCATCAACCAGCCCCAGGAGGCTGAACTGATGCTGCAACGGGGCCAGGCCGACGTGTGCGGCATGACCCGCGCGCTGATCTGCGACCCCCGAATGCCAGCCAAGACCTCAAGCGGCCATGCCGAAGATGTACGGGCGTGCATCGCCTGCAATCAGGCGTGTATCGGCCACTTCCACAAGGGTTTGCCGATCTCCTGCATCCAGCACCCCGAGACCGGCCGCGAATTGCAGTTTGGCCAGTTGCAACCGGCACTGCGACGCAAGCGGATCATGGTGGTCGGTGGCGGCCCGGCGGGAATGAAGGCAGCCGCGGTGGCGGCGCAACGCGGGCATGCGGTGACCTTGTATGAAGCCAGCGCCCAGCTGGGCGGCCAGGTACTGCTCGCGCAATTGCTGCCACGTCGCAGCGAGTTCGGCGGCGCCAGTACCAACTTGCAGCGCGAGATGGAACTGGCCGGGGTCCGCGTGGTGCGCAATACCCGCGTCGACCGCGCGTTGGTGGCGCGCGAACAGCCCGACCAGGTAATCATCGCCACTGGCGCCGAGCCCTACTGGCCGGCCTTCGAACGCGGCGGCGAATTACAGATGGTGGACGCCTGGCAAGTGCTACGCGATGAGGTTCCGCTTGGCCGTTCGGTGGTGGTGGTGGATTGGCGTTGCGACTGGATTGGCCCGGGCATCGCCGAACGCCTGACCCGCGCCGGCCATCAGGTGCAACTGGCAGTGAACGGCACCCATTGCGGGGAAAACCTCCCGTTGTACGTACGTGATCAACTGGCCGGTGAACTGCATCGGCTGGGCATTCCGATCATCCCTTACGCCCGTTTGTACGGCTGCGACGACACCACCGTCTACCTGCAACACACCGCCAGCGGCGAGCCGATGTTGCTGGAAAATATCGACACCCTGGTGTTGTGCCAGGGCCATCAGCCAGTGGACACTCTGGGCGCAGAACTGCAAGGCCAGGTGGCGTTCACGCGTATCGGCGACTGCCTGGCGCCGCGTACCGCCGAAGAGGCGATTTATGAAGGATTGAAGGTAGCGTGGGACATTTGAACGACCAACCGCCACAGCTGTTTCTCGGCACCCGCATCCGGGGCTTGCGCAAGGCCCGGGGCATGACGCTCACCGAATTGGCACAGAGGAGCGAATTGACCGCCGGCTACATCAGCCAGCTGGAACGCAACCTCGCCTACCCGTCGATCCCGGCGCTGTTCAATATCGCCCGCAGCCTGGGCGTGACGATCCAGTGGTTTTTTGCCAGCGAGACCACGCCGGCCGCGGAGGACGAAGGCTTTGTGGTGCGCAAAAACAATCGCCAGAGCATTCACTATGAAGATGGCATCGTCGACCAGTTGCTGACACCCCTGCCCAATCACCAGCTGGAAATGCTCCATTCGCGCTTTCCGCCGGGGACCTATAGCCAGCAGAGTTATAGCCATGAGGGCGAAGAAGCGGGTTATGTGTTGAGCGGGAAATTCGAGCTATGGGTGGGTGAGCGGCATTTTCAGCTGGATGAAGGGGACAGTTTCAGCTTCCCCAGCAGTGAGCCCCATCGGTATGGCAACCCCGGGAAGGTGGATGCGGTGGTGATTTGGGTGATTACGCCGCCGACGTTTTAGGCCGCTGGAGCAACTGAGGACGTTTCCTACGATACATGGAGACTTCTGGATGGGAGCCATCAGTAGTCTGCTAAAACGACTCTTGCTATAAAACCGGTTACTACTTTTCGAGGGCACCGGTCATGTTTGAGTCATTTGCGTGGTTCAAGAAACCCACTGAAGAAGATCTGGAAAATATCCGGGCTATCAAGCGATACAAAACCATGAGGATTGTGGGTGAGTGGGGTATTTCGGTCGACCCTTCGGAAATCACCAACTCGCCCGAGTTCAAGGAACACAAGCGCAAGGTACGTGAACTGATATTTAAATAACCCATGGGACTACTGCTGATACTGCCGTTACTGGTGAGTGGCTATTTGGTGTGCCTGAAACACCCTGGCCATTACTGCCGCCTTCACCGCTTTGAGGGCCAGTTACTCTATTTACAGGTCGCGCGATTGGGCTGGACCTGCCTGATACTGTCGTTCGTACTGACCACATTGATTCTTTGCCTGTCCAAACAGCCACTGCAACTGGCAGGCCACACCATCCCCATTGATTACAGCGCCTATCTGGGCAATCTGCTGGTAGAGCTGGACATCGCCACCGATAGAAATCATGGCCTCTGGGTCTTTTTGCTCCAGGTCGGTCTGACAGCCATGATTATTCCGTACTTCTGGGCTCGACTATTTGTTCGTTGGCGTCGTCAACGGCTGCAACTTGCTTCAGAGGAAGAGCTGAACCAGCAATTGATGCTGGAGCTTCTAACTGGCCGCCCCCTCAGAACACTGCTCAGAGAATCCATAGCGCGCGGTTCTCAATGCATGTTCACGCTGAACGATCGGAACGTTTATGTGGGTGTTGTTTCATCTATTTGCGAACCAAATGAGTCCGAAGGTATAGATCACGCCTTCAGCCTGATTCCGACCTGCAGCGGCTACCGAGACAAAGACACTCTGGAGATCATCCTCGATACCGAATACCCGGATGAGTCTGACGCTGTTTCCATCATGCTGCTTCAGGAAGCGGTGGTGTCAGCTTCCCGCTTTGACCCAGCAACATGGGTGTCTTTCCAATCCCGCAAAAAACCAAAACCCCGGCCAAGCCGCGTCTATCACAGGCATTCGCCACGCCCGAAAACAGCCTCAGGCGCCTGCGCCTGAGGCCTTGCTACCGATCAATCAAACTTCCAGTTCAACCCCACCCGCAGCATCTGCCCGTCATTCTTGAATTTCGAGTCATAACCCGTGCCCGCCCCACCGCTGCCCGGAATCACTGCCACGTTCAGCTTGTCTTCGCCCAGGTCGTAGTACAGGTATTCGGTCTTGATCGACAGGTTTTGCGTGATCGCCTGTTCGATACCTGCGCCCACTGTGTAGCCCATCTTGAAGTGACTTTGATCACCGCTGAACTGGGTATTGCCGGTAGGGCCAAACATATCCACGCTCTGGCTGGTTTCGCCATACGCCAGGCCCGCGGTGCCGTAGATCAACGTATGGTCAAAGGCGTAACCCAGGCGACCGCGCAGGGTGCCGAGGTATTTGATCTTCGACTCAAACTTGTTGTTCAGCGCCAGGTGCGTATTCAGTTGCGAGGTGCCGATGTTGCGGCTGTCTTGCAGGTCGGTGTGGGAGATATCGGCCTCGACGCCCGCCACCCATTGGCCGAACTGGTAGTTGTAGCCAATCTGCGCACCACCGACGAAGCCGTTACGGTCCAGGTTCACCCGACCCGGACGCGCGCCACCGTTGATATTGGCAATATTCGGTGCCGCCTGGCCTTGGGTATTGACGTCGCCGTCACCCCCGAAGCCAACACCGGCGTTCAAGCCACCGTAGAAACCGGTCCAGTCAGTGGCACCGCTTTCAGCCGCCTGGGCACACGTCGAGGCAACAAGGGAAACCGCCGCGACAGCGAGTAAACGAGTGATCATGTAAAGCTCCTATCATTATTGGTTGAATTGCAGGCACAGCTTCGCCGCACACCGATGGCTACCGGCGCGAGGCAAGAAAACGTTCAGAGGGTGTTACGACCGAGCCGAGCGGCCCGGGGTGACGCAGTAATGATTACTGGCCGAGAAAACGGTAGTCGGCGCGGTAAGGCTCTACGTGCAAATCGCCGTCGTGCTCACAACGGCCGCTGAATACGCCACCTTCGGTGTGCAGCCGTTGCACCGCCACCACCGGTGACAGCCCGCCAACGCCTTGATGGCTCACCACATCCAGGCGCAACAGCGAAATATCCCGCCCCGTTGCCCCCGGCGCCTGGGCAGCCACTTTGCCGACCACGGCGCTGCGATCATCCAGCTGCCAGGTCGGCCCCGCAAAGTGCCGGCCCACCGTCTTGCCATTGATCATCAGCGTCGCCAGCGGCTCGCGAAACTGCCAGGTCAACTGGCCGTTGCCGTCCTTAGCGCAGTTGTAGATCTGCACACCTTCGGCCCGCACGGTCATCAGGATCGTCTTCGCGTCACCGCTCAACGGGTCGGGCAGGTCCTGCGCCTGCGCCCTTTGGGCATCGATGGCACAGGCGATCAACACGACCATGCCGATCACTTGCAACGCCAGCAGCGCCAGGCGATTACGGCGTGCCACAACATCAGGGTCGGTGCTGCTCATCACGCGCCTGCCAGGGAGAGTTTTAAGAAACGTCAGTGCAATCATCTTGAAGTCCGTCGAGGGTCAATTGTCAGCGTCTGCAGGATGAACAATCAGCCATCAGTTTTTATTCCCGATTATTTTTCAACCGGGGCACTACCAGACTTCAACCTTGAGTTCGGTCAGCCGGCTGGCCGGCATCGGCAGGGCCTTGCCGCTGTGCACCACGCCATGGCGCGGCGACTCGCGCTTGAGGTTAGGCACCGGGATGCGCCCGCCACCGCGTACGGTTTGCGCGCCGTTCATTTGGAATTTGCCATAGGCAAAATTCAGCCCCACGCCGTTCTGGCGCTGGAAATAAATCCACCAGCGGCCTTCTTCGAACTTCATGAACGCAAAGCCCCGGGGATAGGCGTCCTCGCCATAGTCATCAAAGGTCATCGCCGTGGCGAAGCCCAGCCCGTGGCCGTCGAAGCGGCTGAGGTATTCCTTGTTCAGGTAATCGCTGCCGCCCTGCACGTGGAACACCCGGTAGGTGGTGTCGTCGATATGGTCGATCAGGATCGAACAGCCACTGAAATCCGGAGTGAACACGTAGCCCGTGGCGCCCGGGTTGGCGGGGATATCGCAAAAACTGCCCTGGGGCACCCAATGGCCCATCAGCGGCCGTTCGATCTTGCCGTACTCACCGGGTTTATCCAGGGTGGCCAGGCGGTAGCCGCCGGCTTTGTGGTCGTTCACGTCGAACACGTTGATGCCCGCGATCAATCCCGAAGGAATGCGCTTGGCGGTCATGAAGTTCTGTTGCAGGAAGAGCTTGGTGGAGGAAAAGGCGTTCATGCACTGGGTGGTCATAGGTGCTCCTGACGAGAGGAAAGTCATCGGTCTCGCGCCAGCAAAAAGCGGCTGCCTGAATCACGCGAAACCATGAGAAGAACACCCTCCCTCGGCGCTTTATTCCATGATTTTGCTCAATCGGATTGCGCCGGATCCATACGCAAAATTGCCTTATTGCCCAGGCCCCGCAACGGGTAGCCTGCGGCCCTGCGATGCCTTGCGCACGCAACCCCGACTCGCTCGATGACTGGCGCCCACGTGAAGAAACTTTCGATACTCCTATTGCTCGCCGGGCTGTTTCAGCTGCCGCACGTGCTTGCGGCCCCGGCCACTATCGCGGTGATTTCCTTTGCGGAAAAACCCCTGCACCTGATCCGTGCCACCACCCTTTACACCATCGGCGCCGGCACGCGCCTGCAAGGCGGCGACATTCTGCAAACCGGCGGCACCGGCATCCAGATCGAAGGGCTGGCACCGGCCATCGTCGCCCTGGGGCCCGACACACGAATCCTGATCGCCACCAACAGCAAGGCCGCACAAATCAATCTGCTCAGCGGCTGGTTGAAGCTGCAACCAGTGGCTGCAAGCGCCCATGCCAGCCTCGCAGTCAACGCCGGTGGTCTGGCGTTCAACGTGACCAACAGCGCCAGTGTGATTCATGTCGGGCCACGCCAGAGCGAAATGTTCGTCGAAGACGGCCGCCAGCCTGTCACCGAACTGGACAACCACGGCAAGGCCGGCCGCACCCTCACCCTGAACCACGAAGACTTTGCCCAACGCGCCGGTGACGCCCCCCTGAAAACCACCGCCCGCCCGGAACAGGCGTTTGTCGACGCCCTGCCCCGGCCCTTCCTTGATCCGTTGGTGGCGCTGGGTAAAAAAATCCCTGCCGCCCCCGCGCTGAAAAAGGAACGCGACGTCACCTACGAAGACATCGCGCCCTGGGTCGTCAGCCCGCTGAACCTCAGCCAGCAAATGCTCGCCAGCCGTTTCGCCCCGCGCCTCACAGACCCGGCCTTTCGCCAGGCCGTGAAGACCAACCGCGGCGGCGTGCTGGAGTGGGAGATCGAACTGCTGCGCCTGGAGCGCCGGAAAAACCCTCATTAACGGCCTGCCCGTCGTTCAACCTTGCCTGCACCCAAGGGGCCTTATGAAATTGTCGCTCGCGGTAAAATTCAACGTGGTGTTCCTCGCCGTCTTCGTGGTCGGTTTCATTGCCACCAGCGTCGCCACCCACTACATGCTGCAACAAAGCGCACGCCGGGAAACCCTGGAAACCGCGCGCCTGCTGATGCGCTCGGCCACCGCTGCGAGCACCTACACCGCCGAGCAAATCGTGCCGCTGCTGGAAAACCGCCTGAAATTCCAATTCCTGCCCCAGTCGGTGCCCGACTTCGCCGCCATCTCGCACCTGCAGGAATTGCTCAAGTCCTACCCGGACTACGCCTACAAGGAAGCCACCCTCAACCCCACCAACCCCCGGGACCTGGCCGACGACTGGGAAAAAAGCCTGATCAACAACCTGCGCAACCAGCCCACCACCGATGAACTGGTGGGCGAGCGCACCGACAAGGACGGCCCGTCGCTGTACATCGCGCGACCGATCCAGATCAAGGACGGTGCCTGCCTGGCCTGCCACAGCACCCCGGACGCGGCGCCCAAAACCATGGTCGACATCTACGGTGCGGTGAACGGCTTTGGCTGGAAACTCAACGACACCATCGGCGCACAACTGGTCTCGGTGCCGCTGGCCCTGCCGTTGCAGCGGGCCAACAGCATGCTCCACAGCTACATGCTGTCGATGCTGGGGATTTTCGCGGTGCTGCTGGTGGCCTTGAACGTGGCGGTGCACCTGTTTGTCACCCGGCGCCTGCGGCAGATGTCGGCCCTGGCCGATCGGGTCAGCCTGGGTGAAACCGACGTGCCGCCGATAGACGTAAGCGGCAACGATGAACTGGCACGCCTGGGCCAATCCTTCGGGCGCATGCGCACCAGCCTGGCCAGCGCCATGAAAATGCTTGAGGAGTAGGTGCACCGCCATGCTTGAACAACTCGGCAAATACCGCATCGACAGCGTGCTCGGCAAAGGGGCCATGGGCACGGTGTACAAGGCATTCGACCCGCACATCGCCCGCACCGTAGCGCTCAAGACCATCCGCAAAGAGCTGTTCGGCGACAGCCACCACGCCGAGCTGGTCAGCCGTTTCAAGAACGAAGCGCAGGCAGCGGGCCGGCTGATGCACCCCAATATCGTCGCGGTCTACGACTACGGCGAAGACGAGGGCTCGGCCTACATCGCCATGGAATTTGTCGAAGGCACACCGCTCAACACCGTGCTGGCCGCACAAACACCGCGCGAGCTGAGCCACAGCCTGGGCTGGATGCGCCAATTGCTGCTGGCCCTGGAATACGCGCACTCCAAGGGCGTGGTGCACCGCGACATCAAGCCGGCCAACCTGCTGATTACCGCCGACGATCAGGTCAAGGTCACCGACTTCGGCGTGGCCCGCCTGGACTCATCGACCCTGACCCAGACCGGCTCGATGATCGGCACTCCCAGCTACATGTCGCCGGAGCAATTCTGCGGCGAACTGATCGACGGGCGCTCGGACGTCTTCTCCGCCGGCATCGTGCTCTATCAACTGTTGACCGGCGAGCGACCGTTTTCCGGCTCGGCCACCATGGTCATGCAGCAGATCCTCAACCAGACACCGGTGGCACCGTCGAGCCTCAACCTGGCCCTCGACCCGGCGCTGGACAGCGTGATCGCACGCGCCCTGGCCAAGCGCCCGAGTGAACGCTACCCCTCGGCCCAGGCCTTTCTCGATGACCTGCAAGCCTTGATCGGCAGCACCACCACCGGCACCTGGATCAACGCCGAGATCGACGACGATCGCACCGTGCTCATGCGCCCCAACCAGAGCCTCGGCGTGCACACCCCGCCGACCACGGCGACGGCGGCCACCGAGCCTTTGGAAACCCTCACCCCGTGGAAACTCGCGGTGATGCCGGAATTGGAGTCGCTGCTGTCCCACCAGATCGGCCCACTGGCGCGCTTTCTGGTGCGCAAGAGCCTGAACGCCTCGCAAGATTTCGAAGCGGTATGCGCCGCGCTGTTGCCGCACATTCCCTCGGAACGCGGCCGTGAACAGTTTGCCAGCGCCAGCCAGTCGCTGTTCCAGCGCTTGAACCCACCCACAGCGGCCCCGGCACCGGTCAGCGAACCGACGGTGGTGACGCTGATCCGCGACCCCACCCACGCCCTCGAACCCGGGATCGATCCGGCCTTCAGCGAAATGGCCGAACGGCGCCTGGCCGTGCTGATCGGCCCCATCGCACGCATCGTCGTCAGCCGTGCCGCACGCACCACGTCCCTGCGCCAGGCGTTCCTGCAACGCCTGGCCGAACACATCGAGAACGAGGCCCACCGCCTCGCCTTCCTCCACAGCTTTGAGCCCACCCCATGACCGACTCCAGCCTCAGCCCCGCTGGCCCGCACCGCCTCGCCACGGCGATTGCCTGCGGCCTGAGCGACGTCGGCCCGGTACGCGAGAGCAACGAAGACAACTTTCTGCTGGATACCGACCTGCAACTGCTGGCGGTGGCCGACGGCATGGGCGGCCACGAAGCCGGCGCCCTGGCCAGTGCAATGGCCCTGACCTGCCTGCGGGAGCATCTCAACGCCCACGGAACCGACGCACCGGCCTACTCCAGCGACCCCGATGCCACTTGGTCCGACCCGGCAATGCACGCCGTGAGCGTGCTGCACGACGCCATCGACCAGGTCAATGCCCAGGTGTACGCCCGCAACGTCGCCCGGCAGATGAGCGAAGGCAACGGCATGGGCACCACCCTGACCGGCCTGTGGCGCCCGCACCACCCAGGCCCGCTGCTGGTCTTCCATGTCGGCGACAGCCGACTGTACCGTTACCGCGACGGCGA
Source organism: Pseudomonas sp. PAMC 25886 (assembly GCF_000242655.1). Lineage (NCBI taxonomy): Bacteria > Pseudomonadati > Pseudomonadota > Gammaproteobacteria > Pseudomonadales > Pseudomonadaceae > Pseudomonas > Pseudomonas sp. PAMC 25886. Next base: position 94,453 of record NZ_AHHC01000062.1, read on the forward strand.
GTTGGCGCTGTTGACCCGGGACCAGACCTGGTACCAGCAGGCGCTGGAGGCCGGCAAGGTCGACCGCCTGCCGGCGCGCAACTTGCTGTTGCAGGCCATCGGGCCGGCGGCACGGGTCGAACCGCAGATACGCGTACAGCCGGTGCTGCCAGGCGACCTGCTGATGCTCTGCAGTGACGGCCTGCACGGCTGCGTGCCCCATCAGGAAATCGCCCAGGTCCTTGCCGCTGCCACCCGCCACACCCTGCAAACCGCCTGCGAACGCCTGCTGGACCTGAGCGTGGAGTACTCCGGGCGGGACAACGTCACCGTGCTGTTGGCGCTTTACGACCACTAGCGGCACGCTGTCAGTGCACACAAAAACGCAACACTGAACTGCATCGATTGTGATGGCCGCGCCACACCCGGGTTTATATAGTCATGCCTACTGCAACCCGCCATGAGCCACCCGGCCCATCCCAAGGAAGCGTTCGATGACTGACCTGCACACCCTTACGGCCGCCGAACTGCTGGCGCAATTCGCCAGCCGGCAACTCGCGCCCATCGACTATTACGACCAGCTCCTGGCCCATATCGACCGCTGGGAGCCGCAGATCAACGCGCTCTACGCCTTCGACCCGCAGCAGGTGCGCCAGCAGGCCCAGGCCTCCACCGAACGCTGGAACAAGGGCCAACCCAACGGCGCCCTCGACGGCGTGCCGGTGACCCTCAAGGAATTGATCGCCACCGAAGGCGTGCCCATTCCCCTTGGCAGCGCCGCCACCCGCCTGACCCCGGCCCTCAAGGACGCACCGCCCGCCGCCCGCATGCGTGAAGCGGGCGCGATCATTCTGGCCAAGACCACCAACCCGGATTTCGGCATGCTGTCTTCCGGTCTGTCGAGCTTCCATGGCATCACCCGCAACCCGTGGAATACCGCCAACAACACCGGCGGCTCCAGCTCCGGTGCGGCCGCTGCGGCCGCCGCCGGCTATGGCCCGCTGCACGTGGGCACCGACATCGGCGGCTCGGTGCGCCTGCCCGCCGCCTGGTGTGGCCTGGTGGGGTTCAAGCCGACCCTGGGGCGCATCCCCATCGACCCGTACTACACCGGCCGCGCCGCCGGCCCCATGACCCGTACCGTCGACGACTGCGTGCTGCTGATGCAACACCTGGCCCGCCCCGATGCCCGCGACGCCACCAGCCTGCCCCCGCTCACCACTGCGTGGAGCAACCAGCCGCTGTCTGTCAAAGGCCTGCGCGTCGGCCTGATGCTTGAGCCCGGAGTGGGCATGCAGCCGGAAGGCTTCGTATGTGAAGCCGTGGAGCAGGCAGCGCGATTGTTCGAAGCCCATGGCGCGAAGGTCACGCTGATCCCGCCGATCATGGACCGCAACCAACTCGACGGCCTCGACCACTTCTGGCGCGCTCGCCAGTGGGGCGACTTATCGGCCCTGAGCAGCGAGCAGTTCGACAAGGTCTTGCCCTACATCCGCGACTGGGCCGCGCCGGGTGCCGAGATCAGTGGCGTACAGGCCGTGAAGGGCTTCAACCAGACCTTCGAAATGCGCCGCCGCGCCGCGCAGGTGTTCAACGAACTCGACCTGGTGCTCTCCCCCACCAACCAGGTCAACGCCTTCCCGGCCGAGTGGCCGTCACCGAGCAACGACCCGCAATTGCCGTTCGAGCACATCGTGTTCACCGTGCCCTGGAACATGGGCGAACAACCGGCGCTGTCGATCAACTGCGGTTTCGCCGCCGATGGCATGCCCATCGGCCTGCAGATGATCGCCCCGCGCTTCGCTGATCAATGGCTGCTGCAAATCGCTAAAACCTACGAGAGCTGGCGTGGCGCAATCCACCACTGGCCGAATCCTTCCTGACTTTGACGCTGTAAGAACTGCCCACCCACACGCCAGCTCCGGGCCTCACCGGCCGGGAGCTCGGACGACCTATAACTAAAATCGAGGGGCTGGTATGCACACTGAGCAATTGACACGAACCGATCCTGATCACGCACCCGAAACACCGTCTCCGGACGCCGGCAAAAAGAGCATCTTCGCCGTGGTCCTGGGCAACGCCGTGGAGTTTTTCGACTTTGGTGTGTACGCAACCTTTGCGGTGATGATCGGCCACACGTTCTTCCCGTCCGACAGCGCCTTCGTCAGCTTGATGCTGTCGGTCACGGCCTTCGGTATCGGCTTTATCGTCCGGCCCCTGGGCGCAGTACTGATCGGCGCCTACGCCGACCGCGTCGGGCGCAAACCGGCGATGCTGTTGACCCTGGTGATGATGGCCGTGGGCACCGGCAGCATCGCGATATTGCCCGGCTACGAGACCATCGGCATCGCCGCGCCGATCCTGCTGGTGGTCACCCGCATGATTCAGGGCCTGGCCTGGGGCGGTGAGGCCGGCCCCGCTACCACCTACATCCTCGAAGCTGCGCCACCGCACAAACGCGGCACCTATGCCTGCTGGCAAGTGGTTGCCCAGGGCGTGGCCGCCATGGTGGCCGGGCTGGTGGGCTTCACCCTGACCAAAGTCATGTCCCCGGAAGACCTCAACAGCTGGGGCTGGCGCGTACCGTTCGTGTTCGGCCTGCTGGTGTTGCCGATCGGCATATACATCCGCCGCAACCTTGCCGAAACCTTCCACGGCCATGGCGAGCAGACCAGCACCGGCGACCTGGTGCGGGAAGTCTGCGGCAAACACCGGCGCGCACTGGTGCTGGGGTTGCTGATTCTTTCCGGCAGCACCATCACCCAATACTTCCTCAACTACATGACCACCTTCGCCCTCACCGAGCTGAAGCTGCCCACCAGCATCTCCATGCTCTCGACCCTGGTGGCGGGCGCTGCCATGGCCGTGTGCGCAGTGGCTGGCGGCATGCTCTGCGACCGCTTCGGGCGCCGGACGATCCTGATGACACCCCGGGTGGTGTTGCTGTTAATCCTGTTCCCGGCCCTGCAACTGATGACCGAGCACCCAAGCCCTGCGACCTTCCTGCTGACCCTGGCCGTACTCTCGGGCCTGCACGGCATGAGTGGCGCGGCACTGATCGTGCTGCTGGTGGAAAGCTTCCCGAAATCCGTGCGCTCCACCGGCTTCTCCATCGTCTACGCCTTCGGTGTGGCGGCGTTTGGCGGCACCGCGCAGATCATCATCACCTGGCTGATCGGCACCACCGGTGACCCGATGTCGCCGGTCTGGTACCTGCTGGTCGCCAACCTGGTGTGCCTCACCGCCGCCTGGTTCGCCAAGGAAACCCGCCCGCCGCTGCCCGGCAGCCCGGCCCGCGAAACCCGGCTCACAGAAGCCCCGGTTCGCTGAACACCTTTTTCCCACTGTCCCGCGTCTTTTCGCCACCGACCGGCAGCGCCCAAGGGCCTGCCGGGACGGTCGCCTTACGTCTGATTTGTATGGGGATTTACCATGTATCCACGTCTTTTGCTGGCCGTCACTCTGGCGTCCAGCACCCAGGTTTTCGCTCAGGACAACGCTCAAGCCAGCGCACCGGGCTTCCTCGAAGGCAGCACCCTGGACCTGAACCTGCGTCACTACTACTCCAACCAGCACACTAAGCGCACCACTCACCTGAGCATCAAGAAAGCCGGCGGTATCGAACCTACCCGCGTGCGGGAAACCTGGGTCCAGACCAGCATGCTCAAGTACAGCTCCGGCTACACCCAGGGCCTGATTGGCGTGGGCGTGGACGCGGGAATCTTCAGCGCGGTCAACCTGGAGCGCGGCCACGGCAAGGTGGCCAATGGCGGCGACCGGGTGCTGGTGGATGGCGACGGCGACGCGATTCCCACCTGGAGCCGCCTGGGGGTGGGCGACGTGCGTTTTCGCCTGTCGAGCACCGAGATCAAGGCCGGCCGGCTGATGACCGACAACCCGATCCTGCGCTACAAAGACAACCGCGCCCTGCCCTCCAGCTTCCAGGGTGTGGGCCTTTTCAGCAACGAATTCGACTGGCTGTCGGTGCAGGGCGGCAGCTTCGAACGGGCGATCCCACGCACCGGCACCGGCGCCGAAAAACTCACCACCACCTTCGGCAACCGCGCCTACACCGGCTCACGCATCAGCTACCTGGGGGCCACGGTCAAGCCGGGTTACGGACTGGAAGCCAGCGTCTACGCGTCGCGCTTCGAAGACATGTGGGACCAGACCTACGTCGGCCTGACCCACCGCATCGGCGACAAAAGCGACATCGCCTTGAAGACCGCCTTCAACTACTACCACACCAGCGACTCGGGGGACAAAAACCTCGGCTACATCGACAACAACGCCGCCAGCCTGGCCTTCACCGCCACGCACCTGGCCCACAGCCTGACCCTGGCCTGGCAGCAGGTGTTCGGCAACGAATACTTCGACTACGTGTGGGAGTCCACCGGCAACTACATGGCCAACTCGCTGTACTCGGACTACAACGGCCCCAACGAAAAGTCCTGGCAACTGCGCTACGACCTGGACTTCGCCGCCTACGGCGTGCCCGGCCTCACCGCCAGCCTGTGGCACGCCAAGGGCTGGGACATCGACGGCACCCACTACGACGGCGACCGCAACGGCCACAACACCGGCTACAACGTGCGCAGCCTGGACGGCGCCAAGCACAACGAAAACGGCTTGATGCTGGCCTACGTGATCCAGTCGGGGCCGCTCAAGAACAGCGTACTGCGCACCATCGTCTACAACCACCGCGCCAGCGGCGGGCAGATTGACGGCAGCTACGACGAGTTCCGCCTCGTCGCCAATGTACCGATCAATATCTTCTGAGGCTCAGTTCAACGAACAGCGCTGCATCGCCCCCGCCAGCATCTCCTGGCACTTGAGCACCGCCACCGAGCGGGGGCGGTTGCGGTACACACACAGGTCGATGCGGATGCGCCCGAGGTCTTCATCGGCGATCGGCACGGCTACCAGGCCGTCACCCAGGTCACGCACGTCTGCCTCTACCTGGGGCAAAATCAACACGGCTGCCCGTTGCCGGGCCAGGCTCTTCTGCACTTCCAGGGAGCTGGTGGTGAACACCGGTTCGAGGGTCACACCGCGTTTTTTCGCGGCCACTTCCAGGGCCTGGCGCACGCCGTAAGCCGAGTCGGGAATCGCCAGGGGCTGGCCTTCCAGTTCGCTCAATTCGATGCTGTCGCGCTGGGCGAAGGGGTGTTCGGCGCTGACCAGCACCCGGTGCCATAACTGGCAGTGGGCGGTGACTTCGACGTCGGCGCGCTCTTGCAGGTAGAACGCCAGGCCCAGGTCGGCTTCGCCGCTGCACAATGCGTCGAGGGTGGCGGAGGCGCTGGCGATCACGATGTTGAAGGTGACCTTGGGGTGGGCGCGGTAGAACGTGGCGAGTACCGGTGCGAGTACGGTGGAAACGATACTTTCTGACACATGGATGCTGATGTTACCGGCCACCTGGCTTTGGCGGCTGGCGATGACTTCGCGCACCTGGTCGAGGCCGCGCAGGGTTGAGGTGACTTGTTCGGCGAGGCATTCGCCCTCGGCGGTGAGGCGGATGCCGCGGGGGCCGCGTTCAATCAGGGCGGCGCCGAAGAAGTGTTCGAGGTGTTCGATCTGGCGGCTGACGGCGGTTGGGGTGACGTATAGACGCTCCGCCGCTTTACGCAACGAAGCGCAGCGGGCGACCTCGTGGAAATAGCGCAAGGCGCGTAGTTGCATGGCGGGGTGTTCCTTTTTTTGGGGCTCGGGGTGGGGGGGGAGGCAATTACTGCGCCAGCTGTTCTGTTTTGGGTACATATCCATTTCTTCGGTAACGGCTGATTAGGGTTTCGCTCTTACAGCGACTCACTTTGGAAAAGCCCCAAAGTAAGCAAAGGGCTCTGCCCCGCCTGTCGGCACCTCGCTAAGGCTCGGTGTTCCCTCACTCCGGCATTGCTCCGCGGGCCGCCGCGACGGGGCGTCCCTGCCCCGTCGCGGCTAAACCGGCGTCCTGCCGGTTTACCCGCTCCTCAATCCCTGCGTTCGGCCTCGGGCTTATTGGGGCAGTCAGATCAAGATCAAAAGCAAGAGCACAGCGGCCTACAGGCCGGCTTGAGTGGTAGAAGCCAGAGCAGCTGAGACTGCCAAGGCACACAGGGAAAACCAAATCTGAAACTGATGCAGCCCTGCTTTTCTGTGGGAGCTGGCTTGCCTGCGATGCAGACAACTCGGTCTCTCAGGTACACCGAGGCGATGCTATCGCAGGCAAGCCAGCTCCTACAGTTGGACCGTGCCCGCTTTAGATTTTGATGTTGCCTTTGCTTCACACCACTCAAGCCGGCCTGTAGGCCGCTGTGTTCTTGATCTGCTTTTGATCTTGATCCTAGGCGCCCCGTTAAACCACGCTGGCCGAACGCAGGCTTTGGAGCGTGGGTAACCCGGCAGGACGCCGGGTTAGCCGCGCTGGGCCAAGGATGGCCCATCGCGGCGGCCCACGGTCCAAAGCCGGAGTGAGGGCACACCGAGCCCGAGCGAGGTGCCGAGTGGTGGGGCAAGAGCCCTTTTGGTTACTTTTGGGG
>NZ_AHHC01000061.1:0-21146 GCF_000242655.1 Pseudomonas sp. PAMC 25886
CCGCCAGCAACTTGCTTTTTTTGGGGGGGGTTAGCGGGTTACGCGGTGAGCTTCAACAGCGCTTTGGCAACGTCGCTTGAACTGGCAGGATTCTGCCCGGTGACCAGCAGGCCATCTTCAATCACAAAGGACTGCCAATCGGCACCCTTCTCGTACTTGCCGCCCAGCGCCTTGAAATCATCTTCGATCAGGAATGGCACCACGTCGGTCAGGCCAACCGCCGCCTCTTCGGAGTTGGAGAAGCCAGTGACACGCCGGCCCTTGACCAGCGGCCCGCCGTTGACCGCCTTGACGTGACGCAGGGCGCCCGGGGCGTGGCAGACAAAGCCGATGGGCTTGCCGGCTCGCTCGAAGGCCTCGATCAGGGCGATGGAGGTTTTCGACTCTGCCAGGTCCCACAGCGGGCCGTGGCCGCCTGGGTAGAACACGGTGTCGAAGTCGCCGGCGTTGACCGATTCCAGCTTCACGGTAGTCGCCAGGGCCTGTTGCGCCGCCGGGTCGGTGGCGAAGCGGCGGGTCTGGTCGGTTTGCGAATCCGGCAGGTCACTGACCGGGTCCAGCGGCGGTTGCCCACCGGCCGGCGAGGCCAGGGTCACGTCGGCCCCGGCGTCCTTGAACGCGTAGTACGGTGCAGCAAATTCTTCGAGCCAGAACCCGGTCTTGCGGCCGGTGTTGCCAAGCTGGTCGTGAGAAGTCAAAACCATCAATACTTTCATGTGCCAGTGCCTCGGGGTGATGTGGTTGGAATGGAGTGAAGCTTAGGAGCCGGGCCAATACCGCACAATGTCATGTCCGCAAGGATTCCGGACATTGCGCCAAGCCGGTTGCCGTTTACCCGGTACACGCCGACAATCACCGCTCCGCGCCCCCTGGAGAAATGAGATGCACAGCATTGCGCTGATGGTTTACCCGAACTTTCAATCCCTCAGCCTTAGCCTGGGCTCGGTGTTCGAGTGCGCGAATCTGCTGCGGGGCGAGCAGGCGTATGAGTTTCACCTGGTGTCGGAGAATGGCGGCCCGATCATGACGTCCCAGGGCTTCTCGGTGAACAGCACGCCGATCCGCCCCGAGGGCTATGACACATTGATCGTCAGCGGTTACCTGGAGTTCCAACTGCCTGACGCCAGCCTGCCGACGCTGGTCCAGGCGGCCTCGAAGCAGTCGCGGCGGATTGCTTCGCTGTGCATGGGCATCTTCGTGCTGGCCGAGGCCGGGTTGCTGGAGGGCAAGCGCGCAACCACCCATTGGCTGCACGCACCGGCTTTTCGCAAGCGTTACCCGCAGATTCGGCTGGAGGAAGACAAGCTGTTTGTGGTCGACGGCCAGATCTGGACCGGCGCCGGGATGAGCGCCGGGGTGGACCTGGCACTGGCCATGGTCGAGAACGACCTGGGCAGCGACCTCGCCCGGCGCATCGCGCGCAAGCTGGTGATTGCCCAGCGGCGCGGCAGCGAGCAGTCGCAACTCTCAGCGCTGCTGGAACTGGACCCCAAATCTGACCGCGTGCAACTGGCCCTGGCCTACGCCCGGGAGAACCTGACCCACGACCTTTCCGTCGAAGCCCTCGCGGCTGTCGCCAGGCTCAGCCCGCGCCAGTTCAGCCGGGTGTTCCGCGAGGAAACCGGGCAAACCCCGGCCAAAGCCATTGAGTCCCTGCGGGTGGAAGCCGCCCGGGCGATGATGGAGACCAGCCGGCATCCAGTGGAAGTGGTCGCCCGCGAGACCGGGTTCGGTGATCGCGAGCGCATGCGCCAGGCATTTCTGCGGGCGTTCGGCCAGCCGCCACAGGCGATGCAGGCGGCGCTGTTCAGTGCAGGGGCTGGCGCAGCATTCAGCTGACGGATTAGTGCAGGGCGGCCCGGGTCACCAGGAAGCTCAGCAGGTTCGGCTCATCATCCAGCTCGATGGCCTGCACCGGGCGTGGCAGGTTATCCAGCACCGTCCGCCAGAAGGCCTGGCTCACTTCATCCTGGTCATAGAACCGCACCAGCCAATTCGCCTCGCCACTGCTCAACACCTGGGTGGCGATGGCGCGGCCAATGCCCTTGCGGCGATAGCGTTTCAAGATGAACAGGTCGGCCAGTTCCAGTGCGTCGATTCCCGGCAATTCGCTGCCTTCGATCAGCAGGAAGCCTGCGATAAAGCCATCGACCAGCAGCAGGTTGGCGCTCCACTGCGGGTCTTCCCAGTAGCGGGCCAGGTGTTCTTCGTGAATGTAGAAGCGGCCGTCCACCTCGACGTCTTCCTGTTCCCAGTCCGAGGACTCGTAGGCGTAGAACTGGTAGAGGTTGGCGATCAGCGCGGCGTGTTCAGGGCCGGTCTCGATCAATTCGACGGTGGTATCGGGGATTGCAGGCATGGGCATCTCGGCAAAAAAACAGGGCGCCATTGTCAACAAAAGCCAGCGGCAATGCCAATACATCGGCCAAGCTTTCTGCTTGCTGAACCGATCGTGATTTTCTCTTGTCAACGACAAAACTATTACAAAGTTAGACTAAACTCCGCAGCACTTCCCCCCCCCCTTGTTTTCAGGATAAGTACTTTGACAAACGTCTGCACCAGCGGCCTCGATGTCGGCTTTGCGTCCCTGGATTACCTGCAAATCGGCTTCCTGGGCATCATTCAAGGCATCACCGAATTGTTGCCCGTTTCTTCCACCGCCCACATGCGCATCGTGCCCGCCCTGCTCGGCTGGCCGGATCCCGGCTCGGCGTTTTCCGCGGCGATGCAGTTGGCCGCACTGGCTGCGGTGGTCAGTTACTTCTGGAAGGACGTGCGCCAGGTCACGGTCGGCAGCATCAGCGCAGTGCGCCAGGGTGACTACAACAACCAGTGGTTCAAGCTGGCGGTGGCCATTGTATTGGCGACGATTCCGATTGGTATCGCCGGGATTGCCTTGTCGTCGACGCTCAACTCGTGCAACTCGCCGTTGCGCGGGCTGATGGTGATCGGGATTTCCTGCCTGGTGATGGCGGCGCTGTTGGCGGCGGCTGAACTCAGCGCCAGGCATAAGCGCACCGTAGGCGAAATGCGCCTGCGGGATGCACTGATCGTCGGAGTTGCGCAGATTGGTGCACTGATTCCGGGGGTTTCCCGCTCGGGCTCGACCCTGACCGCCGCCCTGTTCCTCAACTTCAAGCGTGAAGAAGCCGCTCGGTTTTCGTTCCTGCTGGGCTTGCCGGCGATCGCCCTGGCGGGCTTGAAGGAGTTGTGGGTATTGTTCCACGCCGAACTGCCCGCCCACGCCTGGCCGCATCTGATCTTCGGCCTGGTGGTTGCCAGCGTCTCGGCGTTCTTCGCGATCTGGGGCCTGATGAAATTCCTGGAGCGGTTCTCCACCTGGCCGTTCGTGATTTACCGCGCGGTGCTGGGGGTGTTCCTGATTGTCGCAGTGAGCACCGGATTCCTGTAGGAGCGAGCTTGCTCCTACGGTGCGCGGTCGGCCAGTTCTTCAAGCAAATCGGCTGACGGTATGAAGAACAGGCCGCCGGTGACCGCCGTGCTGAAGTCCAGCAGGCGGTCATAGTTGCCGGCAGGTCGACCGACAAACATGTTCTCCAGCATCAATTCCAAAGGCTCCGGCGACCGCGCGTAGCCAATGAAGTACGTCCCAAACTCCCCTGCACCCGGCCGGCCAAACGGCATGTTGTCCCGCAGGATCTTCACTTCCTCGCCGTCCTTGGTGATGGTGGTCAGCGCACTGTGGGAGTTGGTCGGCTTGGCCGCATCGTCGAGTTCGATGTCCGACAGCTTCGTGCGCCCGATCACCCGCTCCTGCGCCTCGACCGACAATGCGTTCCAGGCCTGCATGTTGTGCAGGTACTTCTGTACCAGCACATAGCTGCCGCCGCTGAACGCCGGGTCCTCATCACCGACAATGGTGAAACCCACCGCCTTGCGCCCGACCGGGTTCTCGGTACCGTCGACAAAACCGATAATGCTGCGCATGTCGAAGTAGCGGAAACCCTGGACCTCATCCACCACCGTCACCGCATCGCCCAGCGCGGCCATCAACTGCGTGGCCAATTCAAAACACAGGTCCATTTGATCGGCGCGAATGTGCAGCAGGATATCGCCCGGCGTGGCGGGTGCCAGCCGCCCGGCCACGCCCACTTCCTTGAACGGATGCAACGCCGCCGGACGCGGGCTGCCGAACAGCGCGTCCCACGCCTTTGAGCCAAAACCTGCGACACACGACAGGTTGCCGGCCGGAACGCGCTTGCCGACCGAACGCACCAGGCCAGCAATATCGCCACACCAGCTGCGTACCGCCTCGGCTGAATCGCTGCCGGGAGCCAGGGTCGCGACCATGAAAATGGCGCTGCTGGTGATCGGGCTGCAGACGGATTGGGGTTCGAGGTGCTGATCGGTTGACGTTGTCATTGAGAGGTCCACGGGTGGCGGTCGAGATTTCAACGACGGCAGATTAGCAGACAGAAGACGGACGGTCGCGGCTCAGCGCTTAGCGAGCGGTCCCGTTTGCCGGGCTACAGCGCCCGGCATTCAATCCTCAGCAATTGAGGGCCGTGATCGTGGCATTCAATAACCACCGGCAAAAACCGCTGGATCACCGCCATGTTGCTCTGCAAGTGCTCGGTCATCCGCAGCGTGGTGAAACTGCCGCCGCCGGCAAGTGCCATCGGCAGCAATAGCTGGTCGGCCAGATGCTCGGCAACGACCGCTTCACTGGCAAGCCACTCGAGCGCCTGCTCGATAGCCTGGTCGGCTACCGCCGCTGCTCGCAATCGCGCCTGGCCAAAGGCACTGAACACTTCGGTGACGTGCGCATGAGCATATTCCAACAACAGGACATTGCCCGGCCCGTGCTCCGGATCAAGATTCACCGCGCACAACTGCTCCGGGCTGATGGACAACCGCTGACGAACACGTTCCAGCTCGCGCTCGGCGACGTGAACGGGCAGCCCGGCACTCAACGCGGTGGCACAGGCGCCCTTCAATTCACCCCGCTCAGTGAGGTGCAATGGCATCAATGCACCTGGATGTATAAATGCCACAAGCTCGCCACCGCCAGCCGGTACAAAGCCATGACGCACCAGCGTCAGCTCGACCCGGGCGCCCATCCGCCGCAGCTGCGGTAGCCACGCACGCTCAAGGAAATCCACCGGAGGCGCCATCGGGTTGTGGGTGCCGCCGCAAATGCTGACACGGCTGGGCTGCAGAGCCAGCAGCAATGCCGGCAGCAACGTCTGCAATACCAGGGTGCAACTGCCGGCCGTACCGATCGAGAACGTATAGTCCCCACCCTGGATCCGCCCCGGCTCGAACAGCAACGCCTGGGAACCCAGTTCAGCACCTTCGACCCGCGCGCCACATACCTCGGCGGCGGCCAGCACTGCCGTCAAGTGCTGACGCAACAGCCCTGGCCGACTGCGCCTGGCGCGAATATTTTTAATCCGCAGCGTACGCCCGGTCACCATCGACAGGCTCAGGCCGCTGCGCAACACTTGGCCGCCGCCCATGGCGCCGTCCAACTCGATCACATCCTGGCTCATATCCATTCCTTATGCGTAGTGCTCCAGCGTTTCTTTCAGTGCAGCCGTCTTGAAGTCCCAGGAGGCAGCAACTCACCGCCCTCTAATTGCTGGACCTGCATCAACAAGGCATCGCGTACTGCCTTGGGCGTTTGCGGATCGACCAGGGTGTATTGCTCATCACACCAGGCGCTCACCCTCTCCAGCCAGTAGGCCGAATCACTCGACGACCGCGCAAAACGCTCCAGCAAGTACTCAAGCTGCCTCCATAGCGGCTTGAGCCCTAACAGTGCTCGCCGACGATCGTCCGGCAACGCGTACCACTGACTATCCAGCAGCGCCTCCACCGCGCCATCGATAACCGCCCACGACTGCTGGTTCAGGAGCGCCACTGCACATCTGAAGACCTTCGCCGAGGAGTCGTCGAGGGCCCGGAGTTGCAACGCCAGGCCGCGATCACCCAGCGCTTCAAGCACCAACTGCCGAACATGCGGCGATGGCGACATGAAAGCCGGCACTATCATCTCGTCAACCGAGACCTCGTTCAGGTCCTTGACCAGCCCGATCAGTCCCAGCCATTCGCGACGAGTCTGCGCAGGTTCTGCACTCAGCCGCGCCAACAGCACTTCACGACAATCCAGCTGCCAGCGATGGGCTGCCCATCTTGCCAGCGAGCGCATAGCCGGCGACGCCTCCAGCAGTGCATTGCGCAGGTATTCGCGCGGGTCCTGGAGCAACGTCAGCAACCTGCGCAGCACCATGACCCGTACGCTGGCGGCAGAGTCGCTCATCGCCTTTTCGAGCAAAGGCAACGCCTGAGCTGCCGGCAGACCAGCACTGGCATCAACGCCCCGCTGGCGAACCGACACATCGGCATGCTCCAGCGCCAACTCCACCAACTCCTGTGAGCCATCCTGCAGCAGCTCAAAGAGAAACCGTGCCGTCTTGCCACGGCTGCCAACAAAGGCGGCTTGCGCAGCCGGCCGCACCTGCTGCGCCACCAACAAACGGCGTACCTTGGACAATGTCAGGTCGTGGTCAGCACGGCCCTTTCCTGCCAACGCCAGTACCGCGCCCAATACCTGCAACCACAACTCGGCACGTTCCTCTACAAGGAAGCGTTCAACCCCCAGCACCGCTTGCTCGCGAACCTGCGGCACCCAATCATTCAGGCGCTCCAGCAGTGCCTCCAGGGCTTGCTGCGAGGCGTACCCAGCCAGCGCGCGAACCGCTATTTCCCGGACATACCCATTACCGAACCTGCTAAGGGTGAGCCAGGCTTCCTTTACGTCCTGGGTGGCCAGAGCTTCCCGCACATACCTCTGAGCGTCATCAGCACGCTTGAGATCCAGTGCCCGATAACGCTCCAACGCCTGCATGCTGTTCATTGTCTTACCCTTTTACGCATACCACCTGACGCAACGTGTGCAGCACTTCCACCAGCTCGCGCTGGGCATGCATCACTTGGTCGATGTCCTTGTAGGCCATCGGAATCTCATCGATTACCGCGGCGTCCTTGCGGCATTCCACGTGGGCCGTTGCGCGCACCTGATCGGCCACCGTGAAGGTGTTTTTAGCCTTGGTGCGGCTCATGGTCCGGCCGGCACCATGGCTGCAGGAACAGAACGACTCTTCGTTACCCAGCCCGCGCACGATGAAACTTTTTGCGCCCATCGAGCCCGGAATAATCCCCAACTCACCCTTCTTGGCCGATACCGCACCCTTGCGGGTAACCAGAATGTCTTCGCCGAAATGCCGCTCTTTTTGCACGTAGTTGTGGTGGCAGTTCACCGCCTCCAGCGCCACTTCAAACGGTTTGTGGATCACCTTGCGTGTCGCCTGAACCACCGCCTGCATCATCAGCTCACGGTTCTGCCGGGCGAAGTCCTGGGCCCAGCCAACCGCTTCAACATAATCATCGAAGTGCTCACTGCCCTCTTCGAAATACGCCAGGTCCCGATCCGGCAAGTTGGCGATGTGCTGACGCATGTCCTCTTGAGCCAACTGGATAAACAGGTTGCCGATGGCATTGCCGACACCACGGGAACCGCTGTGCAACATGAACCAGACCCGGTCGGCTTCATCCAGGCAGACTTCGACAAAGTGGTTACCCGAGCCCAACGTCCCGAGGTGTTGGCGGTTGTTGGTTTTCAGCAGCTTCGGGTACTTGTCGGTGATCGTCTTGAACCGTGGATGCAATGCCGCCCAAGCAACATCGGCCTGCTGCGGAACACTGTCCCAGGCACCCTTGTCACGCCCGTTGCGCCCGCTGGTGCGACCATGGGGCACCGCCGCTTCAATCGCGCAACGCAGACCATGGAGGTTATCCGGCAGGTCAGCGGCAGTCAGCGAGGTGCGCGCGGCGATCATGCCGCAGCCTATATCCACGCCAACGGCGGCCGGGATAATCGCACCCACGGTGGGTATCACGCTGCCAATGGTGGAGCCCTTGCCCAGATGCACATCCGGCATCACCGCAAGGTGCTTGAAAATGAACGGCATCTTCGCCGTGTTCATCAATTGCTGGCGAGCTTCCGGCTCCACCGGCACTCCTTGGGTCCAGAGTTTGATGGGCTTGCCGTTGGCAACTTCCAGCAGTTGAAAAGTAGGTGCTTGCATGTTCTCGACTCTTTTCCATTCGCCACACTCAGGCGGCGTAGTCCTTGAAGAAATGGGCCAGGCCCGTAGGCAGTGACAAGGGATCACGGATACGCTGCTCTACCAACTGAGCTACCCGTTGCCGGGGCAGGAATCGAACCTGCGACACGAAGGAGTACCCGTGGCATTCACTGCCAAAATCGTAAAAAGGTGGCACGACAAAAAGTGTGACTGAGCGCCGGAACATACCGGCTTACCAGAGATGTACAGCCACAGGCATTCGTGCCGTCACTGACGCTGACAAGGGTTGACGAGACGTCTTTTGATGTAGTCCCGTCGGCATTCAGCGCCAGTGAAATCAAACTTCCATTGCTTCAATCGCCCGTACCCAATGTTGCGCACCGTAGCGCCCTTCGGCGAACTGTGCGATCACATCAAATACCGCATCACTGAAGCCTCCTACATTCAAAATGTCCTGGCGGTCCGCCGCCTGCGTCGTCGCGCCCGGCTGCATATCGATACACACCAACCGTGCTTGCGGGTTGATCTGTTTGATCAGCTCCCATTGGCGCATGGTTTCGGTACCGCGCTGGCGCCTTGCGTCAATCCACGACTCGTTGTCGGACACCAGTATCACCGTGTCCACTTTCATTTTGGCGCCGGCTATCTTGGCCAGCGGCGCCGAACAGTTGGTCCCGCCTCCGCCGATGGCTGCCAGTTTCTTCGCATTGCTCATCACACTGTCACGCGGGTTGAGCCGGATATCCACCACATGATTTTCAAACGGCATCAAGCGTGCGTCCGGCTGCTTGCGCAAGATCGCGGCGCCAATCAAGGCCGCCACATCGATGCAACGCACAGTGCTCGTGGCGCCCTCGCGGTAACCGGTCACCGGGCTGTGCATCGAGCCCGACACATCAGGGCAAACCACTACCGAACCCTGCAGCACCGGCACGTTGGCCAGGGACAACTCAAGAGCATCCTGCAAGGCCTCCCGCACACGCGCAGGTACGTCATCTCCCGCCATCCGATACGCCGCCAGCAGCTGGTACGGGTACACCCGCGCCTTGGCGATCGCCTCTGCATCAGCCAATCGCGCTGCCACTTGCCATGCAAACCCTGGCACCTCGAATGCGCCCTGGCGGGCAAAGGTGTTGAGGTTCATGCGCAGCGCCTGCCAGCCCATGTTATCGGCCTGGGCAGCCCACTGTTCCTTGCTGAGCTTCTCGTTTCCAAGCAACTGGAACGGTACCGCCGGTACTTCGGTGCTTGAACCACTACGAAAGGCGAGCAAAGCCCGGGTCAACTCCGGCAAGGCCTGTACATCCACTGGCCGCCCGATCAACCAGGCGAAGAACGCTTCACGCCATGGTTCAGTGGGCTTGGGGTGAACCATTTTCACCACATCCGCCAACGATGGTTGATTCCCCACCGAGGCTTGCAACAACTGACGCTCCGTCGCGGTGTTCAACCAGTTCTGTACCAGGCGTTTGGGCTGCGAACCCAGGGATTTTCGTCCGGTCACTCCGCTGCGCAGGATTTGCACGAAGTTGCGCAACATCTTGCCGCTGTCCACGACCTGCTCGAACACCTGCGGCACCATCACCGAACGCTGGGCCACCAATGCAGCCAACAGCAACGCCGGCATGTCTTTCATGTGGCCCTGGCGGCGGGCATAACACGCGACCTTGGCGACATAACGACTGTCCAGCTCGCCGGCCAGTTGCAATACGCTGTCCAGCTGGCTTTCAGCTGAGGCGTGGAAGGTCTGGTTCAAGCAACCGGTGACTGCCAACTGGGCCAGTTTGTGCTTGGCACTATAGGCATAAGCCGGTACCTGTGTAGCGTTCAAGGTGTCGCATGCAGGCAGTTTCGCCTGCTGGGTGTTGAAGACTTGGGAGTTGGCCATCGTGGCGTCTCGCTCTGTTGTGTGTTTCGTTGCGAGAGTTATTGCAGCCGCCATGCCAGTTCTATTTTTTGAACGTAAAATTTTTTTATCTATTTGTTTTATATAGTTATTTTTAATTATGGTCATTTCACCGCTCAGCAGCGGTGACATTCGCATCACAAATTACTTATCCTTACATATCGTCATATATATTTTGGTATCACCATGAGTCAAAAACGCACCGTTGCCATCGGTTTTATCGGCTCAACCCTCGACCGGGTCGGCAAAGGTGCCAACCGCTGGAACCATTGGCGTCCCAGCGTGGGCCTCTGCCAGCAGCAAGAGGTACTGATTAATCGCCTCGAACTGATTCACGGCATCGATGCCCGCGACGTCAGCCTGGCTCAGCGAGTCCGCGACGACATCCAGCAGGTATCGCCGGAAACCGAGGTGCGGCTGCACCCGATGCACCTGAAGAACCCCTGGGATTTCGAGGAGGTGTACGGCGCGTTGCACGACTTCACCGCCGCATACCACTTCGATACCGACCACGAGGACTACCTGGTCCACATCACGACCGGCACCCACGTCGCGCAAATCTGCTGGTTCCTGCTGACGGAAGCGCGCTATCTGCCCGCCCGCTTGATCCAGACCTCCCCGGCTCGCCGTCGCAACGAAGAAGAGCGCGCCACCGGCACCCATGCCCTGATCGACCTCGACCTGTCACGCTACGACCGTATCGCATCGCGCTTCGCCCACAAGCGCCTGGAAAGCCTGGCCTTCCTCAAATCCGGAATCGCCACCCGCAACCCGGCCTTCAATCGCTCCATCGAACAAATCGAACGTGTGGCCGTACGCTCCAAAGCGCCGATGCTCCTGATCGGCCCAACAGGTGCCGGCAAGTCATTCCTCGCGCGGCGCATCTACGAACTCAAGCGCAGCCGGCATCAAGTCCAGGGGCGCTTTGTCGAAGTGAACTGCGCCACCTTGCGCGGCGATGGCGCGATGTCGGCGCTGTTCGGCCATATCAAAGGCGCCTTCACCGGCGCCCAGAACGCTCGCGATGGCTTGCTGCGCGCGGCGGATGGCGGCATGTTGTTCCTGGATGAGATTGGCGAACTGGGGCTCGACGAACAGGCAATGCTGCTCAAGGCCGTCGAAGAAAAACGCTTCTTCCCCCTCGGCGGAGACCAGGAAGTCACCAGCGACTTCCTGATCATCGCCGGCACCCACCGCGACCTGCGCGGCCGCGTCGCCGAAGGGCTGTTCCGCGAAGACCTGTACGCCCGGATCAACCTCTGGACCTTCGACCTGCCGGGCCTGGCCGGGCGCCGCGAAGACATCGAGCCCAACATCGACTTCGAACTGGAGCGCCATGCACGCGAACAAGGCCAGGTGGTGCGCTTCAACCTGGAAGCACGCCGGCGTTACCTCGCCTTTGCCTGCTCCAGCGAAGCGGCGTGGCTGGGCAACTTTCGCGAACTGTCGGCGTCCATCACGCGCATGGCCACCCTGGCGGACAGCGGGCGCATCGACGAAAGCCAGACCCAGGAAGAAATCGATCGACTGCGCTACGCCTGGGGCGTGGAGTCGCCGCAAAACGATTGGCTGTCACGCCTGGGCGTCGATACCGAACTGGACCTGTTCGACCAGTTGCAACTCAACGCCGTGATCGAAATCTGCCGCCAGTCCGACAGTATTTCCGATGCGGGAAGGCGCCTGTTCGGCGTCTCCCGACAAGCCAAGGCGCAACCGAACGATGCCGACCGCTTGCGCAAATACCTGGCGCGGTTTTCGATTGACTGGAAGCAGTTGGCGGAGTTGAAGGGCTGATGGACTGGCGAATAGCCATTAAGCGAAAGACGGCGGCTTAGAGATCCCGCAGATTCGCCGCCTCTTCGTTTGCGTAGGAAAATTCCAACAACGGGGGCTCCCCTACCCCAACCTCCCGATGGTAGTGTGTGAAATTGTTTCTGACCTTTCGATCAGACATTTCTCACTCACTCCCTGCAAAGGAATGCCCTCAGCAATGGACTTTTCCCTCAAGCAACTGGCCGTAGCCACCCTGATGGCCGCCAGTCTTTCGGTGTTTACCACCCAGGCTCAAGCCAACCTCACGCCACAACAGAACGCGATCATCCTGAAGACCTTCAGCGATGCTTCGGTCAAGGATTTCCGGCAGTTCCTCGCCAGCCTGGCCAAGAGCGATGTGGCCAAGAGCGACAACCTCGGCCCGGCCATCAGTGCCTTCCTCGACAACAAGAACCTGACCGCCGACCAGCAGAACGAAATCCATCGCCTGCTGGGCCTCTATGCGCGGGTGAAGTACGGCGCCGCCGCCACCGAAACCCTGCGCGAGCTGGTGGAGATTCCGACCTTCCAGGTGGCCGGCGTAGCCCAGCATGACAACCCCGAGTTCACCAAAATCGCCGCCAAGATCAAAAGCCTGGCCGAGTCGTTCAACCTGAACTTCCGCAACATCGACAACCGTGTCTACGAGATTTCCCTGGAAGGCAGCGGCGATGAAGTCGTCGGCATCCACGCCCACGCCGACGTGGTGCCGGTAACCCCGGAAAACTGGGTACTGAAAGATGGCACCAAGCTCGATCCGTTCAAGGTCACGCTGATCGGCGACCGCATGTATGGCCGTGGCACCGAGGATGATAAGAACGGCATCGTGGTGGCGATGTACGCGATGAAGGTGATCAAGGAAGAGAAGCTGCCGCTGGCACGCAATTTCAAGCTGCTGGTGGACACCACCGAGGAAACCTCCGGCGATGCGATCCCGTACTATTTCGAACATAACCCAACGCCTAACTACAACCTGGCGCTGGATGGCGGCTACCCGGTGGTGATCGCCGAGAAAGGCTACGGTACGGTCATGGCCAAGTTTCCCAAGCGCAAGGCTGAAGGCAAAGGCGCAGAAATCATCTCGATGACCGGCGGCAAGGCCACCAATCAGATTCCTTCGGCGTCGGTGGTGACATTGCTCACTGACAAGCCCGCCGAACTGGCCGCCAGCCTGCAAAAGGCCGGCAGCGAGTACGCCAAGCGCAACGGCGGCGACTTCGAAGTGGCGGCCAAGGTGGTCGGCAAAGACGTTCAGTTGACCGTCACCGGCGTGTCCGCCCACTCCTCCGAGCCGGAGTCCGGGGTGAACCCGGTGGCCAGGGTGCTCGACTTCCTCAATAGCCTCGACGGCAAGGTGGCGCTCAAGCACAACCAGTTCACCGACGCGGCGCATTATGCCGCCAATAACTGGGGCCTGGATTACCTGGGCGGCAAGCTGGGCGTCGGTTTCTCCGATGCGTTCATGGGGCCGCTGACCACGTCGTTGACCTATGTGGGCGAGGATGACAACACCTTCAAACTGGCCGTCAACCTGCGCGTGCCGAAGGGTAAGTCGCCGGAAGCGCTCAAGGCTGAAATCGCTGACAAACTGGCCGCCTGGGCCCAGAAGAACCACGTGGCCGTGAGCTTCGACTACTCCATCGCCGAACCGATGTACCGCAACCCTGAGGGCGAGTGGGTCAAGGCACTGTTGGCGGTGGCCAGCGAAAACCTGGGCATGGAGCACAAGTACGGCACATCGGCCGGCGCAACCTCGGTGCATGAGCTACCGAATGGCGTGCAGTTCGGCCTGGCACGGCCGGAGGTCAAGTACACCGGCCATACCGACAACGAGTTCAAGACCGTCGACCAGTTCTTGCTGGACCTGCAGATCGTCACTGAAATGATGGGCCGCATCGGGCAACTGCCGAAGCTCTGACCCTCCCCGTCGGACCCGCCGTCCTGGCGGGTCCACTAGGCAATACGCCAGCCCTTCGACGCTCGCCGCTGCGCAAGGAACCGGGCATAGCGCCCCTGTCGCGCCGTCAACTGTTCAGGCGTGCCCTGCTCTACCACCCGCCCTTCATCCAGCACCACAATCTGGTCAGCCATCACCACCGTCGACAACTGATGCGCAATCACGATCAACGTGCACGTACCGCGCAAGCGTGCAAGGGTGTCGGCGATCACCGCCTGGTTCTCGGCGTCCAGGGCCGCCGTGGCTTCGTCCACCAGCAGGATCGGCGCACCCTTGATCAACGCACGGGCGATCGCGATGCGCTGGCGCTCGCCGCCGGACAGGCGCGCCCCGCCCTCGCCGACACGGGTGGAAAGCCCCATGGGCAGGCGCTCGATAATCGACTGCACACCGGCCTGCCGCGCGGCCTCCAGCACTTGCGCATCGCTGGCGTCGGGCTTGCCGAGGCGAATGTTGTCGGCGACGCTGCCCTGGAACAGGTACGTGTCCTGGAAAATCTGACTGATCTGCGCGTTGAGTTGCTCGCCGGACATCTGCCGCACGTCCACGCCACCCACACATACTTGCCCTTGGCTGACTTCGAAAAACCGCGCGACCAGCCGCAGCAGCGTGGTCTTGCCGGAGCCCGAAGCGCCCACCAGCGCGGTCATGCTGCCAGGCTCTATCCGCAGGTTTACCCCGCGCAGCACGTCCCGAGGACCGCCCGGGTGGCGGAAGCTGACGTCGAACAATTCCACCGAGGCGTCCCGTGGAGAGTGCGGTGCGCCCGGTTCCTGCAGCGGTGATGCGGCCAGGATCTCCCGTACCGCCTCAAGCTGCACCCCGGCGCTGCGCAGGGTCTCGCCATAGCCGGCCACCTCCAGCAGCGGGTCAATGAAGCGGCTGACCAGCAACAGCGACACCATCACCGCAATCACCGAGCCCACGTGCAAGGCGTTCCCCAGGTAGGCGTCAAGCCACAATGCGGCAGTGATCAACAAGGCCGCAAACACCCCTTGCACCAGCCACATATTCAGCAGCACCGACGTCGCGGACAGCAGGATCAGGCGCGCCCCGGTTGCGTGTTGCTGTTCAATCGCCCGTTGCAGGAACACCGCACTGCCGCTGCCACTGAATGCGCGCAACACCGACTGCGACTGGGCGAATTCCAGCATGCGCTGGCTGGTCTGCGCCGAGCTGCGTTGGAACGCCCGGTCGGCACGCCGGCCCAGCCGCGCGCTGAACCAAAACGCTGCGCCGAGAATCGGCAGCGCCAATACCGCGATCAATCCCAGCTTCCAGTGCAGCACACACAACGCCAGCACCAGCACAAACGGCGTCACCACGCCGCTGAGCACCGGGGTAAAGACATGGGCGGGAAGCTGGGCCACGGCCATCATGCCTTGGGTCACCACCTGGTTGAGCCGCGCCGTGTTATCGGGGGTAAACCAGCCGACAGGCAAGCCGGCCACGTGGTCGCCGATGCGCTGACGCCCGCCTTGCAGCACCGCTACGCCGACCGCCACGCCGGCCTTCTCGACTTCCCGGCGGGTGGCCCAACACGTGACCACCGCGGCGAGGAACACCACCAGCCACAACGCGGCCTCGGCTAGGTCACCGTTGAGCATATCGGTCAGCACCGGTACCAGCGCGGCGAGGGTCAGCCCGCACAGCGCGCCGTAGAACACCACCTTCCCAACGTAACGACGGAACACCGGGCCCTCGTCGCCCAGCAGTTCGATAAAGGTTTTCAGCATGTCGGCAGCGCCTGTTCCCGGGTCTGTTTGTAACCGCCCGACGCCCACAGGCGCGCATAGCGGCCCTCCTGCGCGATCAGTCGAGGGTGGGTGCCCTGTTCAACGATGCGGCCGTTTTCCAGCACGATGATGTGGTCGGCGTGCATCACGGTATCGAGGCGATGGGCGATCACCAGCAGCGTGCGGCCCTGGGCAAAGCGTGACAGCGCCTCCTGGATCGCGACCTCGTTCCCGGCATCGGCGGCGGCCGTGGGCTCATCCAGCACCAGCACCGGCGGCGCCAGCAATACGGCGCGGGCGATGCTGATGCGCTGCTGCTCGCCACCGGACAGTTGCGCGTCCTCGCCGATCACCGAGGCGTAGCCCCGGGGCAAACCGATGATGCACTCATGAATATTCGCCGCCCGCGCGGCCGCCTCGATTTCCTTCTGGCTGGCGCTGGGCCGGCCGAGGGCGATGTTCTCGGCCACGCTGGCGTGGACCAGCCGCACCTCTTGCAGCACAAAACCGATCAGGCTGTAGAGCTGCGAGGCCTCGACCTGCCGCAGGTCGACGCCCCCCAGGGTGATACGCCCTTCGGTCGGGTCGAAAAAGCGCAGCAACAGGCGCGCCAGGGTCGACTTGCCCGAACCCGAGGCCCCGACAATGGCCGTCACCGTGCCGGGCTTGAGGGTAAAGCTGATGCCGGAAAGTGCCGGGGTCTGTGGGTGATAGGCGTAGCCTAGGTTTTCGACACGCACCTCGGCGTCCTTGGGCAGCCGCTCGGAACCCGGTTCCACCTGCGCCAGCACCGGCGTCGCCAGCAGTGCCTGCACACGCTGGGCAGCACCGGCGGCGTTGTCCAGTTCGTGAGCGATGTAACTCAGCAGCATCAGCGGCGCGCAAATGCCCGGCGCAACCAGGGCAAACGGCAGCACCTCCACGGCGCTGATCCAGCCAAGGCTGACAAACAGCATGCCGAACGTCAGCACCACCGCGAGCACCGTCACCGGGGCGATCATCGCGTTGGCGTTGGCCATCGTCCCTACCAGCGGCCGGGTGAACGCAACAAAGGCTTCGCTGAAATCATCCACTGCCTCCCGGTAACCCGCATGGGCCTTGCCGGTGGCGCCGAAAGCCTTGACCACGGGAATGCCGTTGACGAACTCGACCACCGCGTTATTGACCCGGGTCATGCGCTCGACAAAGGCCTGCATGTGGCTGCCGCTGGCGTTCATCGCCCTGGCAAAAAACAGGAAAAACCCCGGAAACGGCAGCAGCGAGACCAGCGCCATGCGCCAGTCCACCGTGAACAGATAGACCGTCGACAGCAGCACGGCCCCGGCGCAACGGCCCACGGTGGTGTAGAAATGCGCCGTGAGGCCATGCAGGATGCCGATATCGTCCTGCATCGCCTGCTTGACCTCGCCGGACGCCCGCTCGGTGAACCAGCCCAGCGGCACCTGGCTCAGTCGCTGGGCGATCGCCAGCCGCAGGTGGCGAGTGAGGTGATTGTCAGCCAGGTGCGCAATGGTCTCGGCAAGCGTCAGCAGCAGCATGCCCGTGAACAGGCTCGCCAGGCTGACGCCGATCGTCAACCACACCTCACTCGAGGTCTGGGCCATCGACGGCCCGCCGAGGGCGATCCTCGCGATATGCACAATGCCGCCCAGCGGCACCAGCGTCAGCATGCTACCCACACCGGCCAGCAGCGCCGCAGCGACCAATCGCCCGTGTACCGGCCTCAACACCTGCGAGACCGCGCCCCGCCCCCCGGGTTTGGCCGCAGCCCTGTCCTTGTTACTCATGAAGTCTCCCTGACTGAATGAGCCTGTGCTCGCCCTTACCTTGTCTTCCGAACGAGCGGCCAAAACCCTCAATCGAACAGGCAAAAAATATTCAGGCAGGGGCGCTGACGGTCACCCAGTAGCGCGTCCGCCGCACCACGCGTATCGGCAACGCGGCGGCGAGGTTGTCCAGCGCCAGGTCGGTATTGTCCAGGTGCAACACCCCGCTGACCCGCAGCATTGCCACCTCCGGCGCGCAACGCAGTACACCGGGGCGATAGCGCGCCAGCTCGGCGACCAGTTCATCAAGCCGCGTAGCGTCGGCCACCAGCAGGCCCTTGACCCAGGCGACGTTGCGGTCAGTCACCTGCGTGACGGGGTGTACCTGGTCTCTGGAGATCGTCGTGCCCTGGCCGGCCTCCACCAGCACACCGGCGCCGTGCGCGGGCTGGACGTGCACGGCGCCCTCCAGCACCGCCACCTGGCAGCTGTCATCGCATTGGCGCACGCTGAAACGTGTGCCCAGGGCCTGAAGCACGCCCTGGCGCGTCTGTACCCGAAACGGCCGGGGTGACGGCGCGGTAGTGATGAACACCTCGCCGGCCCGCAGCTGCACCAGGCGCTGATGGTCGTCGAACTGCACGTCAATCGCCGAGGCGGACGCCAGCACCACGCGGGTGCCGTCGGGCAATGCGACTTCGCGAACTTCGCCAGTGGCCGTGCTATGGCCGGCGCTTGCCAGTTGCCAGGCGTCGGTGCGGCGCACGCCGTAGGTAAGGCCACCCGCCGCGACCAGCAGGCCGAGCAGCCGCAGGGTGCTCCGACGATTGAGGGCGTCAGGGGCGTCGGGTTCGGCCAGGCTGCGTTTGGCTACCGAGGCGGGCACGCTGTGAAGTTTTTGCTCGAAGCCCAGCAGGCGTGTCCAGGCCAGTTCGTGATGGGGGTGTTCGGCACGCCAGCTCAGGCAGTTGGCGTGGTCCGCCTCACTCGCGTCGTCGGCCCAGAGGCGCGCCATCCAGGCGGTGGCGCGTGCGATGATATCCGGGGAGATGGGCTGCTCGGTCGACATCGCGGCGGGTCAGCCGTGCAGGGTCTGGTAGCAGGCCATCAGGCCGGCGGCGATGTATTTTTCCACCGACGAGACGGAGACCTGTAACTCGGCGGCGATCTCGCGGTAGCTCAGGCCGTCGAGCTTGCACAGCAACAGCGCCTGGCGCGCCTTGGGTGGCAGGCTGTGCAGGGCGGCGTCGATTTCGATGAGGGCCTCGATGGCCAGGGCTCGGGTTTCTTCGTCCGGTGCCGAGGGTTCGGGCAAGAGGGCCAGGGCTTGCAGGTAGGCGGATTCGATCTGGCGGCGCCGGTAGAGGTCGATGACCAGGCCGTTGGCGATCTGGGTGAGATGACGCCGGGACTCGCCGGTAGGCGGCAGTTGGCCCTTGCGCATGAGTTGCAGGTAGACGTCGTGGGCCAGGTCGGCGGCGTCGAACGCGTTGCCCAGCTTGCGTCGCAATACGGTGCGTAGCCAGCCGTTGTGGTCGACGTATAGAGTTTCAACCTGGCGTTGAAAGGCGAACTGTCCGATGTTCACAAACCTCTCCTTTTACCCAATGATCCCGGGAGTGCTGGGGCATTGGGTTGTTGGTAACAGTTTGCAAGACTATCGGCTCTGGGGCGTGGGTGCAATGTGGGGGGTTGGGGGGGCTGGGGTGTACATATCCGTTATTTTTGTAACGGTTGGTATGGGTTCCGCTCTTACAGCGGGTCACTTTTGAAAGGAGCCCAAAAGTAACCAAAAGGCTCTTGCCCCACCACTCGGCACCTCGCCTAGGCTCGGTGTGCCCTCACTCCGGTACTACTCCGCGGGCCGCCGCGACGGGGCGTCCCTGCCCCGTCGCGGCTAAACCGGCGTCCTGCCGGTTTACCCGCTCCGTACTACCTGCGTTCGGCCAGCGTGGTTTAACGGGGCGCCTAAGATCAAGATCAAAAGCAGATCAAGAACACAGCGGCCCCCCGGTGTCAGGGTAGTTGTCGCGTCCACCGCTTTTTGAACACATTTCGGGGGCGGCAAGAGTATGGTCATGCCTTTCTACTCAGATGAACGTGGCAGTCGCACTGCTGAAAATGATGCTTCCGCCCCTGAGCCTTTCAGCAGCGGAGGTCGCTCGCCGCGAAGGTTGCAGCGATATGTCTCTCCATTATTGGCGCAAACAAGCTGCTGCCAGAGGAACGCAATTGTCCGACGCTAAACAACCCGCCGAAAATTGGTCAGCCGAATCCAAACTGGCGGTCATCATAGAGACAGGTTCGCTGTCGGAACTGGAGATCGGTGAATATTGCCGAAGGAAAGGTATTTTTCCCGAGCAGATTACCGATTGGCGTAATGCGTTTATCGCCAGTAGCACCCAAAAACCAGCTGCGAAAACGGCGAGTTCAGGGCAGTCACGGGATGATAAAAAAAGGATCCGTGAGCTTGAGCGCGAACTACGCCGCAAGGATGCGGCGCTGGCCGAGACGGCGGCGTTACTGGTGCTGAGAAAAAAGCTCAATGCCTACTGGGGGAGCGACGACGAGGACAACTGACCTTGTGGCCAGAACGGTATTTACTCGTTGGTTGGCTCAATGAAGCCATCCTGGCGGGCGCCCGCAGGGCGCCTGCTTGTCATGAGGTAGACCTTTCACTGAGGACACTGCAACGCTGGAATTTGCCGGAAGAAATCTTGGCGGATGGGCGCACGACGACGCTCAGGCGGATGCCGAACAACGCACTCAGTGAGCTTGAACGGCAAAGTATCGTGACGCTGTGCAACAGCAAAACCTATGCGCATCTGCCGCCGAGCCAAATCGTGCCACAGCTGGCTGACGAGGGGCGTTACATGGCCTCGGAGGCGACATTTTATCGCGTACTGCACGCGGCAGGTCAGCAGCAACATCGCTCGCGTGCCAAGCGGCCGCATCGTCATGAGGCGCCCACGACTTATGCGGCGACCGCCGGCAATCAAGTGTGGTCATGGGACATCACTTACTTGCCGTCACCGGTTCGCGGAAAGTTTTACTACCTCTATCTGATCGAGGATATCTACAGCCGGAAGGCGGTGGGTTGGGAAGTTTACGAAGCAGAAAGCGGTGAAAAAGCAGCCGCGTTGCTGCAACGAAGCGTGACTCAGGAAAAGTGCTGGCTCCAGCCGTTGGTGCTTCACTCGGACAACGGTGCGCCGATGAAATCGTTAACGCTACTAACCAAGATGTACGACTTGGGCATCACGCCGTCTCGCGGTAGACCACGGGTCAGTAACGACAACCCGTACTCGGAATCGTTGTTCAGAACGCTGAAATACTGCCCGCAGTGGCCGCAGGACGGGTTTTCCAGCCTGGATGAGGCGCGTATCTGGGTAAGGAATTTTATGACCTGGTACAACACCGTGCACCGTCATAGTCGGATCCGCTTCGTGACACCCGCTCAACGTCACGAAGGGAAAGACCGGGAAATCTTGGCTCGCCGAGAGGCGGTATACAGGCAAGCCAGAGAGAGAAGACCGGAAAGATGGTCAGGTGAGACACGCAACTGGAACCCTATCGGGACGGTGTATCTGAACCCTGAAAGGGAGCTGACAGTGGTAATAAAAGCCGCGTAGTACGACGGTGAACGCGACAACTACCTTGAAAAACGCCGGTAGGCCGCTGTGCTCTTGCTTTTGATCTTGATCTGGCTCTGACTGCCCCAATAAGCCCGAGGCCGAACGCAGGTGGTGCGGAGCGGGTAAACCGGCAGGACGCCGGTTTAGCCGCGCTGGGCCAAGGATGGCCCATCGCGGCGGCCCGCGGAGCAGCGCCGGAGTGAGGGAACACCGAGCCTTAGCG
>NZ_AHHC01000060.1:0-21685 GCF_000242655.1 Pseudomonas sp. PAMC 25886
TGAGGCTTGGCCGCAGGGGCCGCCTGAGAGCGAATTCGGGGTGATTGCCATATATAAGAGTCTCCGCCGCACAGGGGTCGAGGGTGCGGTTACAGGAGGTAGAGCAAGAGTTGGGCCAGCTTTGGGTTTGGTGTGTATATCCGTTGTTTGGGTGATGGCCGCTATTGGTTCCGCTCTTACAGCGGCTCACTTTTGAACAGCGCAAAAGTAAGCAAAACGCTCTTGCCCCACCACTCGGCACCTCGCCTAGGCTCGGTGTGCCCTCACTCCGGCATTACTCCGCGGGCCGCCGCGACGGGGCGTCCCTGCCCCGTCGCGGCTAAACCGGCGTCCTGCCGGTTTACCCGCTCCGTACTACCTGCGTTCGGCCAGCGTGGTTTAACGGGGCGCCTAAGATCAAGATCAAAAGCAGATCAAGAACACAGCGGCCTACAGGCCGGCTTGAGTGGTGTGAAGCAAAGGCAAGATCAAAATCTAAAGCGAGCACGATCCACTGTAGGAGCTGGCTTGCCGGCGATGGCATCAACTGGGTGTACCTGAAAAACCGAGGTGTCTGCATCGCAGGCAAGCCAGCTCCAACAGAAAAGCAGAGCTGCATCAGTTTCAGATTTGGTTTTCGCTTTAGCTTTGGCTTTTGATCTGGCTTCTACCACTCAAGCCGGCCTGTAGGCCGCTGTGCTCTTGCTTTTGATCTTGATCTGGCTCTGACTGCCCCAATAAGCCCGAGGCCGAACGTAGGGATTGAGGAGCGGGTAAACCGGCAGGACGCCGGTTTAGCCGCGACGGGGCAGGGACGCCCCGTCGCGGCGGCCCGCGGAGCAATGCCGGAGTGAGGGAACGCCGAGCCTAGGCGAGGCGCCGACAGGCGGGGCAGAGCGTTTTGGTTACTTTTGCGCTTTTCAAAAGTGACCCGCTGTAAGAGCGGAACCCATAGCGGCCGTTACCCAAATAACGGATATACACCCCCATCTAACTCAACAAAACGACACCGCCAGGCAACTCCGTACACTTGGCCCCATACGCATCGCGAATCAACAACGCCACCCCCGCCAGTTGATGCAAACTAAACCGCGCCTGCACCCGCCTCTTGCCCAACTCAGCATTCATCAACAACAACATCCCCGGCCGATAGCGATTAATCTCATCCACCACCGTCGCCAGAGTCGCGTTATCAAACACCAACACCTGCTCCCGCCAGGCCACCACCGCCTGCGCATCCACCGCTACCGGCTCACCCACACCGCCAGCGTCATACGTCACCTGCCGCCCGCTTTCAAGCCGAACCGTACGCCCACCCACCGCCACCGCCACCGCGCCGTCAATGCACGTCACACACACACTGTGATCCGTATTACGCACATTGAACCGCGCCTGCGCCGTACTCAACCATCCACCACCCGCCTGAACCCGAAGCGGCATCGCCACATTGGCCAGTACCTCAACCTCCCCCTCCAACAACTCAATCCCGTCATCACGCCGACTGATCCGCGTCTGAGTATTGAGCTCCAGCCGAACACCGTCATTCAACTCCACCCGCCGCTGCTCACCGACCTCCGTGCGGTAATCCGCCGTCAACCCGGCAAACCCACCCGGCACGGTAAACCGCACCATAAATACCGCCGCCGACGCCGCAATCGCGCCGCCCAAAAACGCGCGGCGCCCAAAATGCCGTGGCCGGGAAAACTGCTCGGCGGCCGGTGCCAAGTGCTGCCACACCACCTTGGCCTGCTCGAACGCCCGGGCATGTTCCGGGCTCTGGGCGCACCACAGGCGCAAGGCCTTCGCATCGGCGACGGTGGCCCGACCCGAGGTCAGCAGCACCAGCCAGTCACGCGCTTCGTTGTGCAGGGGGCTGTCTGGCGTATCCCGGGCAGTGGAGAGGTTAAAAATGTTCAAGCGCGCAGGTACTCACGGATTTTTCAGGGACTCAATCACTAAGACGGTTTTCCGGCCCCGGGACCGAACCGCTGGATCACTTTTCTTTCAAGGCGCTGTGCGCAATGCCCCAACCCGGCCTTGATTTCCTTTTCAACCATGCGCGTGGAAATCCCGAAACGCTTGGATATTTCCAGGTGCGGCGCCTCTTCCAGGCGCGCGGCGATGAGGATCTGGCGCCGCCGCGCCGGCAGTTCGTAGAGGGCTTTGAGCAGGGACTGGATTTCGCGCTGGCCGCCCACCACCCGCGACGGGTCCTGGGCTTCATCCACCGTCTGCAACAGTTCTTCGACTTCGCTGCCGGTCAGCAACCGGGCATCTGCCTGGCGACGGTCGGCGGCAATGTTCAAGGCCATGCGGTACAGGTACGCATTGGGTTGCGCCAGGTTCGGCGGCACGTCCATGCGGTCGACCCGCAGGTAGGTTTCGTGCAGCACGTCGTTGGCCAGGTCTTCTGACCCGAGGCGCTTGCGCAGGCGTACCTTGAAGTCCTCGTAGGACGCCAGGAACAGGCTGACCATCGTGCTGTGGCCGGTGTCTTTCATGCCCCGGAAACTCCTTCCCCTGCTGTGCATTCCATGCGTGTTCCTGTTGAGTCGGGCATCAAAAGTAAGGTCACCGGCAAGCGCAGTGAACTCGGCGCCGGGCGTTCGACCCGGGTGGAACCGAGGCCCAGGACCAGCGCTTCATCACGCTGCAGGTCACCGGTGGAGCTGACCAGGCGGCTGTGTTCGATCACCCCGTCACCGTTGACCCACACCTGCACCAGCGCCCGGAAACTGCCGGGACGGGTCAGCGGCGACCGGCACAAACTGCGCTCGATCGCCTGCTGCAAGGCCGTGGCGTAGCTGTTGTTGATCCGTGCCGCGTTCGCCGCCTTCCTTCCTCGGGTCGCAGCCGGCTGGCTGACCTCGGGGACTTGCAGGGTGAACGCATCACTGCGGGCATATCGCGCCATCAAGCCACTCCCTGTCAGCAGCAGGCTCAGGGCTTGCTGCGCGCTGTAGCGGCCATGCACGCCGATGGAACGCCGGCCCCGGGTCAGTTCGCGATCCACCAGCACCGCCATGCCGGTGGCATGGCTGAACGCTTGGAGGGCGCTGTCCAGCGTCTGCGCAGGCAGGTCCAGGATCACGTCGGCCCGCACGCTCGACGCCAGCCCCCATAGCAGGGCCAGGCAGCAGCCCGCGTGCCTCCAAGCGCTCCTGCTCAGCATCGCAACACGTCCGACATAGCCTACAAAACCGTCATCCTGAGGCCAGTTTATGAACCTGATGTTACGGTGCCAGCAAAAAAAACATCACGGTGACGGGCAGCCCGCTGCACTACACTTTTGCGCCATACCGGCCCATTTCCCAGGGCCCGCCAGGAGGCACTGATGAACCTGTTCCCAACCCTCGCCAGCCTGTTGCTGTGTGCAGCCCTGCCGCTGGCGGCCCACGCCGAAGGCAAGCCCGGTGGCTGCGCCGAGGTCAATGTGGATGGCTACAAGGCGCCGGACTACGGCTGCCTGAGCCAGCAGATGGGCAACAACCCGGACGCCGCCAAGGCGACGCAGAAGAACCAGGAGGCGCAACAAGTGCCCATCGAAAAACGCAAGCCGAACCAGATCGGGCTTTCTACGCCGGCGGCGACCAGCGTGCGCATGGGCAATACCTTTGGTACTTCGGTGAAACCCCAGCGGCCTTGATCGCCGCTTGTCCCCCCCTGTGTACCCGCTCGAAAAAAAGCCATTGTGTTATCGCGACAGCCGATGTTATGTTTCTAACAGAAATTAAAAATACGACATTCGAGTAACATCAATGACCGGTAGCCGCGAGAGTGTCATGGATAAAAACAGCTTCCAGCGCACGCTGGAACAGCAGTTCCCGACGCTGACCCCCACCGGCAAGCGCATCGCTACCTACCTGCTGGGCAACCTGCAGCAACTACCGTTCGAAACCGCCGACAGCATCGCCCAGCAAGCCGGCACCACCGGGATTTCGGTGGGCCGTTTTCTGCGCACCCTGGGCTATCGCAACCTCGATGATGTGAAACAAGGCCTGCGTGGCGACCCGCAAGCGTCCTGGCTGATCACCGACCGCCTCGGCGCCTTTCGCCAGGAGAACGACCAGGAAGACGCCCTCGACCGCTCGCTCAACCGCGAGATCGAAGCCATCCAGCACGTCTACGGCCTGGCCCGCAGCCAGGCGTTTGCCGACATCGTGCAGCATATCGTGGACGCCGACGCGGTGTTTATCCTCGGTGTCCAGTCCACCCGAGGCATCCTCAATGCGTTCCACAGCCACTTGGAATACATTCGGCCCAAGGTCTATTACGTCGACGGCCTGTCGGGGATCTACGCCGAGACCCTGAACTCCGGCTTTGAAAAACCCTACGCCATTACCGCCGATTTTCGCGCCTATTCCAGCATCACGCCCACGTTCTGCGAGACCGCGAATGCCCACGGCCTGCCCCTGGCGCTGATCACCGACTTGCAATGCCCCTGGGCCCGGGACTACGACCTGGACCTGCTGCAACTGAAAACCGACGTCGGCCAGTTCTGGGACTCTATGGCGCCGCTGACGTGCCTGTTCAACCTGATGGTGTCTGCCGTCGCCGACCGATACGGCGAGCGCCTGGATGCCCGCCTGGCGAAAAACCGCGCCCTGCAACAGGCCTTCGGCCAGTTCGAATCCTGACCCTTGAAAGGAAATGCTTGAGTGAATACCAGCCCATTGGTAGAAATCGCCCCACCGGAGTACCCGGTACAGGTCGACCTGATCTACGCCAGTGCCGACAACCTGGCAGGCACCGTGATCTACCGCAACGCCCGTTGCCTGCTGCACACCGAAGCGGCCGCCTGCCTGCGCAAGGCCAGCCAACTGGCACGCCAGGCCGGCATGACCTTGCTGATCTACGACGCCTACCGCCCCGCCTACGCCCAGCAACTGCTATGGCAAGCCCTGCCCAACCCGGACTACGTGCGCGACCCACGCCTGGGCTCGCACCACACCCGCGGCGTGGCCGTCGACCTGACGCTGCTTGATGAACACGGTACCCCGCTGGACATGGGCACCGCATTCGATGCCATGGAACCCAAGTCCCACCAGTTCTACCCCGACCTGCCCCCACAGGTGCAGCGCAATCGCCTGCTGCTGTTGGGGATCATGCTCGGTGCTGGCTTCAAGGCGATTGCTACCGAGTGGTGGCATTACGAATTGCCGGATGCCGAACTTTTCCCATTAATTGAGGAGTCGCACTGACCCCAGGGAACGTACCATCACAATAATTAGCTGCACCCTTTAGCTCCAACTGCCCGGTTATAGATTTCATAAAAAAAAACCAACCCGCTTTTTCCTCTAAATAATCAAGGAAACCGGCATGACCCCAAGCAACCGCAAGACCCTCGCACTCTCCCTGCTGTGCGCCGCCCTGAGCCTGGGCGCGTGGCAATCTGCAAGTGCCGCCGCCCCCAAAGACACCCTGATGATCGGCAAGGCCGCCGACCCGCAAACCCTCGACCCGGCCGTCACCATCGACAATAACGATTGGGCGGTGACGTACCCGGCGTACCAGAAACTGGTGGCCTACAAAGTCGAAAACGGCAAGGGCAGCACCGAGGTCAAGGGCGACCTCGCCGACAGCTGGACCACCTCGGCCGACGGCCTGGTGTGGGACTTCAAGCTGAAGCCCGGCAACAAGTTCGATGACGGCGCCGACGTTGATGCCAATGCGGTGAAGTTCTCGTTCGACCGCGTGATGCAGCTCAAGCAAGGCCCGTCCGGCGCGTTCCCGGATGACATGAAGGTCACCGTGGTCGACCCGCTGACCGTGCGTTTCACCCTGACCAAACCCTACGCGCCCTTCCTCTACACCCTCGCCCACAACGGCGCCGGCATCATCAACCCGGACGTGGTGAAACAGGGTGACGTCAACGCCTACCTCTCCACCCACACCGCCGGCTCCGGTGCGTTCCGCCTGACCAACTGGCAGAAGGGCCAGAGCCTGACCCTGGAGCCCAACACCTATTACGCCGGCACCAAGCCCGCGCTGAACAAGGTGGTGATCAAGATCATCAGCGAAGCCTCGGTGCGCCGCCTGCAACTGGAACGCGGTGACCTGGACATCGCCGAAGACATGCCCCAGGACCAGCTCACCAACCTGGCCAAAAAGAAAGACGTGGTGATCAAGGAATTCCCGTCACTGCGGGTGACCTACCTGTACCTGAACAACCAGAAAGCCCCGCTGAACAACCAGAACGCCCGCCAGGCGATCGTTGATGCGGTGGACTACAAAGGCATCGTCGACGGCATCCTCAAGGGCCAGGCCAAGCTGATGAACGGGCCGATTCCCGCCGGCATGTGGGCCAACGACCCGAGCCTGCCCATGATGAAACAGGACCTGGACGGTGCCGGTGCCAACCTGAAGAAACTCCCGCAAAAAATCACCAACCTGAACTACATGTACTCCGACAAGGACCCTGACTGGGAATCCATCGGCCTGACCCTGCAAGCCAGCCTGGCGCCGCTGGGGATCAACCTGAAGATGGAAAAACTGGCCAACGCCACCATGCGCGAGCGCCTGGGCAAGGGTGACTTCGACGTGTCGATCGGCTCGTGGGCGCCGGACTTCTCCGACCCCTACATGTACATGAACTTCTGGTTCGACTCCTCCCTGCAAGGTCTGCCGGGCAACCGTTCGTTCTACAGCAACCCGGTGGTGGACAAGCTGATCCGCGATGCCGCGGCCAACAACGACACGGCCAAGCGCACCGAGCTGTACCAGGAAGCACAGAAGATCGTGCTCAAGGACAGCGTGTACGCCTACCTGTACCAGAAGAACTACACCTTGCCGATGCGTGATTCGGTGAAGGGTTATGTGTTCCATCCGATGCTGGAGCAGGTGTTTAACGTGGCTGAGATCAGCAAGTAAATACCGCTCCGGCGCCAATACACCCTGTGGTACGACCGCTGTTGTGGCGAGGGGGCTTGTCCCCCGTTGGGCTGCGCAGCAGCCCTAAGTTCGCCACCGGGTTATTGGCCGGGAAAATGCACTGATCTTGCTGGGGGCTGCTTCGCAGCCCAACGGGGGACAAGCCCCCTCGCCACAATGAGGTACCCATGGCCTTCCTGAATATGTTGCGCAAACGCCTGTTCGGCCTGATTTTGGTCGTCGTCGGCGTTTCGCTGATTACTTTCTGCATCTCCCACCTGATCCCGGGTGACCCGGCGCGCCTGATTGCCGGCGACCGGGCCAGCGACGCCATTGTCGAGAACATCCGCCATCAACTCGGCCTCGACCTGCCGCTGTACCAGCAATATGGCCGCTACATGAGCGACCTGCTCCACGGCGACCTCGGCACCTCGATCCGCACCAGCCGCCCGGTGCTGGAAGACCTGAAAGCCTTCTTCCCCGCGACCCTCGAACTGGCGGTGGCCGCCCTGCTGCTCTCGGTGCTGGTGGGCGTGCCGCTGGGCGTGCTGTCAGCGGTGTATCACAACCGCGCCATCGACCAGATCGCCCGAACGCTGGCGGTCACCGGTATTTCCACCCCGGCCTTCTGGCTCGGCCTGGGTTTGATCGTGTTGTTCTACGGCCAACTCGGCTGGCTGCCCGGCAGCGGTCGGCTGGATGAAGGCCTCGAACCCCCGCGCACGATCACCGGGTTCTACCTGATCGACTCACTGCTGGCCGGCGATATCCCGCTGTTCCTGAATGCGCTGGAGCACCTGATCCTGCCCGCCGTGACCCTGGGTTTCGTCAACCTCGGCGTGGTCGCCCGGCAGATCCGCTCGGCGATGCTCGACCAGTTGGGCGAAGACTACATCCGCACCGCCCGCGCCTATGGTTTGTCGCGCTGGGCCGTCATCCTGCGCCACGCCTTGCCCAACGCGCTGATCCCGTCGATCACCGTGCTCGGCCTGACCCTCGGCGACCTGCTCTACGGCGCGGTGCTCACCGAAACCGTGTTCGCCTGGCCGGGCATGGGCGCCTATGTGGTCAAGTCGATCCAGTCCCTGGACTTCCCGGCAGTGATGGGCTTTGCGATCCTGGTGTCGTTTATTTATGTACTGCTCAACATGCTGATCGACCTGCTCTACCGCGTGGTCGACCCGCGCATCGGCGAGGTGAATTGAGATGACCGCTCCCGTGACCATGCCCGTACCGGTGCCCCTGGAGCAGCGCCCCACCTGGCGCGCGCGACTGGAATACCTGGGGTATCAAATACGCCGCAGCCCGCTGACCATTGCCGGCCTGACCATCACCCTGATCGTGCTGATCTGCATGGCGTTCGCCCCCTGGCTGGCCAGCCATGACCCCAACGCCCTGAACCTGGCCCAACGTCTCGCCGAGCCGTCGGCTGAACACTGGTTTGGCACCGATGAAGTCGGCCGCGACCTGTTCAGCCGGGTGCTGTACGGCAGCCGCCAATCGGTGGGCGTCGGCCTGTTCGTGGCGTTTTCATCCTGCCTCGTGGGTGGCCTGTTGGGCTGCCTGTCGGGGATTATCGGCGGGCGGTTCGACAGCCTGATCATGCGCCTGATGGACATCATGCTGTCGGTGCCGTCCCTGGTGCTGATCATGGCCCTGGCCGCGGCACTGGGCCCGAGTCTGTTCAACGCGATGCTGGCGATCACCGTGGTGCGCATTCCGTTCTACGTGCGCCTGGCCCGCGGCCAGGCCCTGAGCATTCGGCAGATGGGCTACGTCAAGGCGTCCCAGACCTTCGGCGCCGGGCGCTGGCACATCGTGTCATGGCACGTGGGCCGCAATGCGATGCCACCGTTGCTGGTGCAACTGAGCCTGGACATCGGCAGCGCGATCCTGATGGCCTCGGCCCTGGGTTTCATCGGCCTCGGTGCGCAACAGCCCACCGCCGAATGGGGGGCGATGGTTGCCACCGGGCGCAATTTCATCCTCGACAACTGGTGGTACTCGACCTTTCCGGGGCTGGCGATCCTGGTCACCGCCACCGGTTTCAACCTGCTGGGTGACGGTGTTCGTGACCTGCTCGACCCACGGCAACAGGGGAAATGACCATGTCCAGTTCGGCAGTCCTTGCCATCGACAACCTGAGCCTGGAATTTCCGGCTTACCGTAACAATGTGCAGGCGCTCAACGGCGTGTCCTTGCACGTCAACCCCGGCGAAGTCGTCGGCGTGGTAGGTGAGTCCGGCTCCGGCAAATCCGTGACCGCGATGCTCAGCCTGCGCCTGCTGCCGGAGCGCAGTTACCGCATCACCGCCGGCAGCTTGCAGATGCTGGGCCGCGACATGCTGGCTGCCAGCGAGAAAGAGCTGTTGCAGATTCGCGGGCGTGACGCGGCAATGATCTTCCAGGAGCCGATGACCGCGTTGAACCCGACCCGGCGCATCGGCCGGCAGATGCTCGACGTGATCATCCACCACCAGCGCCTGAGCAAGGCCGACGCCCGCGCCAAGGCCATCGCCCTGCTGCGGGACATGCACATCGCCGACCCCGAACAGGTGCTCGACAGCTACCCCTTCGAACTCTCCGGCGGCATGCGCCAGCGGGTGATGATCGCCCTGGCGTTTTCCTGCGACCCGCAGTTGCTGATCGCCGACGAACCCACCACTGCCCTCGACGTCACCGTGCAACGCCAGGTGCTGTTGCTGCTGCGGGAAAAAGCCCGGGAACGCGGCACCGCGATTTTGCTGATCACCCACGACATGGCCGTGGTCTCGCAGTTCTGCGACCGGGTGTACGTGATGTACACCGGCGCCGTGGTGGAAGAAGGCCCCACCGCCCAGGTCATGAGCGACCCGCGCCACCCCTACACCCAGGGCCTGCTCAGCGGTTTGCCGGAACAGGTGAAACCCGGTGACGACCTGCTGACCATCCCCGGCCAGGTGCCCAACCTCGCCGCCCTGCCCTCAGGCTGCACCTTCCGCGAACGTTGCCCACAGGCCATGAGCCAATGCATCGAGCGCCCGCGCCTGGATCTGATCAACCCTGTCGGCACCCGCAAAAGCGCGTGCTGGCTGACTGCCGGGGAGTCGGTGCAATGACAGTGTCCCAGGATTCACTGCTGGCCCTGCGAGATGTACGGGTCAAGTTCCCGGTAAAAACCGACTGGCTGGGTCGCCCGCGCGGTTACGCCCATGCCCTCAATGGCATCGACCTGCAAGTGCGCCGTGGGGAAACCCTGGGCATTGTCGGCGAATCCGGCTGCGGCAAAAGCACCCTCGCCCAACTGTTGATGGGCCTGGTCAAGCCCAGCGACGGCGAAGTCGACTGGGTCTACGAAAGCGCCCGGGAACGGCACCGCCACGTGCAGATCGTGTTCCAGGACCCGCAATCGTCCCTCGACCCACGGCTGCCCATCTGGAAAATCATCACCGAACCGCTGTTCGCCCTCGGTGACACGCCCAAGAGCGAAATGCGCACCATCGCCGCCAGAGTCGCCGCCCAAGTGGGCATCCGCGCCGAATACCTGGACCGCTACCCGCACCAGTTCTCCGGTGGCCAACGGCAACGCATCGCCATCGCCCGCGCACTTGCCTCCAACCCGAGCATCCTGGTGCTGGACGAACCCACCTCGGCGCTGGACATCTCGGTGCAGGCGCAAATCCTCAACCTGCTGGCCGAGCTGCAACGCCGGCTGGGGCTGACCTACATCCTGATCTCCCACAACGTCTCGGTGGTGCGGCACATGGCCGACCGGGTGGCGGTGATGTACCTGGGGCAGATTGTGGAACTGGGGTGTGCCGAGCAGGTACTGGAGCAGCCGAAGCATCCGTATACCCAGTTGTTATTGGAAGCGGTGCCCAAGCTCGGGGTGGCACTGGATGATGCTTACGTCAGCGCGCCAACGGAGCTGCCGGGGAACCGCGTATTGCCGGCCGGGTGTTTCTTTCTCGACCGCTGCCCGAGGCGCACCAAAGGGTGTGAGCGGCCGCAGCGGTTGACGGGGGGCATGAGCCAGCAGGTGCGGTGCCATCTGGAGCACCCGTGATCATCCGTTAACAAAATTTTCATATGGCCAAGGCTATGATCCGCCACCTCGTTGGGGAGTAGCCTGCTTCGGATTCTCGAAGCGTTCGTATCAACATTCTCGGCAACATGCCGTGGTGCGAACACCATTTTGGTTGGTGAGACCAGCGACACATCCATGCCTGAAGTCGGGCGTGTGGTTGTGTCGTTGACTCATATAGCCCGACTGGAAATCTTGCCGTGAACCCCATTTCCCTGATCCTTCTTGCCCTTGCCATGTCCACGGACGCCTTTGCGGCGGCCATCGGCAAAGGCTCCAGCCTGCACAAACCACGCTTGACCGAAGCCCTGCGGGCCGGCCTGATCTTTGGTGTGATTGAAGCCATCACCCCGATTATCGGCTGGGCCATCGGCCAGGCCGCTACCCGCTGGGTGCAAAACTGGGACCACTGGATCGCCTTCACCCTGCTGGTCGGCCTGGGCCTGCACATGATCTACAACGGTTTGAAGGCCGATGATCCAGAGGAAGAGAAACCGAGCCAGCACTCCTTCATGATCCTTGCCGTGACGGCGTTTGCCACCAGCATTGATGCCCTGGCCGTGGGCGTGGGCCTGGCGTTTGTCGACGTGAATATCCTGGTGGCCGCCGCGGCTATCGGTGTGGCGACGATGACCATGGTGACCCTCGGCATGATGCTCGGCCGGGTGCTGGGCACGGTGGTGGGCAAGCGCGCCGAGATGGTCGGCGGCGTGGTGTTGATGCTGGTGGGTGCGACGATTTTGTATGAGCACCTGTCGGCCTGATCAACGCATACAAAAATGTGGGAGCTGGCTTGCCTGCGATAACGGAGTGTCAGTCAACAATGATATCGACTGATACATCGCCATCGCAGGCAAGCCAGCTCCCACACTGAATCTGCTGCAACTTATCGAGCGTACCTCAGGCCGCGTGTTTTTCTTTCTTCAGGCTGTCGATGTCGATCACGAACCGATACTTCACATCGCCCTTGAGCATGCGCTCGTAGGCTTCATTGATGTTCTGGATGTCGATCATTTCGATGTCCGAGACAATCCCGTGTTTGGCGCAGAAATCCAGCATGTCCTGGGTTTCCTGGATGCCACCGATCAACGACCCGGCCAGGCTGCGGCGCTTGAAGATCAGGTTGAATACCGTCGGTGACGGGTGCGGGCTGTCCGGCGCGCCCACCAGGGTCATGGTGCCGTCGCGCTTGAGCAGGTTGAGGAACGCATCCAGGTTGTGGGACGCGGCCACAGTGTTGAGGATGAAGTCCAGGGAGTTGGCGACCTTGGCCATTTCATCCGGGTTCTTCGACACCACCACTTCATCAGCGCCCAGGCGCAGGCCGTCTTCGCGCTTGTTCGGCGAGGTGGTGAACAGCACCACGTAGGCGCCCATGGCGTGGGCGATTTTCACCGCCATATGCCCCAGGCCACCCAGGCCAACGACGCCGACGCGCTTGCCCGGCCCGACGTTCCAGTGATGCAGCGGCGAATAAGTGGTGATGCCGGCGCACAGCAAGGGCGCGACTGCCGCGAGGTTGCTCTCGTCATGGGAGATGCGCAGGACGAACTTCTCCTTGACCACAATATTGTCGGAGTAGCCGCCGAAGGTGTTTTCGCCGCCAAACGCCGGGCCGTTGTAGGTGCCGGTGAAACCGTTTTCGCAGTATTGCTCCTCGCCCTCGGCGCAGGATTCGCACTGCTGGCAGCTGTCGACCATGCAGCCGACACCGGCGAGGTCGCCTACCTTGAATTTGCTCACGTTGGCGCCCACTGCGGTCACCCGGCCAACGATTTCATGGCCCGGCACCGACGGGTACAGGGTGTTATTCCATTCGTTGCGTACGGTGTGCAGGTCCGAGTGGCAGACGCCGCAGTAGAGGATGTCCATCTGCACGTCATCGGCCCCGGGGGCGCGACGTTCGAATGTGAAGGGTTTGAGTGAATCCTTGGAGTCACGAGCGGCGTAGCTGTAAGTCTTGGCCATTTCGTTCACCTGTGTGTTCAGACGTTGAAATCAGTGGACCCGCATAGACGCTGAACCGTTCAACCGAGCACGTCCATACAATCCGCCCGACAGACAGGCCCCTAAGCTGGCGACTTTTCGATCACGCTGAAAAGTGCTGGAGAGTGGGCATGTGCAAGAAAGTGACGACGATATCCCTGGCCTTGACGCTGTTGGCCGCACAGATGACGGGCAATGCGTTTGCCGCAACCCCGAATGTGGCCGTGGCACCGCAATACGACACCAGCCACGTCTATGTCGCCCCGGCCGACGTGGACCGCTTTGCCCAGAGTTTTCTCGCCACGTTCGGTGGCAAAAGCACGCCCCAGGTGGTGGTGAATGTCCTGCCAGTGCCCAGCAGTACTACCTCGCAACTGCTACAGACGCCGGCGGGTACCGTGTCATTGTTCGGCTTCACCACGCCTGTCCCGCATCCATTTGGTCAGGAGCGTAACGGCTACCTGGTCAAGGACATGGACGTTGCCCTGAAGGCCGCCCGGGAAAACGGCGCGGCAGTGATCGTCAGTGATTTTCCCGACCCTATCGGCCGTGATGCGGTGATTCAATGGCCGGGGGGCGTGAATATGCAGCTCTATTGGCACACCAAAACGCCGGACTATGCGGCGTTCCAGACGGTTCCGGAAAACCGGGTATATGTCTCGGGTGATCGCGCCGACACCTTTATCAAGGCGTTCCTCGGATTTTCCCACGGCAAGGTCCTGACGGATGACAAGCACGCGCCCGCCGTGGATATCGGGCAAGCCAGTGGCAACTACCGCCGTGTCGACATCGAGTCGCCGTTCGGACGCATGGCGGTGCTGGTCACCAACGGCCAACTGCCCTACCCCTTCGGCCATGAAACCACCGGCTATCAGGTGGCCGACCTGACCGACACCCTGGGCAAAGCCACTGGCTCCGGTGCCAAGGTGCTGGTCCCGGCGTTTGACAGTAAGGGCCGGCGCAGCGCGCTGGTGGAATTCCCGGGCGGTTACGTCGCGGAGATTCACCAGCTCAGCGGGGCAAAATGATCCGCGGCACAGGCTGGGGCCTCGCGGTGCTGTGGCCGCTGCTGGCCGCCGGCGTCCACGCCAACGATCAACCGACGCGCCCGACGATCAAAGCCAACCGCTGGCAGGAAGACTGGTCGGTGCTCAAAGACCCGGCGCTGCGTACGCAGCCGCTGGATAACCTCAAGTACATCTCGCTGTCCGATGCGAACCCGTTCACTTACCTGTCCCTGGGTGCGACCTTGCGGGAGCGCTTCGAGATGAACGACGCCGGCGGTTTCGGTGTGAAGAACGTG
This sequence comes from Pseudomonas sp. PAMC 25886, assembly GCF_000242655.1. Taxonomy (NCBI): domain Bacteria; kingdom Pseudomonadati; phylum Pseudomonadota; class Gammaproteobacteria; order Pseudomonadales; family Pseudomonadaceae; genus Pseudomonas; species Pseudomonas sp. PAMC 25886. The sequence goes on from NZ_AHHC01000060.1 coordinate 14,202, forward strand.
GCCCGCGACCGGTACCTGATCCAGCGGTTCCAGGTGCATGCCGACCTGCACCTGAACGAAAACTGGCGGGTGTTCACCCAGCTGGAGGACGCGCGGGCCTATGACAAAACCTCAATCGGTGGCGCCGACCAGAACCGTGTCGACCTGCGCCTGGCCTTTGCCGAGTACATCAACACCTTCCGTGCCGGCACGTTCAAGGGGCGCATCGGCCGGCAAGACTTTGCCTTCGACTTGCAGCGCTTCATCTCGTCACGGGACGGGCCGAATGTGCGCCAGTCCTTTGATGCGCTGTGGGCCGACTGGGAAACCTCGAACTGGCGTATTATCGGGATCGCCAGCCACCCGGTGCAGTACCAGGATGAGCGGCACTTCGACGATAAATCCAACGCTGACGCGCAGTTTCACATGCTGCGGGTCGAGCGACTGGTGGGGGGCAAGAATGAGCTGTCAGCCTATTACGGGGTGTATGAACGCAGCGATGCCCACTACCTGGACGGCGACGGCGATGAGAAACGCCAGCTGTTCGACGCGCGGCTGGGCGGCGCGGCCCTGGGCTTCGACTGGGACATTGAAGCCATGCTGCAAGGGGGCTCGGTGGGCCACAAGGATATTCGCGCCTGGGGCGGCGGCAGCCGCGTGGGCTACACCTTCGACAACCTGGCCTGGGCACCGCGCCTGGGGCTGCAAATGGATATTGCCTCGGGCGATCGCCACGCCGGGGACGGCACAGTCGGCACGTTCAACCCGCTGTTTCCCAATGGTTACTACTTTTCCCTGGCGGGTTATACGGGCTACAGCAACCTGATTCACGTCAAACCGTCGATCACCGTCAAGCCCATCCCCAAGCTGAGCATGCAGACTGCCGTCGGCCTGCTCTGGCGGCAAACCACCGCGGACGCGGTCTACACTCAGCCAAACCTGCCGGTTGCGGGAACCGCAGGCCAGGGTGAGCGCTGGACCGGCGCCTATGCGCAAGTCCGCACCGACTATGGGTTTACCTCCAACCTCACCGGCGCCGTCGAGGCCGTGCACTACGCGGTCGGCCAGACGCTGCGGGATGCGGGCGGGCATGACAGCAATTACCTGGGGGTCGAACTCAAGTTCAGTTGGTAAACCCAACCAAGCACACCCGTACAAGCTCGCCCCGGGCTTTTCGGCAATAGTCAGCCTTTGTCTTTGATCCCCACCCATGCATGCCGATCAGGCGCGCACTCAAGGAGTTTCCATGAGCACCTTCCTCACCAAAGACGGTACCGAAATCTACTTCAAGGACTGGGGCAGCGGTAAGCCCGTGCTGTTCAGCCACGGCTGGCCGCTGGACGCCGACATGTGGGAATACCAGATGGAATACCTGAGCAGCCGCGGCTACCGCACCCTGGCGTTTGACCGCCGCGGGTTTGGCCGGTCGGACCAACCCTGGACCGGTAACGACTACGACACCTTCGCCGACGATATTGCCGAACTGATCAACCACCTGGACCTGCAAGACGTGACCCTGGTGGGCTTCTCCATGGGCGGTGGCGACGTCGCCCGCTATATTGCACGCCATGGCAGCGCGCGCGTGGCCGGCCTGGTGTTGCTGGGGGCAGTGACGCCACTGTTCGGCCAGAAAGCCGACTACCCGCAAGGCGTTCCCACGGCGGTGTTCGATGGCATCAAGGTCGGCCTGCTGAAGGACCGCGCGCAGTTCATCTCGGACTTCAACACCCCGTTCTATGGCATCAACAAGGGGCAGAAAGTCTCCGACGGCGTACTGACCCAGACCTTGCAGATCGCCCTGCTCGCCTCGCTCAAGTCCACCGTGGATTGCGTCACCGTGTTCTCGGAAACCGACTTCCGCCCGGACATGGCCAGGATCGACGTGCCGACCCTGGTCATCCACGGCGATGGCGACCAGATCGTACCGTTCGAAACCACCGGCAAGGTGGCTGCCGAGATGATCAAGGGCGCTGAGCTGAAGGTTTACAAGGATGCGCCACACGGCTTCGCTGCCACTCACACCCAGCAGTTGAACGAAGACCTGCTGGCATTCCTGAGCCGCTGAAGCAGCTGGCCCCCCCTCTCCTTATTTTGGCCGGGCTTGCCCGGCCTTTTTTTATTCAGCCAACACGCTGGCTGAGCACCAGACGCCCCGGCCCTGCGATCAGAATGCTGGTAAACAGGATCAACAACAGCCAGCCAAACTGCCCCTCAAATAACGACCACTCGGGATGCACCACCAGCAACGCCACCAGCAGTACGGCCAGAATCGGCAAGCACGCCAGGCGCACCAGCACCCCGGCAACAATCAACAGCGGGCAGAGTACTTCAGCGAAGATCGCCAGCAACAGTGTCACGCTCGCCCCCACGTGAAAGGGATCCTCGATCACCTTCAACTGTTCGCCATAGTCCAGCAATTTGGGCAGGCCATGGACCCACAGCAGGAACAATCCCCCGCTGACCCGCAAAAACAGCAGCCCGAAATCCCGTGCCCGTTCATCCCGTTGTGATGCGTTCATAAGCGACCTGTGCCCGTGACTTACACCGGCCTTTTCAGGCCGGAACCTGCGCCGATTGTGCGGCCACGGACGCCGCGGAAATTGCAGCGATGTGCTGACCTGACACCTCACTCGCCCGTGCCGGCAAACCCGGCGACGATCTCGTCGATCACCACCCGCACCCGCGCGGTATGGCGCAAGTCGGCATGGGTCACCAGCCACACATCGTAGGGCAACGGCCGCGTGCGGTCCGGCCACAGACGTACCAGCCCGTCCCGCTCACCGGAAATCAGCGGAATTTCACCGATGCCGAGCCCGGCGGCAATGGACCGGCGCACCAGTAGGCTGGAACTCAAAGCCGCGACAATGCGCCCGCGCCCCAACGGTTCGGAAACCAGGGTCAGGTCTTTTTGACTGTGCAGATGCGGCTGATAGACCACCAGGTCGTGGCCCTCGAACAGGCTGCCCGGTTCCGGCTCGCCGTGGCGGTCGAGATAGCCCTGCGATGCAAACAACCCCACCGGCCAGCGCGCGATGCGCCGGGCGATCAGGTCCGGGTTGTCGGGGCGGGTGTTGCGCACAGCGATGTCGGCTTCGCGTTTGGCCAGGTTAAGGAACTGGGTCGAAGCATCCATCTGCACGCGCACGTCCGGGTGCGCGTCGTGCAGCCGGGCGATGGCCGGGATCAAGAAGTCGATGGCCAGGGAATCGGTGGTGGTCACCCGCACGGTGCCCGTCAGGCGGTCGTCCAGGCCCAGCACCTGACGCTCCAGGTCCAGCGCAGAGCGCTCCATGTTCTCCACCGATTGCAAGGCGGCTTCACCCACGGCCGTCAGCGCATAACCTTCGGAGGTGCGCAGGAACAACGTCGCGTTCAAGGACTTTTCCAGGGCGTTGACCCGCCGCCCTACCGTGGCCTGATCCACACCCAGCACCCGCGCGGCCCCCCGTAATGTGGACTCGCGGCACACCGCGAGGAACACCCGCGCGTCATCCCAGTTCATGGCTTCCCCCTGTGATGCATTTATGCATCATCGTGACGTGTAATCGCAGCATTATTGCATCACTTATCAGGGATATGCTGGGCACCAGAGAAAATCCTCAGGATCGCCAACGTGCTGAACCGCCCGTCACTGGGCGCGGTCCCAACCCATACGTTCATTGCTACAGGTGCACTCAAATGACTTTGCCCCACGAAATGACCCTGATCGAAATCACCACCCCCGGCGGCCCCGAGGTTCTGAAGCCTCGCCAGGAACCCATGCCCGTTGCCGGCCCCGGCGAAGTGCTGATCCGCGTACACGCCGCCGGCGTCAATCGCCCGGACGCCCTGCAACGCGCCGGCACCTACCCGATGAAACCCGGCATGAGCCCGATCCCCGGGCTGGAAGTGGCCGGTGTGGTGGTCGCGCTGGGCGAAGGCGTCAGCGAGTACGCAGTGGGCGACAAGGTGTGCGCCCTGACCAATGGCGGCGGTTATGCGCAGTACTGCGCAGTGCCCGCCAGCCAGACCTTGCCGATTCCCGCCGGCATGGAGTGGATTCAGGCAGCAGCGATCCCGGAAACCTTCTTCACCGTGTGGGCCAACCTGTTTGGCATCGGCGGCGCGCACAAAGGCCAGCGCGTATTGATCCATGGCGGCACCAGCGGCATCGGCACCACCGCGCTGATGCTCTGCCGCGAGTTGGGTATCGAAGCGTTCGCCACCGCCGGCAGTGCAGAAAAATGCGCGGCCATCCGTGAGCTGGGCGCCGAACCGATCAACTACCGTGAACAGCATTTCGCCGAGGTCATCGCTGACAAAACCGCGGGCAAGGGCGTCGACGTGATCCTCGACATCATGGGTGGCTCCTACCTGAACGACAACATCAGCGCCCTGGCCATGGAAGGTCGACTGGTGATGCTGGGTTTCCTCGGCGGTGCCCGCGCCAAGGACATCGACCTGCTGGCGATCCTCGGCAAACGCGCAATCGTCACCGGCTCGCTGTTGCGCTCCCGCACCCGGGAAGAAAAAGCCGCGATTGCCGCGCAGTTGCGCAAACACGTGTGGCCAGTGTTGTCGGCCGGGCGTTGCCTGCCGATGATCGACAAGGTGTACGCCTACACCGACGCCGCGCAGGCCCATGCGCGGATGGAAGGTGGTGATCATATCGGCAAGATTGTGTTGCGGGTGGATTGAAAGATCGGCCCGGATCACGCCTGACTTTTCAGGAGCGCCTGATACGTTTGCGCCTCGGCGAACAACCACTCGGAAAACGCCCGCTGTTTATTCGCCGAACGCTCCCGTGGCGGCCACACCAGCCAATACGGATAAGGGTACGGTGCAGTGATCTCGCTCAACTGCACCAACTCCCCGCGCCTCATGGCGTCCTGCACCAGGCTGCGCCGATCCAGCGCAATGCCCTGCCCCAGCCGCACGGCCTCCAGCACCAGATTCGAATCGTTGCTGCACAGGCCATGGCGCTCGACAGCCACCTCCACACCGGCCGCCTGGCACCAGGGCAACCACGATTCGGTGCTGTGAATAATCCGGCTTTCGATAATCTGCGTGGGCGTGCGCGGCAGTTGTCCGCCATTGAAGTGCGGTGCCGCGACGACCACCAGTTCGTCATGAAACAGTAGCTTCTGCTCCACGCCGTCCCAATCGCCTTTACCCATGCGAATACCGATGTCCACCGACTCCTGATGCAGGTTGGAAACCGTCAGGCTGGCTTGCAGGCGGATGTTGATGTCGGGATATAGCCGCTGAAACGCCGGCAGCCTCGGAATCAACCAGGCGCGGGCAAATGATGGGATGACGGCAACCACCAGCTCGCCGATTTTCGGCTGGGCCTGGATCGTCCGTGTGGCGTGCTCGATGTCGGCCAGCGCCTGGCGAATTTGCAACGCATACAGGCGGCCATCCTCGCTGACGCGCAGCCCGCGGCCTTCGCGCACAAACAAGCTGAGCCCGACCATCTCCTCCAGGGCCTTGATCTGCTGGCTGATGGCCGAATGGGTGACGTGTAACTCCTTGGCGGCCAGGGTTACGCTTCCCAGCCTGGAAGTGGCTTCGAAACTGCGCAGTGCGGTCAACGGCGGAAACGCATTCATGTAAGCCTGGCTAACCTTTGATGATAAAAAAGATCGATATCACGGGGGAAATCCGCCGGATAAAGTAAACCGAATTTAACACTGCGGTAAATGGAGGCTTCATGAAACTGGTCGGTATGCTGGACTCGCCCTACGTGCGCCGCGTGGCCATTTCCCTGGAACTGTACGGTGCCGCGTTTGAACACCAGGCACTGTCGGTGTTCAGCACCTTCGAAGAGTTTTCCAGGATCAACCCGGTGGTCAAGGCGCCGACGCTGGTGCTCGACGACGGGACGGTGCTGATGGATTCGGGCCTGATCCTCGACTACCTGGAAGCCCTGGCACCGGCCGGCAGCAAGCTGTTGCCCTCACAGGCAGCAGCGCTTGCCAAGGATCTGCAGGTGATCGGCCTGGCGCTGGCCGCGTGCGAAAAAACCGTGCAGATCGTTTACGAGCATCACCTGCGACCCGCCGAAAAGCTGCATCAGCCGTGGATCGACCGCGTGACCGGGCAACTGCTGGCGGCTTATTCGCTATTGGAAGCGCGGGTGGCCGAGCGCGACAGCGAGGCGCCACTGAACCAGGCGAGCCTGACGGTGGCGGTCGCCTGGTCGTTCAGCCAGCTCAAGATCGCGGACGTGGTCAAGGCCGAGGCGTTCCCCCACTTGCAGCGCCACGCGGCACTCGCCGAGCAGCATCCGGCGTTCCGCAAGTACCCGATCGAGTAAGCGATTAATTACCCGGCGTACACCGGGTAATCGGTGAAGCCCACTTCAGTACCGCCATACAGGCCGGCAGCATTCAACGGGTTCAGTGGCCAACCGTTGAGAAGGCGCTGGGGCAAGTCGGGGTTGGCAATGTACGGCCGACCAAACGCAATCAGGTCTGCCAGCCCCGCCTCGACCAGCCGCACGCCGCGCTCTGCGGTGTAGCGGCCGGCGTAGATGATGCGACCGGTGAAGGTGTCGCGCACCGCGCGGCGGAACGACTCGGGCAGTTCCGGGGCGTTGTCCCAGTCGGCCTCGGCAATGGACACGTAGGCAATGCCGGCGGCTTCGAGCACTTTGATCGCCTCGATGTAGGTGTGATGCGGGTCTTCCTCAACCAGCCCGATGTAGACCCGGTCCTGATCGGTGCCGCTGAACAATGGCGCAAAACGCACACCCAGGCGTTCCGGGCCGACCACGTCGGCCACCGCCTCGACGATTTCCCGCAGGAACCGCAGGCGATTGTGCAGCGAGCCGCCGTACTCATCGTCGCGCTGGTTGGAATGCGCCGAGATGAACTGGTTGACCAGGTAGCCGTTGGCCGAATGAATTTCCACGCCATCAAACCCGGCGGCCAATGCATTTCTTGCAGCCTGGGCGTAAAGCCCCACCAGTTCCTTGACCTCAGCGGTCGCCAACGCGCGAGGCTGTGGCGGCTGTACCAACTCGCCGGCGCCCGGCCCGGTTTCAATGAACGCCTTGACTTGCTGCGGCTGAATCGCCGAAGGCGCGACCGGGGCTGCGCCGTCGGGTTGCAGGTCGGGATGGGACACGCGGCCCACGTGCCAAAGCTGGGCGAAGATCACCCCGCCTTCGGCATGCACCGCATCGGTCACTGTGCGCCAGCCGTCGATCTGCGCCGGGGTGTAGATGCCCGGGGTCCAGGCATAACCCTGGCCGCGGGGCTCGATCTGCGTGCCCTCGCTGACCATGAAGCCGGCCGTGGCACGCTGGCGGTAATAGACGGCCATCAAGTCTGTGGCGATGTCGCCGGGCTGGGCGCTTCGCTGGCGCGTGAGCGGCGGCAGGACGATGCGGTTTTTCAGGGTGTGGTGCCCCAGTTTGATCGGGGTACCTAAAGCGCGATTACTCATGAGGGGAATTCCAGAGGTAAATGTCAGGCGAGCAGAAGCTGCCGGCTCCCGGTCAGGGAAGCCGCCAGCAACTT
>NZ_AHHC01000059.1:0-11123 GCF_000242655.1 Pseudomonas sp. PAMC 25886
TGGGACCCGCGTGCCCGGCGCAAGAAAATGGTGTTGACCGCGTTTCGTCAGCAGTCAGGTCACCAGCTGGTTGATTTCGATGATCGGCAGCAGCACCGCCATGACGATGACCAACACCACGGCGCCCATCACCACGATCATCAAAGGCTCCAGCAACGCAGTCATGCCCATCGCCCGACGCTCGATATCCCGCGACAGGGTTTGCGCCGCACGCTCCAGCATCGGCGGCAGCGAGCCGGTCTTTTCGCCGCTGGCGATCAGGTGGATCAGCACCGGCGGGAAGACCTTTTCCACCGCCAGCGCCGGGGCCAGGTTGACGCCCTCGCGCACCTTGGCGGTGGCGTCGGTGACGCACTGGCTCAGGCGGTCATTGGACAGGGTCTGGCGCGCCGCTTCCAGGGCACGCAACAACGGCACACCGGCGCCGCCGAGAATCGCCAGGGTCGAGGCAAACCGCGCGGTGTTGAGCCCCAGCACAAACCGCCCGATCAGCGGCAAACGCAGCACGCGACTGTGCCAGCTCAACCGTGCCACGGGGTTGCGCAGGTACAGGCGCCAGCCCCAGAAACCGCCCACGATCCCGGCAAAACACAACCAGCCCCAGGCGCGGATAAAGTCACTGGCATTGAGCATCGCCAGGGTCAGCCCCGGCAGGTCCTGACGGGCCTGGGAAAACGCACTGACCACCTGGGGCACCACATAGCTCAGCAGGAAAATCACAATGCCGATGGACACCAGCCCCACCACGCCCGGGTAGATAAACGCGGTGAGAATCTTGCCCCGCAGGTTGTTGCGTTCCTCGATGTAATCGGCCAGGCGCTCCATGACCTGGGCCAGGTCGCCGGACTCCTCCCCCGCCGCGATCAGCGCCCGGTAGATCGACGGAAAATCCCGCGGCCGCGCGGCCAACGCATCGGCCAGGCGCATGCCGCTGCGCACGTCGGCACGCACCGCGCTCAGGGTCTGGGCGATGTGTTTTTTCTCGGCTTGCTCCACCGTGGCGCTCAACGCCGCCTCCAGTGGCAGGCTCGCACCCAGCAGGCTCGCCAGCTGCCGCGTGGCCCACGCCAGGTCGTTGTCCGAGAGCTTGGCGCTGAACAGACTGCTACCACCGGCTGGCGGGGTGTTGTTCTCGATCTGCACCCGCAAGGCCGTGAGGCCACGGCTGCGCAGGTGGGCAAAGGCGCCGCTCTGGCTGTCTGCCTCAAGGTGCCCGGACTCCAGCTTGCCGGTGGCATCGGCGGCTTCGTAGCGGTATCGGTTCATCAGGCGTCCCGTGTTACGCGCAGGATTTCTTCGGGGGCGGTGGCGCCGCTGCGCACCCAGCGCTCGCCGTCTTCGCGCATGCTGAACATGCCGGCCCGGCGTGCGGCGGCTCTCAAGTCCTGCTCGCCGGCGCCCTGGTGAATCAGGCTGCGCAGCTCATCGTCGATACAGAACAATTCATGAATGCCGGTACGGCCGCTGTAGCCGATCTGGTTGCACTGCGCACACCCGACCGGCCGCCAGGTGCCGGGCGCTGCCGGGTCTTCCTGCTTGCAGTGCGGGCACAGACGGCGCACCAGGCGCTGGGCCAATACGCCGAGCAAAGAGGACGCCAGCAGAAACGGTTCGACGCCCATGTCGATCAGGCGATTGACCGCTGAAACGGCATCGTTGGTGTGCAAGGTGGCGAGCACCAGGTGGCCGGTGAGCGAGGCTTGCACGGCAATTTGTGCGGTCTCCAGGTCACGGATTTCGCCGATCATGATGATGTCCGGGTCCTGGCGCAGGATCGCCCGCAGGGCCAGGGCGAAGGTCATGTCGATCTTGGCGTTGACCTGGATCTGGCTGATGCCCGGCAGGTCGTATTCCACCGGGTCTTCGACGGTCAGGATATTGCTGGTGCTCGCGTCCAGCCGGGCCAGGGCGGCATAGAGGCTGGTGGTTTTGCCGCTGCCGGTGGGGCCGGTGACCAGCACGATGCCGTGGGGCTGGCGGATCAGGGTGTCGAGTTTGCCGAGCACGGCGGGGTCCATGCCGAGGGTTTCCAGCTGCAGGCGCCCGGCTTGTTTGTCCAGCAGGCGCATCACCACGCGTTCGCCGTGGCCGGTGGGCACGGTGGACACGCGAATGTCGATGGGGCGACCAGCCACGCGCAGGGCGATGCGACCGTCCTGGGGCAGGCGTTTTTCGGCGATGTCGAGTTGGGCCATGATCTTGATGCGCGAGACCAGCGCGCCGTGCAGGGCCTTGCGCGGGGACACCACGTCACGCAGGGTGCCGTCGACGCGGTAGCGCACCACGGAGTGGGTTTCGTAGGGTTCGATGTGGATGTCACTGGCTTCGTCGCGGGCGGCCTGGGTGAGCAAGGCGTTGATCATGCGGATCACCGGGGCGCCGTCCTGGGTGTCGAGCAGGTCGGTGATTTCGGGGATGTCTTGCATGAGGCGGTCGAGGTCCACCTCGTTCTCGGCGGCGCCCACGACGGCGGCGGCGCTGCCGGTGTCGGCATAGGCGGTGGCCAGGAGGCCGTCGAGTTCGTCGTCGCGCACCTGCACGAGCTGGGTCTGGCCGAACTGGCGATGGACTTCGCTGATGGACCAGCCCGGGGTTGAGGGGCAGATGGTCAGCGTCGGGCCCTGGGTTCCCGGGTGGAGGAGGATGCGCTGGGATTTGGCCCAGGCGTAAGGGAGTAGGCTCATGGCTGTGTCCGGTGGTTGGTGTACATATCCATTCCTTCGGTTATGGCTACTTAGGGTTCCGCTCTTACAGCGGCTCACTTTTGAACAGCGCAAAAGTAAGCAAAACGCTCTTGCCCCACCACTCGGCACCTCGCTAATGCTCGGTGTGCCCTCACTCCGGCATTACTCCGCGGGCCGCCGCGACGGGGCGTCCCTGCCCCGTCGCGGCTAAACCGGCGTCCTGCCGGTTTACCCGCTCCGTACTACCTGCGTTCGGCCAGCGTGGTTTAACGGGGCGCCTAAGATCAAGATCAACAGCAGATCAACAGCACAGCGGCCTACAGGCCGGCTTGAGTGGTTTGAAGCAAAGGCAACATCAAAATCAAAATCTACAGCGGGCACGGTCCAAATGTGGGAGCTGGCTTGCCTGCGATGGCATCGCCTCGGTGTACCTGAAAAACCGAGGTGTCTGCATCGCAGGCAAGCCAGCTCCCACAGAAAAGCAGCTCTGTTTTCGCTTTGGCTTTTGATCTGGCTTCTACCACTCAAGCCGGCCTGTAGGCCGCTGTGCTCTTGCTTTTGATCTTGATCTGGCTCTGACTGCCCCAATAAGCCCGAGGCCGAACGCAGGGATTGAGGAGCGGGTAAACCGGCAGGACGCCGGTTTAGCCGCGACGGGGCAGGGACGACCCCGTCGCGGCGGCCCGCGGAGCAATGCCGGAGTGAGGGAACACCGAGCCTTAGCGAGGTGCCGACAGGCGGGGCAGAGCCCTTTGGTTACTTTGGGGCTTTTCCAAAGTGACCCGCTGTAAGAGCGGAACCCCAAGTAGCCGTTACCGAAGAAACGGATATGTACACCATCCCGCCCCCCAAAAAGCATCACCGCGGCACCGCCCGAATCACCGCCCTAACCCCCTGCGCCTCGGGAATCGCCTTATCCACCGAAGGCAACTGCGGCGCCTGCACATCCGGCATCGCCCAGCTGTGCTCCGGCTGCAACCCACCCTGAGCCCTGCGCATAAACTCATAGCGATTCAGCGTAATACTGCGCCCCGCCCCACTGTCGCGAATAATGTAGGGCCGCAAAAACACCATCAAATTCGTCTTCGTCACACTGCGCTTTTCATTCCTGAACAACGCCCCCAACCCCGGGATATCCGACAACCACGGCACCGCGTCATTGCTCTGGCTATAGCCATCCTGCAACAACCCGCCGAGCACCATGATCTGCCCGTCATCCAGCAAAATACTCGTATCAATCGCCCGCTTGTTCGTCACCGTCCCCGCATCCACCGAGGCCCGCGTGTCGACACTGCTGACCTCCTGGTAGATATCCAGCTTCACCGTCCCACCCTCGGAAATCTGCGGCCGCACGTTCAGCTTCAACCCCACCTCCTCGCGCTGCACCGTCTGGAACGGGTTGTTGCTGGTGCCCCCGCCACCCGTCACATAACTGCCGGTGACAAACGGAATCGTCTGTCCCACAAAAATACTCGCCGCCTCGTTATCCAGGGTCAGCAGGTTCGGCGTCGACAGCACATTGGTCCCGCCCTTGCTCTTCAGCGCCCGTGCCAGCACCTTGAGGTCCAGCACCTTGCCAATCCCCGGGATATCCACCGTGCCGTCCACCAGCCCGATGTTCAAACCCTTGGGCAGCACGTCAATGCTGGTCTTGCTGGTGGGCGCGGCATTCAACCCGCTGCCCCCCAGGTTGACCCCACCAAAGCCACCCTTCCCGCCCAGGTTCCCGGCCTGCCACTGCACACCAAACTCGCTGGCATCGTCCTCGCCAACCTCGACGATCAGGCTCTCGATCACCACTTGGGCGCGACGCTGGTCGAGCATGTCGATCACCTCCCGCAGGTTGCGATACAGCGGGTCCGGCGCCGAGATCAGCAAGGTGTTGGTGGTGGCGTCCGCCTGGATCGTCACGCCACCGGCGCTGAACGCGGTGTTCTGGTCGCTGGCGGAGGAAGTACCGGTAGCGCTGGCGTCCTGGCCATAACCGCTGGGCTGGGCGGTGCCGCTGCCGGTGGGGGTGCCGCTGCTGTTCTGGGTGTTGCTCTGGCCGGTCTGGGTGTTGCCGCCCATGCTGCTGAGTTTGCCGCGCGCATTGTCACTGCTACCGGTGTCGCTCTCGCCGGTCAGCAGGCCCCGCAGCGACTGCGCCAGCTTGCCGGCCTGGGCGTTGCGCAGGTACACCACGTGCATGTTGCTCGGGTTGCTCTGGGCGTTGTCCAGCTTGTAGATCAGGTTGCGCGCCAGCTCGGTGCGCTCCGGGCTGCCAGCGCGAATGATGATGGAGTTGGAGCGCGGGTCACCGATCACGTTGATTTTCTGGGTCTGGTCGGCGCCCTGGGTTTCGAGGAGTTCCGAGACCATGGCGGCGATGTCCACGGCGATGCCGTTCTGTACTTTCACCACGTCAGTGTCGATGGCGCTCGGGGTGTCGATGCCGTCGATGATCTGCGCCACCCGCGCGAGGTTTTCCGCGTAGTCGGTGATCACGATGCTGTTGTTGCCGGGGTAGGCGTTGATCGGGTTGTTCGGCGACACGATCGGGCGCAGCACCGGGATCAGGTTCACGGCGTTTTCGTATTGCAGGCGGAAGGTGCGGGTCTGCATGCCCTGCCCGCCCGGGTTGGCGCCACTGTAGATCGGCCCGCCCAGCAGCTTGGCATCCGCCTCCGGCACCACCTGGGCCACCCCGCCTACGTCGACCACGCTGAAGCCCTGCATGCGCAGTGCTGCCAGCAGCATGTCGTAGGCCTGGTGCGCCGGCACCTGACCCTCGCTGACCAGGGTCAGGTTGCCTTTCACTCGCGGGTCTACCAGAAACTGCTGGCCGGTGGCACGGGACAAGGCGCGCACCACCGCCTGGATATCAGCGTCGACGAAGTTCAGTTGCACCGGTTGATCACCCAGCGGGTTGCGCGCCTTGGCCGGTGCAGCGGCGTGGCTGCGGGCGCTGTTGGTCACCGGGTGCTGCACCCGTGGTGGCGGCAGCGGTTCGCGCTGGCGGTCCAGTGCGGTGTCGCCGCTGCGCCGGGTGTCGGCCAGGGGCTGGCCGAGTTCGCTGTCCACCAACAGCGGTTTGGAGGATTGGGGGTTGCTGCACGCGCCCAGCGCCAACAGGAGCAAAGGGGCGACCTTGCGAAAAGGCGCAGCATTGGGCAATGACCACTTCATGAAGCTTCCTTAGCGCCAGGCGCCTGATCCATGCGAACGGTCCCGGACAAGGTGCCGGCCGAGTGTGAAGGGGTGGCCTCGCCTGCACGTTGCAGGCGGGCCTCGGAGACTTCCAGGGAAAAGGGCCGGGGGTTGGCCAGCAGCCAGTCGAGCACGGCATCCGCCGGAGCGTCCTCAAAGGTCAGGCGCCAGCTCCCGGTTTCCTGCGGCTGCAATTGATAGCGGCCCTGTAGCCCGGCGTTGTCGAGGGACTGGTGCAAGGCGGTTTCCAGGTCACCGCTGCGCGGGGCAGTGGCGACACCTTGCAGCAGCACCTGCAACGCCTCGGCCTGGCTGCGCAGTTTTGGGGTTTCGGCCTGCCAGTAATCGATCTTCTTCAGCGGTGGCTGAATCAACAGCACCCCGATCAGCAAACCGGCCAGCACCAACCCGGCGCCCATCAGCATGCGTTTTTCCCGCAGGGCCAGGCCGCGCCAGAACACCTCGGCCTGGCGGCGCAGCAGCTGCCAGCGCTTATTCATCTTCGGCCTCTTCGTCCGCATCGGTGTCGACCTGCTCGGTGAGCGGGCCGAGGGTCCAACCCTGGTCGTCGCGGCTGGCGCTGAAACCGGCCTGGGCCAGCAGCGCTTGCGCGTCAGCCGCCAGCGCCGGGCTGCGGGCGTCGGGCTGCAGGCTCACCTGGAGACGGCCTTGGGCGTAGGTCAGGCTCTCGACGCTGCCCGCCAAAGACGGCAGGCTGCTGCCCGCCAGTGCCAGCAAGCCGGTGAAGCGCTGGCCGGGCTCGGCCGCCGCACCACTCTGGCGGGCGGCCAGTTGCTGACGGGCTTGTTGCAGCGGGTTGAGAATCACCGGCAGCTCGGGGAACGCCTGGCGTACCTGTTGACTCATCAGCGCCTTGAGGCGCTGGCCTTCGTCGACCTGGCGGGCGGCGTAGAGGTTCAGGCCCAGGGTCCAGATCACCACCGCCAGCGCCGTACAGCCCAGCGCCCGGCCCCAGCCACCGGTTGCCGCTGGCTGGAGCCGACCGTGCAACCCCCAGCCCGGCAGTGCGCCGCTCCAGCGGGCGTCGCCCGCCACTTGCTGCACCTCGACGCCGGTGGCAAGCAGGTCATCCAGCGCCTGCTGTCCCAGGGGATGCACGGCGCCCTGCTGCACGCTGTGGCGCAGCAACAAATAACCCTCGCTGAAGGCTGCACTCGGTTGCCCGCCGACCGGCAACGCGTAGGGCGCCGGGTACAGGCCGCGCACTTTGATTTTCAACGGGGTCGTTACCCGGCCCAAGTGCTCAAGGCTGCTTTTGGGCAACCAGCCAACCTGCACCAGGCCATTGCTTTCCCGTGGACCGTGAGCCACATGCATCAACTCCACCGGGCCGAGGATCAGCGCCTGCGCTGCACAGGTCACGGCATCGTCGATCTTGGCCGAGGCCAATTGCGGCAGCTCCAGGCTGGTCAGCAGGCTGTCTCGCGGATGCAGAAAAAACTCCGCCTGGGCATTCGCCCATTGCATCAGGCTGCCCTGCCCTTGCTGGCTGACCTGCCCCGCGCGGTCCAGCCAGGCGAACTGCACCGGGCTCTCGGCAGTGAGTTCATCCAGCGGCGGCAACGCAATGCGCAGACGTTTCATACGCCCACCCGCGACCAGATCACCTGGGGCTGGCGGTCTTCGGGGCGATACAGCAACGCCTCCAGGGTGACCCGACGCTGCTCACGGCGCGCCTGGCCCTGCACGCGGAACCACTCACTGGTAATCCCCACCTGCACCGTGTCCACCGCCACCTGGGGCATGCGCAACCGGTTGACGAAATCCCCGCGATTGATAAACCAGCGCCCGCCGTCGCGCTCGGCCACCAGTGCCTGGGCCTGCGACAGGCTGAGCCCCGGCACCACAGCACTGAGCACCTCGGCGCTGGCGGTATTGCCGTTGACCCAGGTGTTGCCGGGCAGCACGCTGACGTAGCTCGCCATGCGCCGCAGCTGACGCGGGTCGAGGCCTTCAATCCCGCTGAGGTCGGTGAGGCTGCGTAACATCGGGTATTTGGCCGGAATCAAGGGCACTGCGGCACCGGGCGAGGTGTCGCGGCTGCTGTTGAAGCCCCCGGTGAATGAGGCCGCGCCCACGCGTTGGTCGTAGGAGTCGATCACGCGACGGCTGATGCGCCGGCTCACGGCCGGGTCGATGCCGATCAATTGGCACAGGCGCTCGAAGCTCTGCAATTGCACGGCGTCCGGCTGTTGCTGGGTCACCAGGTTGCGCAGGTTGAACTTGCCCTGCTCGTCTTCAATCCGTCCTTCGAACGCACCGCCGAGGGGCCGTGCCCACTGTTGATCGAGCCGGGTCAAGACGTCCTGGCGGCGCGCGTCCCAAAGGATCTGGCGGCTGGTTTCCAGGCCGCCGTTCAACAGCCATTGGCCCTGGATGCGAAGTTGTTCGGCTTCCAGGCTGCGGGTAAATACGGTCTGGCGCGTGAGCATGGCGCCGGCAATCACCGCGACCACGGCCGCGATCAGCAAGGCACTGATAATGGCCATGCCGCGCTGCTTCGCCACGAAGGGCGAATGACTGTTCATCGCCGGCCTTACAGCTGCCAGGAGCCGATATCGGCGTTCACACCGTCGCCATCCGGTTTCCCGTCGGCGCCGAGGGAGAACACATCCACCTCGCCGTTGGCCCCCGGGTTGAGGTAGTGATACGGGTTGCCCCATGGGTCGTTGGGCAGGCGTTCGAGGTAGGCGCGCCAGTTGCTGTTTTTCGCATCGGCCGGGCGCTCCACCAGCACCTTCAGGCCCTGGTTCATGCTGGGGTACGAGCCATGGTCGAGGCGGTAGAGTTTCAGGGCCTGCATCAGCCCGCCAATGTCCTGTTTGGCCGCCGTGGCCCGTGCCTGGTCCGGGCGGTCGAGCACTTTGGGCACCACCAGCGCCGCCAGAATCCCCAGAATCACCACGACCACCATGATCTCGATCAGGGTGAAACCACGCTGCCTGCGCGGGGACGTGAAGTGTGCGATATCCATCTCGACATTCCTTGGCTTGAGTGCATTTCGTGGCGCAGTGTTGCAAGAACACATGTCAGTCACGTTGAAAATCCTCGGGAGCTTTGGTCGCCAATCGGTCAACTCCCGGGGCTAGTCTGCGGGCTTGTTTCCCGGTTTTGAGTACGCCATGGGCGGCCCCCGCAACGAGCAAGGTTTCACCCTGATTGAGGTGTTGGTGGCCCTGGCGATCATCGCCGTGGCCATGGCCGCCGCGGTGCGCGTGGCCGGGCTGATGACCACCAGCAACGGCCTGCTGCGGGACAAATCCATGGCGTTGCTGGCGGCCCAGAGTCGCCTGGCGGAACTGCGCCTGGAAGGTCGGTTGAGCCCGGGGCGAAAGACGTTCGACTGCGACCAGGGCCGGCTGAAACTGCGTTGCGAACAGACCATCAGCAACGGGCCGGACGGACGCCTGTTCCAGGTCAGCGTGCACGTGCTGGACGCCACCCGTGAAGCGCCGCCCCTGGCACGCCTGGAGACGGTGCTGGGGCGCCCGCCCGTGAAGCGCGCGGTCACTGCCGAGTGAGGCTGGGCAAGGCCGGGCCGTCGGGCAACTTGTCGAGGGGCACGCGGATTTTCTCGGCGCCACGTTCGATCTCCACGCTGTCGCCTTCAATGGCCGTCAGGCGCACGCCGGGGCTTAAGCGTTCCCCCAACAGAAAGCTGCGGGGCGGGCCGTCGTTGAGGCTGAGGATCGCCACCGCACCACGCGCCCCGGCAAGCACACCGGAGACCTTGATCTGCATGACCGCTGGGGTATTGGAAAACCATTGCAGCGCCGGGTTGTCGCTGCGGGCAGCCAACGCCTGGGGCGCGGCCTGCGGGGTGTGCGACTCGGCCGAGGTGAGCAGCAGCGGCGTCCAGGTCGCCACCCCCGCCAGCGCTGCCAGCAACGCCACAGCCTGCACGCCGTGGGCGGGTGAAAAACGATGGGTGAATGCCATGGGCGGGACCTCCTGTTTGTCCGTTGCTTCAGGCTACAGGGCAATTCACACCTTTTTATTTCAGCGATCCGTCAGGGAGCAAAAAATGAAACAGCAGGGCTTCACGTTGATCGAGCTGATGGTGGTGCTGGTGATCATCGGCATCGCCAGTGCGGCCATCAGCCTGAGCATCAAGCCGGACCCGCTGCACCTGCTGCGCAAGGACGCTGAACGGTTGAGCCAACTGCTGCAGGTGGCCCAGGCCGAGGCACGTGCCGATGGTCGGGCGATTACCTGGAAGGCCGATGCCAAGGGGTTTCGCTTCAGCCGCGTTACGGATGACGGTCTGGGACTGGAGAACTTCAGCGGTGATCAGCAACTGCGTCCACGGGCCTGGGACAACACGCCGATGCAGGTGCGCATCGAGCCGGGGAAAACCCTGGTGCTGGATGCCGAATGGGTGAACCCGCCGGTACGGGTGGTGCTGTCGGATGGGCAGCACAGCTTGAGTGTTCAACGGGATGCGGCGGGGTTGTTGCGGGTGGTGGCGCATGAATGATCAAAAGGGTTTTACGCTGATCGAGGTGATGGTGGCGATCATGCTGATGGCGGTGGTCAGCGTGATTGCCTGGCGCGGGCTGGACAGCGTCACCCGGGCTGATCAGCATTTGCAGGCCAGCAGCGAGCAGGTTGAGGGGCTGTTACGGGCGTTGAACCAGATGCAGCTGGATGTAAGCTTGCGGGCGGGGGTTGAGTTGGGGCCGCCGATTGTCGACGAGGCACCCAGGCCTGGGGCGTTGGCGGCGGTGTCGGTGAGGAGTTCGGACAGCAAGGGGTTTCGGCTGGAGGTGATCCGCAGTGCTCCGATTCCTGGGGACGGGTTGCAGCGGGTGCGGTGGTGGCTCAAGGGCGACACACTGTACCGGGCGGCGGCACCGGCGCGGGATCGGTATCCACTGCCTGCGCCCCGGGATGCGGTGGCGGTGCTTGGGCAGGTGAGGGATTTGCAGGTCCGCGTTTGGGATAAGGGGTGGCGGCAATTGAGCGGGAATCGGCAGGAGGATCCGCAGGGGATCGAGGTGGTTTTGGTGCGGGAGACGGACCAGGGGGTGGAGCGGTATCGGCAGGTTTGGGGGCCCTTGCGGTAGGGCTTTTCTGAGTGGTGTACATATCCGTTATTTGGGTGATGGCCGCTATGGGTTCCGCTCTTACAGCGGCTCACTTTTGAACAGCGCAAAAGTAAGCAAAACGCTCTTGCCCCACCACTCGGCACCTCGCCTAGGCTCGGTGTGCCCTCACTCCGGCATTACT
>NZ_AHHC01000058.1:0-173910 GCF_000242655.1 Pseudomonas sp. PAMC 25886
CCTTGGTAGTCTCAGATACACCGCGGCGTCTGCATCGCAGGCAAGCCAGCTCCCACATTGACCGTGTTCCTCCAGTTCCAGTCAGTTGACCGGCGCGTTTTCGCCTTGGCTGGCGCGGCGTCTTGCGCTCGGTTTGGCGGCCTGTTCCAGCGCCTGCTGGCGCTGTTGCAAGGCTTCCAGCAAACCGAAGTCCTGTGGGAAGTCGTCCACCTGAATCGCGTGATCGCCGTATTCCACGTAGCGCGCCAGCAAGCTGTCGTCGTCCTCGCTGATCAGGTCCAGCGCCCGCGCCTTGACCCGCCACGGAGTAAACGCCGCGCCGGAAATCGGCATCGGTTCGATCAGGCCTTGCTTGATCGCGCCCTTGAGCCGCGCCTCGATCAGCTCCACCTGCGGCAGCAGGCGCAAAGCCAATTCACCATAGGCGAGCTTGTCGATTTCCGGCCGCGGGATATAGGAGTTGCCCAGCAAGCGGTCACGAGTCTCGCCCGGGATCTGCACCAGCTCTGCCACTTGGGCCAGCAGGCGATCCGATGGTTTGCGCTGCGGGATACCGAACGGGAACGTCAGGCCACGCACCACGGCCGAGGCGGTTTTCGACGGGTAGTTATCGAGCACTTCAGCCAGGGCTTCATGAGCACGCAGCAACGCGTCCTGCGCCGCCCAATGCACCAGCGGCAAATCGGCCTGGGGCCGGCCATCATCCTCAAAACGCTTGAGCACGCAGGACAGGATGTACAGCTGGGACAGAATGTCCCCCAGCCGCCCGGTGATACTTTCCTTGCGCTTGAGGGCACCGCCCAGCACGCCCATGGAAATGTCCGAGATCAGGGCCAGCACCACCGACAGCCGATTGGCCTGGCGGTAGTAGGACGCCAGCGCCGGGTCGGTCTTGCCCGGCACGGAAATCAGCCGTCCGCCCGTCAGCGAATGCACCGCTGCACGTACGGTATTGGCCAGCACAAAGCTCAGGTGACCGAACATCGCGCTGTCGAAGTCCACCAGGGCCTTGCGCCGGTCCGTGTTGCGCGCCGCTTCCATCTCGCGGAACACATAGGGATGGCAACGGATCAGGCCCTGGCCGTAGATGATCAGGCAGCGGGTCATGATGTTCGCACCCTCCACCGTGATCGCGATGGGGCTTTGCTGGTAGGCACGGGCGAGGAAGTTGTTGGGGCCCATGCAGATGCCCTTGCCGGCGACGATATCCATGCCGTCGTTGACGATGATGCGTGCCCGCTCGGTGACGTGATATTTGGCAATGGCCGAAATCACCGACGGTTTTTCACCGGCATCCAGTGAAGCCACCGAGACCTTGCGCACCGCGTCGCAGGCATACAGATGCCCCGCCATGCGCGCCAGGGGCGCCTGTACGCCTTCGAACTTGCCGATCGGCAGGCCGAACTGCTTGCGCATTGCCGCATAGGCCGTAGTACCGCGCACGGCCACTTTGCCCAGGCCGACGTTGGCCGATGGCAGGGAAATCGCCCGGCCGGCGGCCAGGCATTCCATCAGCATGCGCCAGCCGTTGCCGACTTGCTCGCGGCCACCGATCACCCATTCCAGCGGGATAAATACGTCCTTGCCGGTGGTCGGGCCGTTCTGGAATACGGCGTTGAGTGGCCAGTGACGCCGGCCGCTGTTTACGCCCGGATGGGACGTGGGGATCAACGCACAGGTGATGCCCAGGGAGCCAGGCTGGCCGAGCAAACCATCCGGGTCTTCGGCGCGGAAGGCCAGGCCGAGCACCGTGGCAATCGGGCCGAGGGTGATGTAGCGCTTGTCCCAGGTCACGCGAAAACCCAGCACTTCCTCGCCTTCATGCTGGCCTTTGCAGACGATGCCCAGGTCCGGAATCGCCCCCGCATCGGAGCCGGCATACGGGCTGGTCAGGGCGAAGCACGGGATGTCTTCGCCACGGGCCAGGCGTGGCAGGTAGTAGTTGCGCTGGGCGTCGGTGCCGTAGTGCAGCAACAGTTCGGCCGGGCCCAGGGAGTTGGGGACCATCACGGAAATCGCCGCCGCCGAGCAACGGGTCGAGAGCTTCATCACCACCTGGGAATGGGCATAGTGGGAGAAGCCTTTGCCGCCGTATTCCTTGGGAATGATCATGCCGAGGAAACCGGCGTCCTTGGTGTACTGCCAGCCTTCGGGGGACATGTCTTGCCAGATCTGGGTGGTTTCCCAGTCGTTGGACATGTCGCACAAGGTCTCGACTTCATTGTCGAGGAACGCCTGTTCTTCAGCGCTGAGGCTCGCCGGCGCCGCTTGCAGCAGGCGTTCCCAGCGCGGTTTGCCGCTGAACAGCTCGGCGTCCCACCACACGGTGCCGGACTCGATCGCGGCGCGCTCGGTGTCGGACATCGCCGGCATGATGCTGCGGAAAAGGCCCAGGGCCTTGCTGGTCAACAGGGCGCGGCGCAGGGGTTTGATCGTCAGCAGCAGCGCGGGCAACAGCACCAGCACCGCTACTACGCCGGCGCCGAAACCGGCGACCACGTTGAACAGGTAACCGACCGCCAACCACACCAGGCCTGCACCCAGCCAGAGGGTGGCAGCGGCTTGTCGATACGCCAGGGCAATCGCTGCTGCGAGTCCCGCCAATAACCAGATAACCATGGGGATACCTCTACTCAATTCAGGGTACGGCCAACGCCCAAGCAGATCGGAATGACCTGTGACGTAAAGCCACACTACAAACTTGAAAAGATAAATTCAAATTTTGTTTTGAAATTTTTATTTAATGCTTGGGCGAAAAAATCAACGGCTGAATGGATCAGCCGGCCGGGTCAGTGGGAAAGGGATCGGAACGGGTCGCGTGGGCGACCCGTCGATGCAATGTCAGTGTGAGACGTGGCAGAAAGATGCGCTGACTGCAGGCTTACACCGACACCCGTCACAACGGTGGATCAGAACTCGTAGGAGATCGCCATGCTAACCACGTCCCCATACGCGTCTGCCTTGCCATCCAGGGTCGCAGCGCCCAGACGGTCCTGGTTGTGGGTTTGCAGCTTGGCTTTTTCCACAAATTGGTGGGAGTAGGAACCGTCGATACCCAACCCCGGAATCGCGCGCACTTTGTAACCAAAGCCCAGGGAAGTGAAGATCCGGTCACCGTCCGGGATACGTGGGTCACGGGTGGAGTTGCGGGTTGGCGTCTGGTCGGTGGCGACACCGGCGCGCAGTGTGAGGTCGTTGGTGAGTTTGTAGTCGCCGCCGAGGGAGACCATCCAGGCGTCCTTGTAGTTGTAAGGAATCGACACAATCTGGTTACCGTCAGACTTCAAGGTCAGCGCCTTGAACGACGACCATTGGGTCCACATGACACTGGCACCCAGGCTGAAACGGTCATTGAACTGGTGGACCCAGTCGATGGTGGCGTTGGCCGGGATATCCAGTTGTGTGGTGGCGTTGGCACCATTGAGCTTAAGGTCCAGACCCGGGTAGGCAAGACCTGGGAGACCGCCTTCAATCAGCGACTGGCTCAAGGGGTCAGCGTAGATATTGTATTTGCCTTCCAGCTTGTTCTTGATCTTGGCGTGGTAGGCCAGGCCCAAGGTATCTTTGTCTGTAGGCTTCCAGGCCAGGCCGCCAAACCAGCCGACAGAGGTATTGTCGACCTTGACGCGCATCAACGAATGGCCGACGCCGGAAGGAAACGGAATGCCGATCGGAGACACGGCCGCCGCGGCATACAGGTCTATGTTCTGACTGACGAAGCCTTTGGTGTGCTGAACAATTGCACCACCACCAATGGAAAACTGATCATTCACCTTGAACGACAGCGCGCCCGTCAGGCCAACCGTTTCAATGCGCGTGTCGACTGCAAAATCTCTTCCAATCCAGTCGGAATCCCATGTAGTACGTGCACCCATGGGCACCACCTGGCTCAGACCAAAGGCGAAGCGATCGCCAATCGGCATCACCGCAAATCCGGTCGGTACCCAAGCCGTGAAGCCGCCCTGCCCGCCTTTGTTGTCATTGGGCGTGCCGATCTGAGTATCCGGGTCAACCAGTTGCGGCGCATTGCCGGCATAGTCCTTTTCGGTTCCTTTGTACTTGACGTTGATCCGCGCATAGTTAACGGTGAGTTCGGCAACGTTGCGATCAATAAAGGCCATGGCCGCCGGGTTGTTGAACGCCGCTGATGGATCGTTCTGAAACAGCGAACCACCCCCGAAGGCACGCCCCCACCCTTGGGCACCATAGGTCGGAGTCGCGAAGCCGCCGGCCTGGACCGACCCTGCCGCTGCCATGAGCCCGCCCAGCAATGCCAGGCTGAGCAACGCTTGAGCCTGTTGTTTCTTATTATTCATGCCCCACTCCTTATTATTTTTCCATCACGGGCGTTAACCCCGATCGGGCTTACCTCGACAGGTGCCTCTGACGAGGCACCTGCTTGTTCCAACGTGTGATCATCACGTCTTGCGCAGAGCGGTACTTATGGCGAAATGACGAATGCTGGGTTCGGCGTTGCAGTCAGCGCGGTAATGGTGCAAGACCCTACTGTCTGTTGTGTCGCAATGCTCAGGAGGTTGGAGCCGTTGTTCCAGGTCACTGCGATTGGCACGGCAGCCGACGCACAACTCGAGACAACCGAGAAGTTCACCGACACGGTACCGGTATAGCTTGGGTTGGCACCGGCGGTCACTTGCAGTTTCCATGGCAGGTTCAGCAGTTTTGGAACACCACACAGAGGGTTGCTGCCCGTGACGGTCGCACTGTTGATCTGAGCGTAGGAACCATCAGCCGCCACTTGCCCGGCGAAAGCAATATTGCAAGTTACAGGCTGCTGCAGCGACGCCGGCGACTTCACGGTAATGCTGCCGGTAGTTCCGAAGGCCGAACCTGCCGGAGCAATGGTATAGGCAGCATTGGCCATCGAGGCTGCGCCGAAGCACAACGCAAACGAACCTACACAAACGAGGGTTTTCAAGCTTTTCATTATTTTTCCTCACATGTTATGGCGAGTCATTTCGCCAGGGGTAATGGCCATGATCGAGAGGTCACGGTGAATCTGCAGAACTTCCCTTTCCAGCCAAATTTCAATTCAATTACCGCTACAACATCCAACTGTTACTCAACCACTTTGAAACTTGGCGGCATCTTGATCGACACCGTCTTGATCTTGCAGTCTTCGCCGATCGGCACATTGACAGCTTCCAACTTGCCGGTGGCGTTATCCCAGGTACCGTCGGCGGTAGAGGGCCCGCATTTGCCGCCCAGGCCAAAGGCGTGCACATCCACGGCAATCTTCGACATCGAGCCGCTCTTGGTGTCTTTGGCCACTAATACCCACGGCAAGTTGATCGCTTCCACCCGGCTGCACTTGAGGCCGCCGTCGAATTCAACTTTGTCGACATTCACCGACGAGCCATCCGCCGCGACCTTGCCGGCGACCTTGATGGTGCAGTCCGCGCTGATCAGCGCGCCCTTGGAAAAGCTGATGGGCCCCTGGGCAGTAAACGCACTGCCGGCGGGTTCGATACGGGCAGCCTGGGCCTGGTGGTAAACAATCAGGCCCAGGGCGGCCAATACAATATGCGTCGTAAACTTGGCAGGGGTTTGCATGGTGTACGTCCTTCCCTTAATTTTATTTTTGTTCGGGTCAAACAAACTTTTTGCAACTAAGGCGTACTCGAAACCGGTTATTCAGGGCGATAAAAACCTGCGCGATACACAGATCCCGAGTACGCCTTACAACTGACTGCTTTACATTAGAAGGGTCTGGCGGTGTTGCTGTACTTCTCCAGATACTTCAAACGCTGTGAAGGTTGAAGATTGGTCAGGGTGATATCCCCGGCATAATGATTAAGTACCCGATGGTCCATGCGTCGTCGCCACAAGTACGGTACATAGGCCCAGACAATCATGCTGGCATAACCGTATGGCAGTTGCGGCGATTCATCAAAGTGACGCAGGGACTGATAACTTCTGGTTGGATTGGCGTGATGGTCGGAATGACGCTGTAGTTGGAACAGAAAGATATTGGTCACAATCCGGTTGCTGTTCCACGAGTGCCGCGGCGAGCAACGCTCATAACGACCGTTGGGCAACTTCTGGCGCTTCAGGCCGTAATGTTCGACGTAGTTCACCACTTCCAGCAGCGAGAAACCGTAGATGCCCTGGATGATCAGGAACGGAATCACGGCCGCCCCCAGCCAGGCAATCATCGCGCCCCACAACACCACGCTGTACATCCACGCGCTGAGTACGGCGTTCTTCCAGTGCCAGGCCGGCAGGCCGAGTTTGCGCAGGCGTTCACGTTCCAGGTTCCACGCCGAGCGGGCGCTGAACCACACCGAGCGTGGCAGGAAGGCCCAGAAGCTCTCCCCCAACCGCGAGCTGGCCGGGTCTTCCGGGGTGGCGACGCGTACGTGGTGGCCCCGGTTGTGTTCGGTGTAGAAGTGCCCGTAGAAGGTCGGCGCCAGGGTGATCTTGGCCAGGACGACTTCCAGCAGGCGCGGCTTGTGCCCCAGCTCATGGGCGGTGTTGATGGCGATACCGGTGGCGGCGCCGGTGGACATCGCCATGCCCAGGTAGGTGAACCAGCTGATCTCACCATGCAGCTGGGTGCGGGCGGTGATGAAGGCGGCGGTTTTCGCCAGCCAGCTCGACGGGTCCAGGGTGGCGGTGGCATTCAACAGGCCGCCGCTGATGATCCAGTCGATGCCGCCTGCCGCCAGCCACCCGGTGATCACCACCGAGGAGATGACGAACAGCACGCCGGTGTAGACGATCCAGCGGTAGTAGCTTTGGGATTCGAGGTTGCTGACGGCGGATTCCGGCGGGTTGCTGACGTCTTCACCCAGCAGGCCGTCGATCAACGGGATCAGGCCGAAGATCACCAGTACGCCGACCCACCACAGTTGTTGCACACCGGTGGTGATGGCCAGGGCGCCGGAAAGCAAGGGGGTTGCCAGGGGCATGATGCCGAGCCACCACAGGTGGCGCTTGCCGTCGGTCCAGACATTCGGGGCAGCCAGGGTCTGATTCATGGCAGCCTCCGCACGAGGCAGGTGGGCAGGGAGCAAAAATCAACACTGAACAGGTACACGGAGCGGTGACAGCTCCGAGAATTCAACCATGCGATAAAAGGCGTTTTTTTCATTATTTTATTCGCTCTTAGGCATTTCAAAAATTATTTCAAATTAGACATTGAAATATTTTTTTAAATAAATAGCGCGGAATCGTTAGGTCGTCAACTAAATTTTTGAACCCTTTTGAACGTGACCGGGCAGTCTGTTTTTCAGCCGTTTGGTCAGGTGTCTAGGGCAAGCATTGACGGGGTCGAACCGCGAGTTCGGTAGCACAATTATTTGCTCGCCAACGCAAACGGCGGATGCAAAACCGTGGCGCTTTCGGGAGGCCGGACGCGCTTGGCCACCTGCTCGACCACCGCTGCGACACGCTCGGTGGCGGTGATTGGCAACATGTGCCCGCGCCCTTCCACCAACTGCAGCTTCAGGCCCGGCACCCGGCTGGCCAGGGCCTGGCCGTGTTTGCGGAAGTCCAGCACCTTGTCCTGCGCGCCATAGATCAGCCCGATCGGCAAGGTCAGCTGCGGGTAGCGCTTGACCATGTCCGGCAGGAAATCGTTGACCAGGTTGATCTCGGTGGAGGCGGCATAGAAGTTATCGGGCCGCATGCCCAGCAGCCCGCCACCGCGGGTGGCAAAGTCTGCCGGGGCCGGGTCGGGGGCGAACACGCCTTTGACGGTCGCCTCCTTGGTCAACATCCCAAGGGGCATGGTCAGGGTGTGCGAGATGAAGCGCCGCAACCATCCGGGACGTATCGCCAACGACATAAACACCAAAGGCAGCATGCGCTGAGGATGGGTGAGCGGCGCCACCAGGATCAATCCGGACACCGCGTGGGGATGGTCCAGTGCCAACGCCAGGGAAATCGCCCCGCCGAGGGAATGTCCCAGCACCAGCGGCTTATCCAGGTCCAGCGTCTTGATAAAGCTGGCGACTTGCCGGGCCTGTCCCGGCAGGTCGGCGGCGGTGCCGGCATGCCGGGTGGAATAACCCGAACCCGGACGATCCAGGGTGATCACCCGAAAGTGCTCACGCAATTGGGCAGACAAGGCATAGGTCAGGTTACGACTGCTGCCCATCAGCCCGTGGATCATCACCAGCGGCGGACCCTTGCCCTCGTCTACATAATGAAAGCGCTCGCCATTGATCTCCAGAAAGCGCCCGTTGATCGGAACAGCAGCTTCTATACGCCGTGTCATCCGGGCACTGAAGGCCCACAACACTACGCTCAGCCCTACACACACACCCGCAGCGACAACCCACTCGACAGCCATAGCTCGGTCCTCTGCATCCCTGCGTTGCTGGCGGCCCGACCGGTATTGGTCAAGACCTCAGCCATCGTCCACCCCTGGACCTTAACTGCGTGCGTAAAGCTCTCGTCCGTCGGATAAGTCGCACTTGAGGAACTGGGTCGTAGCCTAGACGATATTTTCAGGTAGATTATTTAAAATCTTTTTTAAAATAAATAATTCAATTTTTCTTTGCAATGGTGTTCTATCTAAAAAGACAAAACAAAAACAAGGAGCACATCGATGTCGAAACCCGTAAGGCGCCAGCAGCCCACGAGGGACAGCCTATGAATGCCCATGACACCGTCGACATCGCCATCATCGGTTCCGGATTTGCCGGGCTGTGCATGGCGATCAAACTCAAGGAAGCCGGCTTCAGCGACTTCTTTATTGCCGAGCAAGCCGACTCCCTCGGCGGCACCTGGCGGGACAACCACTACCCCGGTTGCGCCTGCGACGTGCAATCCCATGTCTATTCGTTTTCCTTTGCGCCCAACCCGGACTGGACGCGGCAATTTGCGCCCCAGGCGGAGATTCGCGCCTACCTGGAACAGTGCGCACAGCGCTTCGGGCTGGCGCCGTTCCTGCGGTTCGGCATGGGCCTGCAGAAGGCCGTGTTTGATGAGGCGCAACAGCGCTGGAGCCTGAGTTTCAGCAATGGCCGCCAGGTCAGCGCGCGGGTGTTGGTGTCGGGGATGGGCGGCCTGTCGCGCCCGGCGCTGCCGGACATTCCCGGCCTGGACAGCTTCAAGGGCAAACGCTTCCACTCCCAGCAGTGGGACCACGAGTACTCGTTGAAAGGCAAACGCGTGGCGGTGATCGGCACCGGCGCCAGTGCCATTCAGTTCGTGCCGCAGATCGCGCCGCAGGTGGCCCACCTGGACCTGTTCCAACGCACGCCGCCGTGGATCATGCCCAAGCCCGACCGGCCGATTTCACGCCTCGAACGCTGGGCTTTCAAGCACCTGCCCTTCACCCAGCGCCTGGTGCGCGGGGCGTTCTACTGGGCATTGGAAGGTCGCGTGGTGGGCTTTGCCCGGCACCCGGGCCTGATGAAAATGGTGCAGAAAATCGCCCTGCGCCACCTGCACAAACAAGTGGCCCGCCCTTCCCTGCGCGCGACCCTGACGCCCGACTACACCATCGGCTGCAAGCGTGTGCTGATCTCCAACGACTACTACCCGGCGCTGTCGCGCAGCAACGTGCAAGTGGTGACCGACAACGTGCAGCGCATCGAGGCCGACGGAGTGATCACCGCCGACGGCATCAAGCACCCGGCCGACTGCATCATTTTCGGCACCGGCTTCCAGGCCACCGATCCCCTGCCCCGCAACTGCATCATCGGCCGGCATGGCATCGACCTGATGGACACCTGGCAAGACGGCGCCCACGCCTACCTGGGCACCACAGTGCCGGGCTATCCGAACCTGTTCCTGATCGTCGGGCCCAACACCGGGCTGGGGCATAACTCGATGATTCTGATGATCGAGGCCCAGGTCACCTACATCCTCGACGCCCTGCAGCACATGCAGCGCCATCGCATCGCCACGGTCGACGTCAAGCCGACGGTGGAGCTGGCCTACAACGCCAGGCTGCAGGACAAACTCAAGGGCACCATCTGGTCCACCGGCGGCTGCAAGAGCTGGTACCTCGACCCGCGCACCGGCAAGAACACCACGCTGTGGCCCGGCTCGACCTGGCGCTTCAAGCAGGTCACCCGGCATTTTGCCCTCAAGGACTACGTCGCCAGCCTGGCGCCGCTGCCGTCCACACCGCGCCCTGCTGAGGCGCCGCCCCACACCACCCCTGAAGGGAGCCTGTCATGAAGTCATTCAACGGCCGCGTGGCGGCGATTACCGGTGCGGCCTCGGGCATGGGCCGCGCGTTGGCACTGGCGTTGGCGCGTGAAGGCTGCCACTTGGCGCTGGCCGATAAAAACAGCCAGGGCCTGGAGCAGACGGTCGAGTTGATCAAGGCCCAGGTGCTTGCGCCGGTGCTGGTCACCTCGCAGGTGCTGGACGTTTCCGACCGCCAGGCCATGGAGGACTGGGCCGCCCGGTGCGCCATCGACCATGGCCAAATCAATCTGATCTTCAACAATGCCGGGGTGGCCCTGTCGAGCACCGTCGAGGGCGTGGACTACGCCGACCTGGAGTGGATCGTCGGGATCAATTTCTGGGGCGTGGTGTACGGCACCAAAGCCTTTTTGCCGTACCTCAAGGCCAGCGGCGACGGCCACGTGGTCAACACCTCCAGTGTATTCGGCCTGTTCGCCCAGCCGGGCATGAGCGGCTACAACGCCACCAAGTTCGCCGTGCGCGGCTTTACCGAATCCCTGCGCCAGGAACTCGACCTGCAAAAAAGCGGGGTCTCGGCCACTTGCGTGCATCCCGGCGGGATCCGTACCGACATCTGCCGCAGCAGCCGGATCGACGCGAACATGACCGGCTTCCTGATCCACAGCGAACAGCAGGCCCGGGCCGACTTTGAAAAGCTGTTCATCACCGACGCCGACCAGGCCGCCAAGGTCATTCTGCACGGCGTACGCAACAACAAACGCCGCGTGCTGATTGGCCGCGATGCTTACTTTCTGGATCTGCTCGCCCGCTGCCTGCCGGCGGCCTATCAAGCGCTGGTGGTGTTCGCCAGCAAGCGCATGGCGCCCAAGCAACGCAGCGCGCCGTCACCCGTCCTTGAAACCAACGAAGAGCACCGTCTCTGACCTGGAGTACCGATCATGTTGCCGATTCGCCGCGATATTCGTTTTGCCCTGCCGGCCGAACGCATCAAGAACTGGCATGAACAAGGCCCGTTCATCACCCACTTTTTCAACGCGTTGTCGTTGCTGTTTCCCCAGGGGGAACTGTTCTTCATGGACAGCGTGCGCCATTACCGCCAGCGCATCGAAGAGCCGGAACTGAAGAAAGAAATCCAGGGGTTCATCGGCCAGGAGGCCATGCACAGCCGCGAGCACGTGGCCTACAACGACCTGCTGCAAGCCGCCGGGCTGCCGGCGCATACCCTGGATCGCCGACTGAAGATGATCCTCGACGCGCAAAAAAAGTACATGCCCGCCTCGTTCAACCTGGCGGTGACCATTGCCCTGGAGCATTACACCGCGATGCTCGCGGAAATCCTCCTCAGCGACCCGTCGCGGTTTGGTGATTCGGTCAAGGGATACCAACAGATGTGGTACTGGCATGCCCTGGAGGAAACCGAGCACAAGGCCGTGGCGTTTGATGTGTGGAACCGCGTGATCAAGCCCGGGCCCAAGCGGTATTTGCTGCGCACCGGGACCATGCTCGTCACCACGCTGCTCTTCTGGCTGGTAATCTTTGATTTCCACCTGCGCCTGCTGTTTGCCGACCGCCGTTCGGGCGGGCATTTGAAGGGCTTCTGGCGGATGCTCAAGTTTCTCTACGGACCCAAGGGCGTGTTCCCGCGCATGGCGTTGCCCTGGTTGCATTACTTCAAGCCAGGGTTTCATCCCTGGGACCATGACAACCGGGCGCGCCTGGCGGGCATTGACCGATTGGTGGAGGAAATCGAGCAGACCCATAACGGTTATGGGTCCGCGTGAATCCGCTCAGCGTTGGGTCGGGATACGAATCTCGCCGTCCCGGCACTGGCTCTTGACGCTGCGCGGGCAGCCGGCAAACGCCAAGTCCTTGGTCAGGCACACCCGCACCTCGGTCAACACTGCGCCCTTGCAGATCACGGCCATCCCGTGGTTGCCCATGGCCGGGTTGCTCTCGCGAAACAGCCCTTCGATGTCCCGCGCGGCCAGGCCGCCACGGACGTTGAAGGGCTCAAGCTGCTGCGGGATCTTGACCACGCCCAGCGCGGCATCGGTCTTGTCCAGATAGGCTGACGCCTCAAGGCCGCTGCAAGTGCCGTGCTTAGCCCACTCATGCCTGAGCAGCCTGGGCGACGGAAACATCGTCCTGCCCCGGGCGAAGTCGGCATCCGACAACCGCGACTGCGGCTCACACGACGCCGGCCAGCCGCCCTTCGCGTACTGCGGCCACAGGCCATGCAGGACAAACCCGTAGCCCTTGCCCGAACACTGCTGGTCGTCCGGATGCGTCAGGCAGAAGGTCGGCGACCAGGACAACGACAACACATAAAAATCAAACTCCCCCGCCTGCCCCTGCGCCCGCGGTGCTGCCGTGGCGGCGCCCGCCAGCACCAGAAACAACCCCATCCAGGCTGCGTTCCATTTCATCTGTTCATTCCTTTAAAAAGACAACATTCCAGCACGGTTAAACAGCCAGGTTGGGGTTACGTTGTAGCACCCGGTCCATGACGCGGTCGGTCTTCAACGCCTCGATCGCCAGCGCCGGGTGTTTGCTCTCACCGCGAA
Source organism: Pseudomonas sp. PAMC 25886 (assembly GCF_000242655.1). Lineage (NCBI taxonomy): Bacteria > Pseudomonadati > Pseudomonadota > Gammaproteobacteria > Pseudomonadales > Pseudomonadaceae > Pseudomonas > Pseudomonas sp. PAMC 25886. The sequence continues at coordinate 12,693 of NZ_AHHC01000058.1, forward strand.
TGTGCGCGTTCATCCCCAGCACGTGATGCCACTGGATATGCGCGTGATTGGGCACCTCCACTTCCTCGCGGGTCTCGGCCTCAAGGCGCAACGGTGCTTCATCGAATACCGAGAAGGTGATGCGGCCCTTGCTGCCGATCAGTTCCACCAAATCCTCGCGACGGTCGGCAACAAAGTTCCAGCAGCCCATGCCCAGCGCGCCCGAGGCGAAGGTCCAGCAGGCGGTCACGGCGTCTTCAGCGGCATAACGCCCTGCCTGGCGCGCGGTAAACCCGGCCACATCGACGATATCCCCGGCCAGGTACTGGAACAGGTCAAAACCGTGGCTGGCCAGGTCCGCAAAATAACCGCCGCCGGCAATCGCCGGGTCGGTGCGCCAGTTGCTGCTGCTGGCGTCGTCCTCGGAAGGCGGCTTGCACAAGGTCCAGGTCAGGTGGCGCAACTCACCGATGCGCCCGTCCTGCAGCCAATCCCGCACTTGCTGGAAGCGCGGCAGGGAACGCCGGTAATAGGAGACAAACAGGTGCAGCCCGGCCTGTTCAAAGGTGCGCTGCATCAGCGCACTTTGCTCGGCATTCAGCGACATGGGTTTCTCGACGCAGCAATGCTTGCCCGCGGCGGCCACCATCAGGCTGTACTCCAGGTGACTGTCGGGCGGTGTGGCGATGTAGACCGCGTCCACTTCAGGGTCGTCGATCAGCGCCTGGGCGTCGGTGTAGAACCGGGCGATGCCATGGCGTGCCGCATAATCGCGCACCGCCTCCTCGCGGCGCCCCATCACGGCCACCAGCGCGGAACCTGGCGCTTTGTAGAAGGCGGGTCCACTCTTGAGTTCAGTGACACTGCCACAGCCGATCATGCCCCAGCGTACGGTGTTCATCTGTATCTCCTTGCAGTGAGTTTTTTTCGATGGGGCAGTATCGGTGTTTTCCTGCGCCCTCTCCACCCTGCCGGTTAAAGACTGAGCATGACAATTGCATTACACTTTTATGACATTCATCCAACTGCAGGGGCACAGACGATGAAAATAAGGGCCACGGTGATTTGCGAGCACGACGGGCACATCCTGTTCGTGCGTAAAGCCCGATCGAAATGGGCACTGCCCGGTGGCAAGGTCGAGCGCGACGAGCGCCCGGCAGGCGCCGCCGCGCGGGAACTGGAAGAAGAAACCGGGCTGAACGTGGATGGTTTGCTGTTATTGCAGGAGTTGAAGGCCAGCGACACGCTGCACCATGTGTTCGAGGCGTCGGTGGTGAATATCGACGAAGCCCGGCCCCTGAGTGAAATCACGGAATGCCAATGGCACCCCTACACGCGCCTGGAAGACCTGGACACCACCCAGGCAACCCAGCAAATCGTCAAATCCTTCCTGCGCCGCCTCTAAGGCGCCGCCAGTTCCGGGCTTTGCCCGCTGCGCGACAGCGCCTGTTTTACCCAACCATTGGCTTTCTGCCGTTCGACAAAGGATTTGACGAACGCGGCAGCGGCTGCGTGCGCCACCGGTACCGCGACGGCCTGGCTGATGCTCATGAAGTCATCCTCCAGCAGACGCCAGCGCTCATCCACTCGGGTTCGCAGGTAATCCCGCACCCCGGCCGCCGCATTCAGGTCTTGCTCGATAAACAGGTCCACGGCCCCCGCCGAGGTCGGCGCGCGCACCAGTTCGGCGTGCTGCACCGTGCGGCTCAGGTACAGGTCATACGCCGCGCCCTGGCCGACGGCGATGCGTTGGCCCGGAGCATCCAGTTGCGACACGCTGCTCAAGGGTGAATCCACCGCCACCAGGTACGTGCCCTTGATGATCACGTAGGGCGCACTGAAGGCGATTTCCTGCTCGCGCACCGGTTCGATGGCCAGGAATGCCACGCGCCAGAGGTCATCGGCCAATGCGGCGAAGACCCTGCCCGCCGCTTCAAAGGTGATCAACTCAAGCCGCACGCCCAACTCATCGGCCAGGGCCCTGGCCAGCGCCACCGACACGCCCTGGGGCTCGCCACCTTCACCGCGCTGGGCCAGCACCGGGTTGCCAAAGTTGATGGCAGCCCGAAGCACACCCTCGGGGGCCAGTTGTTGCAGTACCTGCGGGTCAATCATTACGCGCTCCTTGAACAGTTCTTTGCACGGTCTTGCGAATGACGAAGGGCAAGACGCCACCGTGTTCAAGGTAACCAACCTCCTGCAGCGAGTCGAGGCGCAAGGTCAGTGCGGTGCGCGTGGTTTCACCGTTAGTACGGTCAATCTGCAAGGTGATCCGGTTTTCGCCGACCTGCAGGTGATCCAGGCCGAGGAAGCTCAGGGACTCGCGGCCATCGAGGTGCAAGTCCTGCACCGTCGCGCCTTCATCGAAGACCAGCGGCAGCACGCCCATGCCAATCAGGTTGCTGCGGTGAATCCGCTCGATGCTGCGGGCCACCACCACCTTGACCCCCAGCAGGCTCAGGACCTTTGCCGCCCAGTCGCGGCTGGAGCCGGCACCGTAGTTGATCCCGGCGAACACGACCGTCGGCGTGCCGGTGTAGCTTTGCGCGGCGAGGTACAGCGGCAGGTAGTCGCTGCGGTCGGCGTTCCAGGCCCAGACGCCCTGGCGCGGGGGTTGGTCGGGCGTCAGCAGGTTGTTCAGGCGCGGGTTGGTGAACGCGCCGCGCACCATCACTTCGTGGTTACTGCGCCGCGTCGAATACTGATTGAGGTCCGCCAGCGCTTCGCCGCGCTCCTGCAGCCAGTGCCCGGCCAGGCTGTCGGCCGGAATCGTGCCCGCCGGGGAGATATGGTCAGTGGTGACGTTATCGCCCAACACCACCAGGGCCCGCGCACGGCTGATGGACAAGGAACCGGGCGGCACCGGCGCGACGTCGGCGAGGTACTGCGGGCGGCGCAGGTAAGTGGAGTCGGGATGCCAGGCAAACTGCACGCTGCCGCCGGCTTCCAGCGCTTGCCAATGGTGAGTGCCTTGCCACAGCAGTTGCTGGCGCTGCCGGAACAGCGCCGGGCGCACCACCGCCGCCACTTGCGCGGCCACCTCGGCTTCGCTGGGCATCAGCTCATGCAGGAACACCGGCTGCCCGTGAGCGTCCATCGCCAGCGGTTGGGCCGACAGGTCAATGTCGATGCTGCCGGCAATCGCATAGGCCACGCACAACGCGGGCGATGCGAGGTAGCCGGCCGGGACTTTCGGGTTGACCCGGCCTTCGAAATTGCGATTGCCCGAAAGCACCACCACGCCTTTCAAGCCCTGTTCGGCGAAGGTCTCGACATGGCGTTCAAGGCTGCCGGAGTTGCCGATGCAGGTCATGCAGCCAAAGCCCGCCAGGTCGAACCCCAGTGCGGAAAAATCCTCCAGCAAGCCAGCGGCCTCAAGGTAATCGGCCACCACCCGCGAGCCCGGTGACAGCGACGTCTTGACCCATGGTTTGCGCGTCAGCCCACGGGCGCGGGCATTGCGGGCGAAGAGCCCGGCCTGGACCATCTGCGCCGGGTTGGCGGTGTTGGTGCAACTGGTGATGGCCGACATCACCACCGCGCCATGGGTAATCGGTACCTGGAATGACGGCTCGAAAAACACCTGTTCGGCGGCGCTCACGTGCTGATGAAACGAAGGCCCGGCGCCTGCCAGGGACTGGCGCTGATGCGGCTGATGAGGGCCGGCGACACTGGGTTCAACCCGCGCCAGATCCAGCTCGATCCATTCATCAAACACTGGCTCGGGGTCGCCCTCCCGGCGCCACAGCGGCTGCGCCGCCATATAGGCCGAGACCTTGTTGATCAAGGCTTGTGGCCGCGCACTCAGGTTAAGGTACGCCAGCGTCTCGTCATCAAACGGGAAAAACACCACGGTGGCACCGTATTCCGGCGCCATGTTGGCCACGGTGCCCCGTGCCGCCCAACTCAGGGACGCCAGGCCCGGCCCGGTGAACTCGACAAACTTGCCGACCATGCTGCGCCGGCGCAGCAGTTCGGTCACCGTCAACGCCAGGTCCGTGGCGGTCACCCCGTCGCGCAAGGCGTTGGTGACGCGAATGCCCACCACCTGCGGGAAAGGAATCGGCACCGGCTCACCGAGCATCGCGGCCTGCCCTTCCAGCCCGCCGACGCCCCAGCCCAGCACGCCGATGGCATTGATCATGGGGGTGTGGCTGTCGGTGGCGACCATGCAGTCGGGGTGCAACAGCACGTGGCCGTTGCGTGGCGCGCTTTCCCACACCAACTGGGCGATGGACTCCATGTTCATCTGGTGGATGATCCCGGTGCCCGGCGGGATCACCTTGAAGTTGTCGAGGCTGGCCTGGGCCCACTTGATAAAGCGGTAACGCTCGCTGTTGCGGCGAAAGTCGATGTCCAGGTTGGCGTCCACCGCATTCGCCTCGGCGTAGTGCTCGACGATCACCGAATGGTCGATGGTCAGCACCGCCGGGATCGACGGGTTCACCGCCCGGGGATCACCGCCCAGTTCGGCCACCACATCGCGCATCCCGGCGAAATCCGCCAGGGCCGGCAGGCAGGTGGTGTCATGGAACATCAGCCGGTTGGGCTGGAACGGCACTTCGCAATCCGGCCCTTCGCCGAGGGCCCGCGCCAACACCTGGGGCAGCGACGCCGGGGCACAGCGGGCGATGTTTTCCAGGAGGATGCGCACGGAATACGGCAGCCGCTGGAGTTGCGCCGGGCTCAGCAGCTTGTGCAGGTCGATCCAGGCGAAGCGCTGGCCGTCGATGTCGAGGTGACTGAGATACGCGCTCATAGCTGCTTGAATACCCGCTCGATACGCTCAAGGCCCCAGTCCAGTTCTTCGCGGGTAATCGACAATGGCGGTGCGATGCGCAGCACGTTTTCGTGGGTTTCCTTGGTCAGCAATCCTTCGGCCAACAGCGCTTCGCAGATTGGCCGCGCATCGCGGTCCAGCTCGACGCCGACCCACAAGCCACGCCCGCGAATCTCGCGAATGGCCGGCGAGTTCATCGCCTTCAGGCGCTCCACCAGGTACTGGCCCAGTTGCGCGCTGTTATCGATCAAGCCCTCCTCTTCCAGCACCTTCAATGCTTCCAGGCCAATGGCCGCCGCCAACGGGTTGCCGCCAAAGGTCGAGCCGTGGCTGCCGGCGTCAAACAGGTCCATGATCGAATGATCCGCCACGAATGCCGACACCGGCATGATCCCGCCGCCCAAGGCTTTGCCAAGGATCAGCGCGTCGGGGCGAATGCCTTCGTGCTGGAAGGCGAACCACTTGCCGGTGCGGCCCAGCCCGGACTGGATCTCGTCGAGGATCAACAAGGTGTTGGTCTCGTCGCAGAGTTGGCGCAGCTCTCGCAGGAAACCCGCCGGTGGCACGCGAATGCCGGCCTCGCCCTGGATCGGTTCGATCAGCACCGCGCAGGTGTTGGCGGTGATCGCCTGGCGAAAACTCTCGATGTCACCGAAGCGCGCCTCGGTGAAACCGTTGCAGAACGGGCCGAAGTCGGCCTTGTAGTCAGGCTCGGAGGAGAAGCCGACGATGGTCGAGGTGCGGCCGTGGAAGTTGTTGTCGGCCACCACGATGTTGGCCTGGTTTGCCGGGATGCCCTTGATTCGATAACCCCAGCGCCGGGCGGCCTTGATCGCGGTTTCCACGGCTTCGGCGCCGCTGTTCATCGGCAGGGCCGAGTCAAAGCCCGTGATGCGGCACAGGGTCTTGAGGAAGTTGCCCAGGGGTTCGCTGTAGAACGCCCGGGAGACCACGCTGATCTTGTCGATCTGCGCCACGGCGGCGGCGCGAATGCGCGGGTGGACATGGCCGTGGCTGACGGCGGAATAGGCCGACATCATGTCCAGGTAGCGCTTGCCATCATCGCCAATGGCCCAGACGCCCTCGCCCTTGACGATCACCACCGGCAAAGGGGAATAGTTGTGGGCGCAGAATTGGTTTTCGAGGGTGATTGCCGGGTTGGGGTGCATGGTGGGAAGTCCTGCCGAATAAATAATGAATGAACAGCGCAACGCCAATGTGGGAGCGGGCTTGCCTGCGATGGCGGTGTATCAGGCGGCATTGATGTCGAATATGCCGCCGCTATCGCAGGCAAGCCAGCTCCCACACTTGTCCTGCGTCAGGCGCTGAGGAGCTTGCCGCTGCGAATCGGTGTAGCCCCGGATACCCGGCCCAGCGGATCGCCCGGTTTCACAAATCGCACATCGCGGCGCATGTACAGCACGCCGGTGTTGTGGCTGTTGACCGTCGTGACCTGCCCACTGTGGGGATCAACAATATCGAACAACGCCTGCCCCGCCTCGATGCGGCTGCCCACTGCCGCCCGGTGTACCAGCACCCCGGCGCATGGCGCATAAAATTGTTCGCTGCCGGCCAGCGGCGTCGCCGGGTTGCGCAGCGCCGGCAATGGCCGTGGCGTGCCTTCAATCGCGCCCAGGTGGGTCAGGTAATCAACGATCGCCATGGCGTCATGCTGCGCCAGTTCATAGGACACATCCCGCTGGCCGCGATGCTCAACGGTCACCGCCACGCTGCTGTCCGGGATCGGGAAACGCGCACCAAACCGCTCACGCAGGTTGACCCACAGCAGGTACAGCGCCTCATCGAACGAGTTGGCCTGGGAGTCGGTGGCCAGCAACGAGGCTTCGGAGCCGATGTAGCGCGCCAACGGTTCCACGGTCGCCCACACGGCTTCACCGGTGTACACGTGCATCGAGGCCTCACGGGAGCAATGCAGGTCCAGCACAATATCCGCGTCGTGGGCCAGCAGCATCAGGGTACGTTGCAGCGACTGGAATTCATCCAGCGGTTGCGAGTCCAGCAGGCATTCGCCCCAGGCCTGGCGGATCAGTTGGCGGTTGGCGTCAATGTCCTGGCCCAGCAGGTGTTCGATCTTGTCGGCGATTGCCTGATAGGGCACCGGGAAACCCCGGTTGTAATTACGCCCGCTGCCCAGCTCGAAACGTCCGCTGGGCGCGCCCATGATGTACTGGCTCAGCCCGGTGGGGTTGGCCACGGACACCAGCACGATTTCAGCCATCAGGCGGTTGGCATTTTCGAGTTCCACCAAGTGCCGGCGCAGTTGTGCGGCCACCAGCAGCGCCGGGGTTTCGTCGGCATGCAGCGCCGCCTGGATATAGATTTTTCGACCTGCACCCATTGCACCGTAATGCTCACTGTCCACGTGCCTGTGGGTGCCTTGTGTCGCTTGCAGCAAGGGGTGTGATTTAAGTTTCATAAACCGGAAATCTCGATATTCGAGTGATGAACGCTGAAGAAATATTAACGAGCCGGCGTGATCGTCTGTAAGGGCGGCCCACACTATCTTGATCTGGTAATCCGATCAGTGTGGGAGCTGGCTTGCCTGCGATGGCGGTGGGTCAGCCAGCCTATTCCGTGACTGACCCACCGCCATCGCGGGCAAGTCGAATCGTCGCACCGCCGCTCCCACAGTGGGTGGTTACCAGAGCGCCAGGGTGTAGCCCAGCATCACGCGGTTCTCGTTAACGTCGTTGAAGTAGTTGCCTTTGCTCAGCGCGTTGCGCCAGCGCATTGACACGCCCTTGAAAGGCCCGTTCTGCACCACGTAGCCCAGGTCCAGATCGCGCTCCCACTCGCGGCCTTCGCGGTTGAAGCCGAGCACCTCGGCCGAATCACCCTTGGCGTACTTGATGCCGAACAGCAGGCCCGGCAAGCCGAGGTCGGCGAAGTTGTAGTCATAGCGGGCGTGCCAGGCTCGCTCCTTGGTCTGGGTGAAGTTGCTGAACTGGTACTCGGTGAACAGGTAGGTGATGGAGCCATCCAGGTAGGTAAACGGCGTGGTGCCGTATTGCTGCTGGAAGCCGCCGCCGATGCTGTGGCCGCCGTACTGGTAAGTCAGGCGGCTGCTCAAGGCGCTGTTGTCGACTTTGCCCGCCAGGCCCGCGCCGTCCTTGTCGGACTTGAAGTAGCGCACGTCGGTTTTCAACGTGCCCGGCCCCAGGCCGAAGTTGTTCTTGAAGCCTACGTATTGCTGCTGGTAGATGCTGTCCAGCGCCGCGAAGTGGTAGCTGAGCAAGGTGTTGGGGGTCAGCGAATAGTCGCCACCGGCAAAGCGGAACTGGTCGCTCAGGGCGGTGCTTTTGTAGACCTTGCTCACCGTGGTCAGCTTCATGTCTTCGTAGTTGGTGGAGTCACGGTCCTTGGCCTGGTCGATCTGCCCGAGGGTGATTTTCAGGTTGCTGATGTCGTTGGACACCAACTGGGTGCCGCTGAACGATTGCGGGAACAGACGGCTGGTGTTGGGTTGCAGGATCGGAAGGTCCGGCACCAGGTAGCCCACACGCAGCTCGCTTTGGGCGAAGCGGGCCTTGGCGGTCACCCCCAGCTTGGAGTACTCGTCGGAGACATTCTTGTCGCTGTCACGCTGCAGCAAGCCGGTACCGGACAGCCCCGGGCTGGAGTCGAGTTTCACCCCCAGCATGCCGGTCAGGTCCAGGCCGAAGCCCACGGTGCCTTCGGTGAAACCGGACTTGATACCGAGGATAAAACCTTGGGCCCACTCGGCGCGCATCGACTGGGAAGCCGCCTCGCGGTAGTCACGGTTGAAGTAGTAGTTCTTCAAGTCCAGCGTACCGCTGCTGTCCTTGATGAAGTCTGCATGGGCCAGTGACGGGACCAGCCCGCTGCTGACAACGCCGACGCCGGTGATGAGTTGAGTCAGGGATTTTTTCATTTTTTTAGCTCCTGGCAGTGGGGGTGGGGGTTGGTGTTTTTATTGTTCTTCGGGCATGGCTTCGCCGTTCGCGCAAATCAGCGATTTGCGCGGCGGGTGACGTCAGTCCTGGGTTACAGCGCTAGCGGTACGGGGCCCTGGCGGATGCGGTAGCCACCGTTTTCAAGTTTCTCCAAGGGGCTGGCGGCGGCCAGCAGCTTGCGGGTGTAAGGGTGTTGCGGGCGGTCGAAGATCTCGTCGCGGGCGCCCATTTCCACCACCCTGCCCTCGCTCATCACCGCCACCCGGTGGGCGATGCGTTCTACCGCCGCCAGGTCGTGGGAGATGAACAGGCAGGCAAAGCCGTACTGCGCCTGCAGGCGTTCGAACAGCTCAAGGATCTGCTTCTGGATGGTCATGTCCAACGCCGAGATCGGCTCATCGGCGATCACCAGTCGCGGGTGGCGCACCAGCGCCCGGCCGATGGCCACCCGTTGGCGCTGGCCACCGGACAACTGGTGAGGGAAACGGTCGACAAACTGCTCGGCCAGGCCGATGTCCAGCAGGGTTTTCGTCACCCGCTCACGCCGTTGGGCAGGCGTCATGCCGGGCACATGGCGCAGGGGTTCGGCGAGGATGTCGCCGATTTTCATGCGTGGGTCGAGTGACGAATACGGGTCCTGGAAAATCATCTGGCATTGCAGCCGATGCTCGCGGTTGCCGGCCTTGAGAATGTCCACGCCTTCAAATTCGATGGCGCCGGAACACGGGCTGTTCAGGCCGACAATCGCCCGGCCCAGGGTGGTCTTGCCGGAGCCACTGCCGCCCACCAGCGCCAGCGTTTCCCCGGGAGCGATGGACAGGTTGGCCGAATGCACCACCCGTTTTAACTGGCTGCGGCCCCACAGGCTGCGCGGCCCCGGGTGCTCGATGCACACGTCCTTGACTGTCAGCAACGGCCGGTCTGCCTTGGGCAAGGCCGCCAGGGTGCCGCGCCGAGGCAACGCCTCCAGCAGTTGCCGGGTGTACTCGGCCTTGGGCGCCAGCAGGATCTGCTCGATGGTGCCCTGCTCCACCGCGCGGCCTTCGCGCATCACCACCACTTTGTCGGCGTAGCGCGCCACCAGCGACAGGTCGTGGCTGATAAACAGGATCGCCGTGCCCTGTTCGCGGGTCAGGTCGAGCATCAGTTTCAACACGTCCAGTTGCGCCAGGCAATCCAGGGCCGTGGTGGGCTCGTCGGCAATCAGCAACGCCGGGCGCAGCAGCATCACCGAGGCCAGCATGATGCGCTGGCGCATGCCGCCGGAGAACTCGTGGGGAAACGCGGCCAGGCAACGCTCGGCGTCCTTGATGCCGATATGCCCGAGCATTTCCAGGCTGCGCTCACGGATCTGCGCATCGGTGAGCTTGGTGTGCAGGCGCAGGCCCTCGGCCATTTGCTCGCCGATGCTCATGGACGGGTTGAGGGACACCATGGGTTCCTGGAACACCATACCGATCTTCGCCCCGCGCAACTGGCGCAGTTGCTCCGGCGCCAGGCTGCCCAGGTCATGGCCCTGGAAGCGCACCTGGCCGCTGCATTGCTCAAGCGGCGGTGGCAGCAGGCCGATGGCGGCGCGGGCGGCCATGGTCTTGCCGCTGCCGGACTCGCCCACCAGCGCCACGATTTCGCCGGGCGCGATGGTGAAGCTCAGGTCGTTGACCGCCAGCGGGCCGTTGGCCCCCTCGCGGATTTTCAGCTGGTCGACTGCCAGAAGGATGTCAGTCATGGTCATTTACTCATCCGCGGGTCGAGACGATCGCGCAAGGCATCGCCGCACAGGTTGAACGCCAGCAACGCCATGGCGATGCAGACACCGGGAAACAGCCCCAGCCAACTGGCCGTGGCGATATACGGCCGGCTGGCGGCGAGCATGTTGCCCCAGGTGGCGGCCGGTGGCGGGACGCCCAGGCCGAGGAAACTCAGGGAGCTTTCCGCCAGGATCGCCCAGCCGAACATGCTGGTGGCCAGTACGCACACCGGTGCCACGCAGTTCGGCGCAATGTGCCGCAGCATGGTGTACAGCTCGGAGTTGCCGATCACCCGCGAGGCCTCGACAAACTCTTTCTCGCGCAGCGACAACACCGTGCCGCGCACCACCCGCACCACCGACGGCGTGTAGGCCAGGCTCAAGGCGAAGACAATGCCGTACAGGCTTGGGCCGATGATCGCCATCAAGCCCAGGGCCAGCAGGATGCCGGGGAACGCCAGCAATGCGTCGTTGACCATCATCAGGCCACGGTCGACCCAGCCCCGCAGGAATCCGGCCAGCAGGCCGAGCACCGTGCCGGCGGTGATCGCCAGCGTCACCGTCAACACACTCACCCACAGGCTGGTGTGCGCGCCGATCATCAGGCGGCTCAGCACATCGCGGCCGTATTCGTCAGTGCCCAGCCAGTGGGCAGCCGTGGGCGCCTGCAAACGCGCCAACAGGTTCAGGGCCAACGGGTCATGGGGCGTCCAGACCAGGCCCAGCAAGGCCATGATCAACAACAAGGCCAGCAGCAGCGCACCGATCAGCGCGTTCAGCGGCGGCACACGCCAGGCCCTGGGGGCACGCGCCGGTGCCGGCAACAGCACCTCGGGTGCGGCAGGTAGAGGCTTATTCATAACTTAACCCTGGGGTCGAAGAGCGGGTACAGCAGGTCCACCAACAGGTTGACCAGCACATAAACAAAGGTCACCAGCAGCAGGCAGCCTTGCAGCACCGGGTAGTCCCGGGCGTAGATGGCGTCGACCATCAGCCGGCCGATGCCTGGCAGGGTGAACACGGTTTCGAGCACCGCGATGCCACTGAGGAGGTTGCCGAGGATCAGGCCGATCAGGGTCAGGGTCGGCGCAAACGAGTTGCGCAGCGCATGCCGCCACAACACCGCCCGTTCCGACAGGCCCTTGGCCCGGGCGTGGGTGATGTACTCCAGGCGCAGCACTTCAATCGCACTGGCCCGGGCCATGCGGGTGATCGCGCCAAGTTCGACCAACGTCAGGGTGACAATCGGCAGCACGATAAAACTCAAGGCCTGCCACGGCGACTGGCCGAACGACACATACCCCACCACCGGCAACCAGCCCAGCTTGATACCGAACGCGTAGAGCAACAGCAGGCCCAGCCAGAAGCTCGGGATCGACAGCAACAGGGTCGCGGTGGAGACCACGCCAAAGTCCAGGGAGCTGTTCTGTTTCCAGGCCGAGAGCAAACCGGCCGGTACCGCAATCAACGCCGCGAGCAACACCGAGACCAGCACGATCCCGGCACTCACCTGGAACCGGTCGAGGATCAGCGGCAACACCGCCTCATTGGTGGTGATGGAATGCCCAAGGTCGCCACTGAGCACCGCCTTGAGCCAGATCACAAACTGCAGCGGCAACGGCTGGTCCAGGCCCAGGGACGCACGCGCGACCTCCAGGCTGTGGGCGTCGGCCATGTCGCCGAGCATCAGCAGCGCCGGGTCGCCGGGCACCAGCCGGATGATCGCGAACACCATCAGCGAGATCAGCAGCAAGGTCGGGATCGACATCGCCAGCCGTTGGAAGATGAAACGCAACATCCTCAGTTACTCCCGGTCGCAGGCACGCTGACGGTCCACAAGCGCGGCTTGGACACCGGCCAGGTTCGCAGCCCCTGCACGTAGTCGCGGCTGGCGGCGATGGCGTTGCCGTTGTACATCGGGATCAGCGGCACGTCCTTGAGCATCTGCTGGTGCAATTGATCGAACAGCGCCTGGCGCTTGGTGATGTCGCCCTCACGCTGGGCTTCACGCAGCCATTCCTGGGCCTGGGGGTTGTCCCAGACCTTGCGGGCTTCCTTGTCCTTGTCGCCGGTCATGGAGTCGAAACTCAGGGCCGGGTCGAGGCGCTCGGAATACGGGAACGCCATCATCTGGTAGTTGCCGGTCTGGTAGCGCTCCAGCTGAGTGCCCCACTCCAGGGTTTCCAGTTCCAGGTTGAGGCCACTGGCCTTGGCCATGGCTTGCACGAACACGCCCATGTCGAAGATCGCGGCGTAGCGCTTGTTGACGATCAGCTTGATCGGCTGGCCTTTATAGCCGGCTTCGCGCAGCAGTTGGGCGGTCTTGGCCGGGTCGAAGTCGAAGCCCTGGTTCTCGATGGCCTGGTGGTAGTGGCTGCCGCTGGCGACCATCGAGTTGTTGGCCTGGGAGCGGCCACCGGTCAAGGCGGCGACGATTTGTGCGGTGTCCAGCGAGTGGGCGATGGCCTGGCGCAGGCGCACATCTTTGAGCAACGGGTCGCGGGTCTGGAACAACAGTGCGTTGACCGACATGGTGCCGCTGGAGGTGACCTTGATGCCGGGGTTGGCGGCCAGTTCGGTGGCGTCCAGCGGCGTGACGTCAATCAGCAGGTCGACGTTCTTCGACAGCAAGGCCGCCTTGGCCGCCGCCGGGTCGGGGATCACCAGCAGGCGCACGCGGTCCAGGGTGGTGGTTTTATTGCCGGTGTAGCCGTCCGGCTCTTTCTCGTCACGCGGGGTGTAGTCGGCGTTGCGCAGCAGGTCGACGTACTGGCCGGGCTTCCACTCGCCCAGGCGGAACGGGCCGGTACCGATGGGGGCTTTCCATTGGCCGTTGACCACCGAGTCGGGGTGCAGGATGCCGCTGCCGCCGCACTCGGGCAGTGCCGTACTGGTGAGGAACAGGCCGTTGGGCTTGTCCAGGGTGAACACCACGGTGAGCGGGTCCGGGGCGCTCATGTCGACGATTTTGGCGCCGCCATGGCCGTCGAATTCCGGGGCGCAGCGCCATTGGGTTTTCGGGTCGAGGTAGTGCTTCCAGGTCCACAGCACTTCGGCGGAGGTCAACGGCGCACCGTTCTGGAACTTCACCCCGCTGCGCAAGTGGAAGGTGTAGCGCAGGCCGTCGTCGGACACCTGCACGTCCTTGGCCAGCAGCGGGCCGACGGTGGCATCTTCACGGAAGGCCACCAGTCCTTCGGTAATGTGCAAGATGACGGCGTCGGAGTTGGTGTCACGGTTGACGCCTGGCTCGGTGCTGCGAATGTCGGCGTTCAACGCGACCTTCAACAGATTCTCGGCGTGGGCAGTGCCCACCAGCGCGGCGGACAAGGCGCCAGCCAGGATTAAAGTCTTGTTCATGATAAATGCACCTTGAATGATCCTTACGCTTGGGTTCGGACGCTGGCAGGACCCAAAAAGAGGCACGGCCGAACACCTGAATAGTTGTTGTTGTTTTAGTCGCTGACTACGGTTTGCGAATGTTCCTGGACCGATCTTATTCGCCACCCGATGAACTTGAGAAGAACGCTCCGAGTGATCGGGCTCGGTTTATCCGATCATCAACCGTCCGTGGGTTGCCCTGGCCTTACCGTACCGAGAAATCAGGGCCTTGAGCCGGAAAAGATGCGGTTTTAATGATCAAAAATAATGATCGTGATCGCCAATACCGATCTTTGCGCACCTGGAGTCATCAGATAAGCTGGCTGACATTCAATGGTTTAAATGCAGCACTGACTGAGCCAACCGCCATGACCCTCACCCATCTTCGTGCTTTCTGCTCCGTGGTTGAAAAAGGCAGCTTCCGCTCTGCCGCGCGTCAATTGGATGTGGCGCAAAGCACCCTGACCCAGTCGATCCAGACCCTGGAAAAAGAACTCGGGGTGGTGCTGCTGCAACGTTCCAACCAGGGCATCAACCTGACGCCGGCCGGCGAAGTGTTCCTGGCCCGCGCCCGCTCCATCACCCTCGACTGCGAACGCGCCCTGCTTGACCTGCAACCCTGGAAAGGCGAACCCGAAGGCCATATCGCCCTGGGTGTGACCTCCGAACCCTTGGCCGAATTGCTGCTGCCGGTACTGAGCAACTTCACCCAGCGCTTCCCGCGCATGCAGGTGCACGTGGCCAGCGGCACCACCAAGGGCCTGGTGGAAAAAGTCCGCGATGGCCGCCTGGATTTCGTCTTGTGCCCGCTGGCGCCCAACGTCGCCGATATCGACCTGGCCATCGACCGCCTCTACAGCTCCAACGCCGGCATCATTGCGCGCAAGGGCCACCCCCAGGCCCACGCAAAATCCGTGCAAGCCCTCACCGACTGCCAGTGGATCAGCGTGCGCCCGGCCGGCGTGGTGGGCGGCGCGGAGAACCGCTTGATCGAGCTGTTCCGCACCCAGGGCCTGGCGCCGCCGAAGATCGCGATCACCACCGATTCGTTGCTGGAAACCCTGCACATCGTCTCGGAAACCGATTACCTGACCATCGAGCCGCGCATGCTGCCGGGGATGAAGCTGTTTTCCAGCGCCCTGACCACCATCGCTATCGAAGAACCGTTGGCCACCCGCGATGTGTGCCTGATCAGCCGCCGCTCATCACCGCTCACCAGCGTCAGCCAGGAACTGACCAGCATGCTGATTTCCTATTCGCGGCTGGTGCACCGCAGCCGTTGACTCTCCTCCCCCCACGAGCCTGTTTATGCCCATGTCCTACGATGGTTTGTCCCGCGCCAGCGCCAGCAGCGTCGGCGTTGATCCCGAGCACCTGATTGCCTTTCTCGATGAGGTGAAAGCCGCCGGTCTCGACCTGCAAGGCCTGATGCTGCATCGCCACGGCCAGGTGGTCGCCGAAGGCTGGAGCTGGCCGGTGGACCCCAACGAACCCCGGGTACTGCACTCGGTGGCCAAGAGCTTTACCGCCTGCGCCATCGGCCTGGCCCTGGATGAAGGGTTGCTGAAACTGGACGACCGGCTGGTGGAGTTCTTCCCCGAGTTCGTACCGGCGGCCGCTGACCCGCGCCTGGCGGACATGACCGTGGAACACCTGCTGAGCATGCGCACCGGCCACGCCGCCAATACCTCGGGCTCGGTGTGGCGCGGAATCGAGACCAGCTGGATTGCCGAATTCTTCAAGATCCCGCTGGCCTATGCGCCGGGCACCACCTACGTCTATACCAGTGCGGCGAGTTACATGCTCTCGGCGCTGATCAACAAGGTCACCGGGCAAACCTTGCACGCGTACCTCAAGCCCCGGCTGTTTGTGCCGCTGGACATCCATAATGAACGCTGGGACATCGGCCCCGATAGGGTGAATCCCGGCGGGAACGGTCTGAAAGCACCGACGTCGGCCATGCTCAAGCTGGCCGTGCTGCATGCACAAGGCGGCGTCTGGAATGGCCAGCAGATTCTGCCGGCCGCCTGGGTTGCTGCGGCCACCCGGCCACAAGGCGGGCCGGACAGCCGTTACGGTTATCACTGGATGATGAAACCGGCTCAGGCTTTCAGCGCGGTGGGCGTGTTTGTGCAGATGGCGATGGTGTTCCGCGAATACGGCGCAACGCTGGTGGTGATCGGCGGGATGAAGAATTCGGCGGAGCTGCTTCCGTTTGTCGAGCGGCATTTTCCGGCGGCGTTTGGCAGTGATTGCAACGTCAAACCTGACGCGGATGCGCGGTTGGAGCAACGTCTGGCGAGCATGGCGCTGCGGCCTGATTTGCTTTCAGCGTGTGCCGGGCCGGCGGATTTCACCGGTGTGTATCAGGTAGAACCCAATGGGCTGGATGTGCAGCAAGTGGCGTTTGCCGTTGAGGGCAATGTACTGCGCTTCCAGCTGACCGACAGCAAGGCTGGGCATGCCCTGGAAATCGGGATTGATCACTGGGTCAGCGGCACCACCAGCATGCCGGGTCGGGCGTTGCACCACGGTTATGAGTTCAAGGACGCGCAGATTATTGCCGGCGCGCGCTGGCTGGATACCCGGACGCTGGAGATGACCTGGATCTATCCGCAGACGGCGTTTCGTGATCGGGTGGTGTGTGAGTTTGACGGTGACCGCGTGCGTGTGGCGCGTACGGTCAACGTCAACAGTGCGGGGAAGGAGCAGGAAGTCTTAGTCGGCATGAAGCTCTAGTGTGAGAGCCGGGCTTGCCCGCAATGCGGGCGACTCGGTACCTCGGTCACACCGCGATAATCCTCGCTAAAGCTCGACAGCGCCCACCACCATCGCGGCCAGTTCTTCCCGGCTGCGGCTGATCATCACGCCGATTTGTGCAAGGTGGTCAACCGCTGCCACACCCCCCTCCTCGCTGATGCCACGGCACGCCGGCAGGTGCAGGATCACCTCGAAACCGGCCTTGAACAGCTGCAACACGGTAGTCTTGACGCAGTAGTCCAGCGCCAGGCCGCCGACGATTACGCGCCGGATGCCCTGGGCATTGAGGTACTCGATGACCCCGGTGGAAAGTTTGTCGTGAAGGTCGTGGTAGCAGGCGCCGTAGGGATGCAGGTCGGGCTCGACGCCTTTCCAGATGAAGTAGTCGTAGTCATAGGGCGCAGGCAATTCGTCCAGCAGGGTGAAACCCACGGTGCCGGGCACGCAGTGGGCCACCCAGGTGACATCGGCGTGCACCAGGCCGGTGGGTTGCAGCATCTCGCTGTGCTGCGAGACCACCCAGGGCGCGTGGGGGGTGTGGGCGTCCTTGCTGCCCACACGGCGCCCGGCGAGGCTGGCCATATAGTTGAGCTCGGCGCCGATCTGGTCGCCGCCGACCACCGGCAGTTCAGCGGGGCACAGCGGCGTGAAGCTCTTCTGGGCATCGACATCAAATGAGGCAACAGCGTTTTTCGGGACGGTCATTTTGGCGTTCTCCTCTGGCATGCGCACAAAAGCACAAGGCCAGGTACAGGAGCAAGTGCCGTCAGTTCATCCAGTTCCCGCCGTCGACGTTGTAGGTCTGGGCAACCACGTAGTCGGCCTCTTTTGAAGCGAGGAAAATCGCCATCCCGGTCAAATCCTCCGCCGTGCCCATCCGTCCAAACGGCACCTCGGCCCCCACGCGTTTTTTCTTCTCCCCCAGCGGCAGCCCTTCATGCCGGGCGAACATCGCATCCACCCCGTCCCAATGCTCACCGTCCACCACGCCCGGGGCGATGGCATTCACGTTGATGCCCTGCTTGATCAGATTCAACCCCGCCGACTGCGTGAGGCTGATCACCGCGGCCTTGGTCGCGCAGTACACAGCCACCAACGGCTCCCCCCGACGCCCGGCCTGGCTGGCCATGTTGATGATCTTGCCGCCGTGCCCCTGCTTGATCATCTGCTTGGCTGCCGCCTGCAAGGTGAACAGCGTACCGGCGACGTTGATCGAGAACAGCCGGTCAAAGCTGTCGCGGGTGATCTCGGTGATCGGTGCCAGGTCGAACAAGGCCGCGTTGTTGATCAGGATATCGAGCTTGCCGGCCTGCGCCACCACGGCAGCAATCGCCGCGTCGATGGAGGCCTGGTCGGTGACGTCCATCGCCACCGCGTAGGCCTTAGGGCCCAATTCAGCGGCGGTGGCCCGGGCCCGCGCAAGATTGATGTCGGCGATGGCGACGGTGGCGCCTTCGTTGATGTAGGCCTGGGCAAACGCCCGGCCAATGCCCCGGGCGCTGCCGGTGACCAGCGCGCTTTTACCTTCCAGTCGTTTCATGAATGCAGTGTCCCTAAGGTGATTATTTCGGGTAGCCGGCGCGTTTCATTTCGCGCGTCGTGGTGGCCTGCGCCTCGGCCAGTGCCTTGTCGACGGTCATGCCACCGGTGAGCGCTGCCGAAAACAGCTTGCCCACCGAGGTGCCGATGGCCTGGAACTCAGGGATGGTCACGTATTGGATGCCCACGTACGGCACAGGCTTGGCCGACGGGTGCGCCGGGTCGGCGTGTTGCATCATCTGCAAGGTCACCTGGGCGAACGGCGCCGCAGCCAGGTACGCCGCGTTGTAGGTGGACTGGCGCGTGCCCGGCGGCACGTTGGTGATGCCGTCCTTGTCCGCCACCAACTGGATGTATTCCTTGGAGGTGGCCCAGGTGATGAAGGCTTTGGCGGCGTCCTTGTGTTTGGAGGTGGCCGGGATCGCCAGGGACCAGGCGTAGAGCCACGACGAGCCCTTGTCGGTGACCTCGGTGGGGGCGGCGGCAAAGCCCACGCTGTCGGCGACCTTGCTTTGGGTTTTGTCGGTGGTGAACGAGCCGGCGACGCTGGCATCCACCCAGATCGCGCATTTGCCACTGTTGAACAGCGCCAGGGTTTCGTTGAAACCGTTGCTGGAGACGCCCGGCGGACCGTAGTTTTTCAGGGTATTAACGTAGAAGTTCGCCGCTGCGGTCCACTCGGGGCTCGTCAGCTCGGGCTTCCATTGTTCGTCAAACCAGCGGGCGCCAAACGCATTGGCCATGGTGCTTAGCAGCGCGATGTTTTCACCCCAGCCAGCCTTGCCCCGCAGGCACATGCCGTATTGGTCCTTGGCGGGTTGGTTGAGTTTGGCGGCGAACTCGCCCAGCTGGGTCCAGGTCGGGTGCTCGGGCATCGTCAAGCCCGCCTGCTTGAACAGGTCGGTGCGGTAATAGGTGACGGTGCTTTCGCCATAGAACGGCAAGGCATAGAGGGTGTTGTTCACCGACAGGCCCTGACGTACGGCGGGGAAGATGTCGTCTACGTCGTAGTCGGCGGGCAGTGGCGTGATCGGCTCCAGCCAGTGCTTGGCGCCCCACAACGGGGTTTCGTAGGTGCCGATGGTCAGCACGTCGAACTGGCCGCCCTGGGTGGCGATATCAGTGGTGAGGCGTTGGCGCAGGACGTTTTCTTCGAGCACCACCCAATTGAGTTTCACCTCGGGGTGTTGTTGCTCGAACACCTTGGACAGGCGTTGCATGCGGATCATGTCACTGTTGTTGACCGTGGCGATGGTCACGGTTTCGGCCGCGTGGGCGGCGATTGCCAGCGTGAGGCCGGAGAGCAGGAACAGCGCTTTCGAAATCTTGAACATGGCGGTTTCCACTTATTGTTTTTGTTGTTGACGACCCGATTACAGCAGCTTGCCCGGGGCGGGACAAACGCATGGCGGATGCCTGACTGATACTTTTTTAACCGCCACCACGAAATCAAAAAAGTATCAGTGGCGGGCAAAACCCGGGGTAGCGGCTGCCCGGGCAAAGGGCGTATTTTGGTCCCATTCCAAAAAGCCCAGAAGGGCCAAGCCCATGCCTGCAAGCCGCTCCGCCCTTTTCGAGCAACGCCCCGCCGAGCTGGAAGTGATTCTGGCCGAGCCCGAGCATGGCTTTCGCTGGTACGAACATGACTATCCGTTCGAACTCGCCCGCTGGAACCATCACCCGGAATTCGAGATTCACCTGATCCGCCAGGGCAGCGGCAAGCTGGTGGCAGGTGACTATATCGGTGCGTTTGGCGCCGGCCACGTCGCGCTGATCGGCCCCGACCTGCCCCACGACTGGATCGGCGACCTGGCGCCCGGCGAATACCTGACCGGCCGCGATGTGGTACTGCAGTTCGACGGCGCCGCGCTGCTGGCCCTGCGCAGCACCCTGCCGGAGTTGGGCGATCTGCAACCCCTGTTTGACCGGGCCCGCCGCGGCCTGGAATTCACCGGCGAGACCGCCCTGAAGGCCGCGCATCTGCTGGAATCCATCGGCCCTGCCCAAGGGCTGGCGCGCCTGATCCTGTTCATCCAGTTACTGCATACGTTGATGCAGGCGCCCGACCGGGAAACCCACTGCCTGGCCAGCGCCTGCTACACGCCGAGCCTGGATGCCCGCAGCTCGGAGCGTATCCACAAGGCCTTCGAATACTTGATGACGGAACTGACTGGCGACTTAAGGCTGTCGGTCATCGCCCAGCGGCTGGAGATGAGCGAGCCGGGGTTTTCGCGCTTCTTCAAGCGCGTCACCGGCCACGGTTTTATCGACCTGATGCGCAAGTTCCGGGTGCAGCGCGCCTGCCGCCTGTTGCTGCAAAGCGACATGTCGGTGGCGGATATCTGCTTTGAAGTGGGCTACGCCAACCTCTCCAACTTCAACCGGCACTTTCGCATCGAGATGAACCAGACGCCCAGCGAGTATCGCCGGGAAACCGCGACGTACCTGTTCAACCGCAACGGTGATCAGGCGCTGCCGTTTACCAAGGCCCACTGAGCCAGGCGGGCCACTTCCAGGTCTACATCGGCCCGGTGCCGCTCGTTATCCTCCAGAAACCAGGCCGCGGACAAACCGGCATGGGCCATCACCCATTGCAACAGACGCTGGCGCTCCAGGCCCGCTGCCCGGGCGATGACCTCGACCTGGCGTGCAAATCGCACAGGGTCGGTGCACGTGGGCAAATCCGGATTGCAGATCAGGTTCGCGTAGTCATAGCCGCGCTCGCCAGTCACCCGCTTGGGGTCGATCGCCAGCCAGCCCCGTGGGCCGAAGTCGAGGATGTTGTCGTGGTGCACGTCACCGTGCAGCACCATCTGTTCCTGGGGCGACGCCAGCAGGTTGCGCGCCGTGGTGGCGCACTCGCGTATCAGCCCGCCTTTGCGCTCAGCGGCGAGCCACAGGGACTCAAACCATTGCTCCAATGAATGCAAACCCTCCGGCGACGACGGGCGTGGGGCATGCAATAAAGCCACGGTGGCGCAGGCAATGCGGCTGGCTTCATCGTCGTGGCCATTGAGGGCCATGTGCATCAGTGAACCCGGGCCGGTCGCGCGCTCCATCACCACGGCATCGTCGTCATGGAGAAATACCCGTGCGGCGCCCTCGCCCGCCCACCAGGTCATCAACGCACCGCCGAGTTTTTCCTCGGGCTCGCGGGCGATCTTGAGCATCGCCGGCTGGCCGTCCCAGCGTACCGGCAGCAGATCGCTGCTGTGGGTGATGATCGCGTCACCCTCGGGGGTGAGTTTCCAGCGTTTCAAATAATGATCGAACATCGGATGGCTCCCAGTGCGAGGCCCTTCAGGATGCCACAAGCGCGTTTAGCCGCCCCCTCCGGTTTCTGACCAAAAGGCCGACTATTTCCCACTTTTCTCAATTCCTTCATGCAATTGACACAAATTGGTACAACCTGTGCAAACGTTTGCGGAACGAACTTGGCAGCCAAGTTCACCTCAACCCGAAGAATCGGGCCCAAACCGCGTACGAACAGGGATTTTCAATGCACCCCACTTCCAGACGAACCGCGTCGGCTACTCCTTTTGCTGTTTCCCTGCTACTGGCTGCCGTTACGGGAGTACTCAGCGCACCCATTTTGGCGCAGGAAAAACCCTCCGATGACTCAGCACAGGGCGAAACCCTGGCCCCGGAAGCCAGCCCCTCGAAAAAAGGCGTGTACCTGTCGGACTGGTTCAACCAGGACCTGACGGTCATCGGCAGCAAAGACATCAGCTTCGGCCCCAAACCCGCCGATGACGTTTACCTGGAGTACGAATACTTCGGCCGCAAGGGCCCGTTCGAACTGTATGGCTACATCGATATCCCGAAGATCTTCGGCATCGGCAACAGCAATGACAAAGGTGCCTGGGACCACGGCTCCCCAGTGTTCATGGAACACGAACCGCGTATCTCCATCGACTACCTGGCCGGTCGCAGCCTGGCCATCGGGCCGTTCAAGGAATGGTACGTGGCGTTTGACTGGATCTACGACCACGGCAGCAACAAGGCCAACCGCGCCAATACCTTGTACAGCGGCCTGGGCACCGACATCGAGACCCACTCGCGGGTGAACCTGTCGGCGAACTTCTATGGCCGCTACCAGTGGGAAAACTACGGCGCCAGCAACGAATACTCGTGGGACGGCTACCGGGCGCAGATGAAGTACATCGTGCCCATCGGCAGCTTCGACAATGGTGCCTCGCTGACCTATATCGGCTTCACCAACTACGATTTCGGCTCGGACCTGCACAAAGACAACCCCGCGCGCACCGCCAACTCCCTGGTTGCAACAAACGTGTTGTTGTATTCGTTCACTCACTTGCGTTTCACCCTGGTCGGCCGTTACTTCCACAACGGCGGCAACTGGGAAGACGGCAGCGAGCTGAACTTTGGCGACGGTAATTTCCGCGCCCGCTCCAACGGCTGGGGTTACTACGCCGGTGTGGGCTATCAATTCTGAGTGTGAACAAGGAGCAGTAGATGAAGACCTTTACCCGCCTTTCTATCGCCATCGGCCTGGCCGCCGGGGCGCTGTTGCCCCAGGTCGCGTTGGCCGATACGCCGGCCCCGATCAAGCCCAAGGTGATGCTGATCACCATGTTCGCCCCCGAGGCGCAGAACTGGATCGACCGCCTGGAGCTCAAGCAGGAAGTACGCGTGCCGGGCTTGTCGGCCGAGTACCCGGTGATCCGCTGCAACACCCAGGACGTGTGCCTGCTGGTAACCGGCATGGGCCAGACCAACGCAGCGGCCTCGACCCTGGCGCTGGCGTTGTCGCCCAAGTTCGACCTGCGCCAGAGCTACTTCCTGATCGCCGGGATTGCCGGGATCAACCCGCACCACGGCACCATCGGCACCGCCGCGTGGGCCCATTACCTGGTGGAGTTCGGCACCCAGTGGGAACTGGATTCACGGGATGCGCCGAAGGATTGGCCGACCGGTTACATCGGCATCAACACCAAAGGGCCGAACGAGAAGCCGCCGCTGGACTACAAGACCGAAGTGTTTGAGCTCAATCCCAAGCTGCAGGCCAAGGCGTTTGCGCTGTCGCAGAAAGTCGAACTCAGCGAAAGCAAGGAGTCCACGGCCTGGCGCAAACACTACCCGTACGCGCCGGCCAACCAGCCGCCGCAAGTTACCCGGTGTGACACCCTGGCGGGCAATACCTGGTTCTCCGGGACGCGCCTGAGTGAGCGCGCGGAAGTCTGGACCAAGTTGCTGACGGACAATAAAGGCGTGTATTGCACCACCCAGCAGGAAGACAACTCCACCTATGAGGCGTTGCTGCGAGCCAGCCGCGAAGGCTTGGTGGATATCAAGCGTTTGGCCGTCGTGCGGGCCGGCTCCGACTTTGATCGGCCATACCCGGGTTACAGCGAAGTGGACAACCTGTTGAAGTATGCGGACCAGGGCGGTTTTGTACCGGCCCTGGAGAACCTGTACCGCACCGGTAACCCGCTGGTGCAGGCGATTCTGAAGAACTGGTCGGCGTGGGAGAAAGGCGTTCCGCAAGAGTAAAGACTGCGCCGCAGGTCTGTAGGAGCAAGCTTGCTCGCGACGATGGTTAACGATAACGCGGGGCATCTGGTACCCCGCGTCGTTCTCAGGTTTTTCGCGAGCAAGCTCGCTCCTACAGGGTATTGATCAGGGCAGGAAGATAATCTTGTCTGCACTGCCCTGGTTCACTTCCTCAAAGCACTTCACACCGTCGGCCAGCGACACTTCCCGCAAGCCGGTCGGCAACGGCAACAAGCCTTCATCGAAGAACCGCCCGAACTGCTCCAGCATCACCGCGCACTGCTCGCAGTTGTAGAGCAACGAATTGATCCCCACCACCGAACCGCCCTTGCGGTACAACGCCAGGGCTGGCAGTTGTACGTGCCCGTCCACCGGTGCGGCAATGATTGCGATCCGGCCAAAGGGTGCCAGCGCCGCCACGGCTGCCGGCAACCAGAAACCGGTGGTATCGAAAATCACATCGGCGCCCGCACCAAACAGCGCATTGACCTGCCCGCCCAGCGCTTCCGGCTGGCCCAGTAACAGCCCCTCGAAACCCTGCTCGCGCAATGCCTCGACCTGTTCCGGCCGACGCACCGCCCCGAGCACCTGGGCCCCACGAATTTTCGCCAGGGCCAGGGCCGCACTGCCTACGGCACCATTGGCACCAATCACCAGCAAACGCGTGCCTTGGCCAACACCGCTGCGCTCAAGTGCATCCCACGCCGTGGTGTACGGCACGCCGAGACTGGCTGCCTGGGCAAAGCTCAGATGGCTGGGCTTGTGGGCCACGCCCTTGGCCGACACGGTGAGGTACTGGGCGTGGGAACCGTCGGCAAAAAAGCCCAGGTCGCGGCCGGTGCCCCAGACTTCCTGGCCTACCAGCTCCTGCGGGCCTTCCACCACCACCCCGGCAAAGTCCCGGCCGGGGATGCGTGGCAAGGTGGTGTAGGGGAAGCGCCCGAGTACGTTCTTCACGTCGCTGGGGTTCAGCCCGGCGGCCTTGATGTGTACCAGGACTTCACCGGCCGCCGGCACCGGGGTGGCGACGTCAACGTAAGCGAGGGCAGCGAGATCGCCGGAGGCGGAAAATTGCAGTGCTTTCATGGCCAATATCCATCGAGGTTAAAAAGGGTTTCAGGACAACCAGGCGCTGACCAGCTGCCGGCCCATAGGCCAGAGCTTTTCCCCCAGTAACATGCCCATCAGCCCTACCAGGGCAATGGCCGGAGGCGCGGGCGAACGAAAGTCCAGGGCACCGTAAATCACGCCGACCAACAGGCCGATGGCCAAGGAAATCAGGTAATTCATGGAACACTCCGCAGCAAGGGTTGATGCGGTCAGTGTAGGGGGCCCAAATCCGAAGCATCGGCCAACTGCTTCAGAATTTCGGCCAAGCCTCAGACGGGGTACTGCGATGGTGCCATTCCCAATTCGCGACGAAACATGTCGCTGAAACTGCTGGGGGAATAGCCCAGGGAGCGGGCGATGGCGCTGACCGACTGGCCCTGGATCAGCTCGGCCACGGCGGTGGCCAACTGCACCTGGCGGCGCCACTCGGCAAAGCCCATGCCCAGGCTGTTCTGGAACAGCCGGGCCAGGGTGCGCACGCTGGCGCCGGAGGCTTCGGCGTGCTGCTCGAAGGGAATGTCCAGGGAAGGCGACGCCATGACTGCCTGGCAGGCACTCATCAGGCGTCGGTCGGCACCCACGGGCAAGGCAATGCGGATCGGCGAACGCCGGGCCCGCTGCAGCTCCAGCAGGGCCAGGCCGACCACTGCCTCGTAGTAGGCCTGATCACCCTTGTCGCCCTGCTCGACCAACGCCACGATCAGTTCGCGCAGCAGCCCGCCCACCTCGATCACTTGCACCTGGCTGTCCAGGGTCGCAGCCAGCGCCGGGCGCAGGTAGATGTTGCGCATCTGCAAGTCGGACACCACGCGAATCCCGTGCTCGACACCCGGCGGCAGCCACACCGCGCGCTGAGGCGGCACCACCAGCGCTTCCTGCGGCGTCTCGACCCACATCACACCGCTCATCGCGTAAAGCAACTGGCCCCAATCGTGTTGATGAGGCTCGACGTACAACCCACGCGGGTAGGTACGCGCCAAGGGTTGCACGGGGACGGCGTGATCACTGAGGTCGGGGGGTGCGGCCAGGGCCATGGAAGGCACATCAGTCAAGGATGGACAGCCATGGTAATGACCCGTGCCGGATAATCCGAGTGAATTTTTACCGCCTGGGGAGGGTCACTTAAAGACACAAGGAGGGTTAACGGATCCATGACTAACGCAAAACTTTTCGTGATCGACTACACGCTGCATGGCCAGCCCAAGTCATTCATCATCCGCCTGGAAAAACTCGACAACGCCGAAGCCTGGCATTGGGCGAGCTGCGACGCGGGCGTGGGTCGTATCGGGCGCTTTGCCCGGGAGCAGGTGAAGAAGACCAGCCAGCCCCAGGCCGAGAAATTCGGCATCGAAAACGTGCAATGGCGCCGCTCGGATGCGCGCCCCAGCGCGTGAAACCGTAGGATCGAGCTAGCTCGCGAAGGTCATTAACGATAACGCGGGGCACCTGGTGCCCCGCGTCGCTCTCGGTTTTTTCGCGAGCAAGCTCGCTCCTACAGGAGGCAGCCCGCGTTAGCCGTGCGCCGACTTGGCACACTCGCACCCGGTCGCCGAAGCACAAGGCTCACCATGGGCATGATGCTCGGCGCAGCCTTGGCAGCAATAGCCCTTGCCATCCTTCATCACCGCGTTTTTCCCCAACTGGCAGTTGCAGTGAGGGCAGGCGCATGTTTTCTCTTGCATGGTCAGACTCCTTTTTCGTGGTCGTCCAGGTGCGGCGAACGCCGGCACCTCAAGGAATGACTATAGGCAATCATGCAAGGTTCAAAGGCCCGTCAGTCAGCCCGACGAGCGTTGCTGCGGTACATGAACACCAGGGCCAGCGCCAGGCAGAGCATCGCCACGATCCGGCTGCCCGATAACTCGATGGCCGGGTTGCCGAGCCAGCCGAAGTTGTCGATCAGCATGCCCATGCCCAACTGGCCGACAATCACCGCCACCGTGGCCACCGCAGTGCCCACAATCGGAACCGCGCCAACCATCACCATCATGTACACCACGCCGAACAACGCCCCGGTCAGTTGCCATTTCGGCATGTCCAGCAGGCTGACCGCATGGGCCGGTTCGAAGAACAGAATCAGCAAGCCGGTGCTGACCGCACCCACCACAAACGTCAGCAGACTGCTGCGCAATACACCCACCGCCTGGCCGAGGCGGCCGTTGATGGCGGCCTGCACACTCAACACCGCACCGGCGGCCACGACCACTACCAACAACAGAATCAGATTCATCGCCTTAACCCCGCGCAATCAAAACAAGTGCCACCACAATCAACCCCAATGCAATCCAGCGCTCCACATTGACCCGCTTGCGGGCGGTGCCGAACCAGCCGAAGTGATCAATCAGCACGCTCTTGCCCACCTGGCCCGACAAAATCGCAATCATGGTCATCGCGATACCGATATGCGGCGTGGCCAGGGTCAGCACGACCACGTACATCGGCCCCAGAAACCCACCCACCAGTTGCCAGCGCGGCAGATCGGTCAACGCCGGACCCTTTTGCGGGCCGCTGAACAGCAACAGCAGAAACAAAATCGCCGAGCCAACGCCGAAGATGCTCAAGGTCGCCCACAAGTGCCCGACCTGCACACCCAGCGGGCCCAGCAACCCGGCCTCTACCGACAAACCCATGCCGGCGAAAATCACCAGCGGCAGCAACAGTAATCGAAGAAATGTCTTGGGCCGGGCCTGAGCCACAGTCGCCGTTGAAGAAGCCTGCATACATCACCTGCGCGTTAGAGAGAGGAACAATGGCGCGCATTATCCGGTGGCACTGCTGTGCGATAAATGGGAGCATGCCGACAACACCTTTGCGCAATACGCACAGAACGGAGTCATGATGCAGGGCTTGAACGAACTGAGTTTCAAGGCACTTCGCCTGTTTGTCGCCGTGCTGGACTACGGCAGTTTCTCTGAGGTCGCACGCCGCGAGGGCCTGGCGCCCTCCTCCATTTCCCGGCAAATCCAGTTGATGGAACAGGCCCTGGGCCAACAGCTGTTGTATCGGCATACCCGTGCGGTCAGCCCTACGGAAGCCGGGCGCCTGTTGGGCCGCCATGCACGGCTGATGCTGGAGCAGTTGGAAGCCGCCGGCCAGGCGCTGCAGGAACAGGAAAGCGAACCCAGCGGCCTGGTGCGCATTAATGCGCCGATGGTGTTTGGCCAGCGCCATCTGTCGCCGTGGCTGGGGGAGTTGTGCCGGCGTTATCCGAAGCTGCAACTGGATATCCAGCAAACCGACACCTATGTCGACCCGTTGCAGGACGGTACAGACCTGCTGTTTCGCATTGGCGTGCTGAACGATTCCGGCATGCAGGCGAGAATCTTCGCACCCCAACGCTTTCGCCTCGCCGCCAGCCCCGGCTACCTGAAGCGTTTCGGTACCCCTCAACATCCCGACGAGCTGGCCAACCACCAATGCCTCGCCTACAAGGGCGTGACGGGCCAGCAGCGCTGGTTCTTCCGCCGCGACCAGGGTGACTGGACGTCCTACAGCGTCAAGGGCCCGATCACCGGCAACCACGCCGACACCCTGACCCACGCCGCCGAACAAGGCCTGGGGCTGGTGGTATTTCCATCGTGGTTGATCGGCGAAGGCCTGCGCGCCGGCACGCTGCAGGCGGTGCTGACCGACTATGAAGTGGCGACGACCCTGGAACCGCAACAGATTGCAGCGCTATGGCCGGGTAGCCGGCGGTTGTCGTTGAAGGTGCGCACGGTGATCGACTACTTCGTCGAGTGTTTTGGGACGGTGCCGTACTGGGATCGATGAGGTGTCAGGAAAAATCCCCCTCCCCGTAAGGCATGTCTGTTTTTATGAAACACAGGTCCAATTCCACTTGCACTCCGGCAGACTCCGACAACTTCCTTCAGGAGAGACGTCATGGATGCCAGTCATTACCCGTTCGGAAACACACAACAACTCTCGCAAAAATCACCCTCAACCAGCAGTCGGCTGATCTTTGCCTGCCTACGAAATTTTGGCTATATTTGGCCAAAATCCGGGGAAGACCACATGATTACCGTACCGTTGGGCGAAGCAAAAAATAACCTGTCAAAACTGGTCGATGATGCCGCCTCCGGCCAAATCATCACCATCGCCAAGCATGGGCGCGCCATGGCTCGCCTTGTCCCCGTCGGGAAACCGACAGGCCGGCGTATCGGCGCCATGAAAGGAAAACTGGTGGTGCCGGACGACTTTGATGCGCCATTGCCAGACGACATGCTGGACGCGTTCGAGGGAAATCACCCATGAGGGTATTGCTGGATACCCATATCCTGCTTTGGGCCCTGAGCGATGATCCGAAACTGTCTGCCAGGGCCAGGAAGCTGATCGAGAACGCGGCAGAAATCTACGTCAGCGCCGCCACATTCTGGGAGCTGGCAATAAAGGTCGGTCTCGGAAAGCTCAACGTAAACCTGGAGGAAATCCGCGAGTACTGCCTTGAAAGCGGCTACGTGGAATTACCCATCACCTCCGAACACGCTATCGCGGTCAAGGACCTTGAGGCCCATCACAGGGACCCGTTTGATCGACTCATCATCGCGACGGCCATCATCGAACCGATGAAGCTGTTAACGGCGGACCCGATAGTGGCGAAATACACATCGCTGGCCGTGTTGGCGTAAACCACTTCGTTCAGAACAACCACTGCCCGATCAGCCAGGCATTCGCCCCGCTGATCACCACAAACAAGCCCCAGGCCAGCAGTCGCGTCGGCAAACGGTTAACGAACGGTCCCATCAGGCGCTTGTCGCCCGTCATGCGGATCAACGGGTACAGCGCAAACGGCAACTGCAGGCTCAACACCACCTGGCTGAGAATCAGCAACTTGCCGATGGCATCGTCCCCCATCAGCCACACCCCGAGGAACGCCGGGATCAGCGCCAGGCCACGGGTGATCAGGCGCCGCTGCCAGCAGGGAATACGCAGGTTGAGGTAGCCCTCCATGATCACTTGCCCGGCGATGGTGCCGGTGAATGTGGAGCTCTGGCCGGACGCCAGCAGCGCGACACCAAACAGCACACTGGCGAAGGCACCGCCCACCAGCGGGTCCAGCAAGTGGTAGGCGTCCTGGATTTCCACCACGTCCGTGTGACCGGTCTGGTGGAACGCCGCGGCGGCCAGTATCAGGATGGCCGCGTTGACCAGCAGCGCCAGGGCCAGGGAGCCAATGGTGTCGATACGTGCCAGCTTGACCGCGTCCTGGCGGCTGGCCAGGTCCTTGCCGAACATCCGGGTTTGCACAATGGAGGTATGCAGGTACAGGTTATGGGGCATCACCGTGGCGCCCAGGATGCCAATGGCCAGGTACAACGGTGCTGCATCGCTGATGGCCGACAGCGACGGCGTGAAGCCACGAAACACGTCGGGCCAGTAAGGTTTGATCAGCACCAGTTCAATGAAGAAACACACACCGATGGTTGCCACCAGCGCCAGCATGATCGCTTCCAGTCGGCGGAAACCGCGGTTTTGCAGGGCCAGGATCAACAACGTATCGAAGGCGGTGATGACAATCCCGGTGGTCAGGGACACGCCCAGCAACAGGTGAAACGCCAGGGCGCAGCCGAGGACTTCGGCGAGGTCGGTGGCGATGATCGAGATTTCCGCGAGAACCCACTGCACCAACGACGAGCGCCGGCTGTAGCGCTCGCGGCTCAATTGCGCCAGGTCCTTGCCGGTGGCGATGCCCAGCCGGGAGCACAGGCACTGCACAGCCATGCCCGCCAGGCTGGCCAGCAGCACCACAAACAACAAGTTGTAGCCGTACCGCGAGCCGGCTTCGATGGCCGTGGCCCAGTTGCCCGGGTCCATGTAACCGATGGAGATCAGCAAGCCTGGGCCGGCAAATTTTAACACGCGCTTGAAAAACGAAGCCCTGGGGTCGACGGCGATGGTGCCGGCGACTTCCGGCGGGCAGAAAGGGGCGGTAGCGATTTTGGGCAGGCTGAATTTCACGCGGGGTACCAGGCTTTCACACAAGACGTTTACGCAGCTTATCAGTCAGACGTCACGGTACGCATCACCGTCTCCCGAGGCAGATCAAATGCCTCTACCACCTGGACCACCAGATCCAGCTCCTGGTTCAGCGCCTCACGCTCCATGCGTTCTCGAATCACCCCGATCACCAGCACCGCCAGGGTGGTGATGGAATACGCAGGGCCGGAAAATGCCCGCACCCCGGTCACCAGCAGCATCGCCGCCGCCAACGCCTGCCCTACCACCGGAATCGCCGTGGCCGCGCCCCGGCGCAGGATAAACCCGGTGAGCCCGGCCAGCGCCGTGCCGCTCAGGGCAGTAGTGGCTGAACGCCCGACATCGAAACGATTGAAAAAACCCTGTTCCTTCTGTGCCGCAGCCTTCAACTCTGCCTCGAACACTTGGCGGTCGGCCTGGCTGAGTTTGTCCTTGTATTGCTCGATCAGCCGCTCGGCGACTTGCAGTTCCAGATCCGCGAGGGCGACTTGCTCAATCGGCTCATCGAACTTGATGCCCACCCGCTGCGCCACATCCTGGGCGATTTCGCGGTAGCTCACGCCATGGCCGCGTGCCAGGTTCATGAAGGTGTCGCCGCCCATGCGTTGCAGTTCGATGGCCAGTTTCAAGGGCTCGCGCACCGTGGCGTCGATCGAGGCGCTGCGCTTCTGCGCCATCAATTCGGCGAAGAACTTCAACTCTTCCGGGCGCGCCTGAACCAACAGCGGGAACAGGTCGACATCCTCTTCGGCAAACCGAACTTCGCTGCTGCGCTGATCGGCGCGGATTATGCCCCGGCGCTCCTGCAGCAAGTCGGTGTACTGCACCACCGTCTTCAACTGCGGCCAGTAAGCGGCATGGTCGAACGTGGCCAGGTGCACATTGGCAACCTTGGCCTTGAGCGCGGGTGTCAGCGGGATGGCATAACGACCAATGCAGCGCTCGGTGTCGGGCTTGAGCGCCAGGGCCCAATCCTTGCTGGAGTGGCAGTTGATCACCCGGCCCTTGAGCGGCGCCGACACCAGGTCCCACGGGCTGGACGTACAAATGGCGCCGCCCATCAGCAACAGGTTGTTCAGCGGCAGCTCACGGGCCACTTCGGGGCTTGCGAGCACGCTCTTGACCAGAATCCGCGCGCCCAGGGAGTGACCGATCAGGTTGATCTGGCGCACCTTGATCGACTCGCCGTGCAGGTAGTTGGCCAATTCGGGCAACAGGCTTTTGGCAACTTCATCCACCCGCGCCTCGACGCTTTTGTAGTGGTCAAGGAAATAGGCAATCGCCTTGCCCACCCCAATGGTCGCCGCGCCCAGGCTACCGCCGCCGAGCATTGAGGTGATCACGTCCTTGAACGGCGCAAACAGGTTTTCCAGGAAATGCCCCGCCGGCCAGAACAGCATCAGGTTGGTCGAGCCTTCGATGGTTGCCAGTTGCTGCGAGAAATTGCCCAGTTGCTGCTGGTTGAAGAACGCCGAATAACCATGGACATAGAGATTGAGCACATCCCCTTGGGGCTCGCCACACAACACAAACGTGGGCTTGCGGGTGCGGTGCATTTCATCCCACTGGTGTTGCATGTGGCGGTGACTCCTGGTGACGACGGAGGGCGATAGTAACAAAGGGTGAGGCCCGGGAATGTGAAAAACTGATACCCGGACTGTCCACAGCGATGCACAGTGATGACAGAAAACACGGATTTTGTTCGGTCTTTCAGTCCATTAGCCTTTGCCCGGTCAACCACTGAAACCGAGGAATACCATGAGCAAGCCCGAATTTTTCATCACTCCCGGCTATGGCGACATCGCACGCGACACCCTGCATTACGCCCAGGCCGTCAAAATCGGAAACCGCGTTGAGACCTCAGGCCAGGGCGGCTGGGACGACGAATTCCAGATTCCCGAATCCCTCAGCGACGAAATCGCCCTGGCCTTTCAAAACCTGGACCGCACCCTGGCACACGCCGGCGCCGGCTGGGAGCACGTGATCCACGTCAACTCCTACCACGTGGGCGGTTTTCCTCCCGAAGTGAACGAGCAGATGGTCAAGTGGTACCGCCATTACATGCCCAACCACACGCCGATCTGGACCGAACTGGGGGTAGAGGCCCTGGGATTGCCGGCGATGCGCATTGAAATCCGCGTGACGGCAATTATTGCCTGACGCCAAACCGCTCGATCACCCAGTCGATAAACACCTTCAACCGTGCATTTTGATGGCGGTTGGGTGGGTAGATGATGTGCAACGGCGTGGCCGGCCGGGTCCAGTCCGCCAGTACCGGGACTAACTGGCCGGCCTCCACGTAGTAGTCGACGATGGTCTTGAAGTGCTGCCCGACGCCCAGGCCGGCGAGCAGCATTTCCTTGAGGCCATTGCCTTCGTTGGTCGAAAACGCACAATTGCCTATTTCATGACGGACCGCGCCTTTCTCGAAAATCAACGGTTCCGGCTTGCCCGACCCGGCAAAGAAATAGCCGGCCTTGAGGTGGTTGTGTTCGAGGTCTTCCGGCGACACGGGCGTGCCCATGCGCTCCAGGTAACCCGGCGCGGCGCAGGTGACGTACTCAAGGTCCACGACTTTGCGCCCGATCATCGCCATGTCATCCAGCTTGCCAACCCGCAGCACACAATCCACCCCCTCCCCTACGATATTCACGGCACGGTCGCTGATGCCCAGGGCAATGGTGATATCGGGATACTCACGATGAAAATCCACCAGCGCCGGGATCAGCAGGCAATTGCCGAAGGACGCCGGAGCATCCACCTTCAGGTGCCCACCGGGTTTGAGCTTCTGCCCGCGCAGGGCGTTATCCAGTTCGTCCAGTTCGGCCACCAGGCACAGCGCGTGATTGTAGTACTCCAACCCTTCCGGTGTAGCCGCCAGCGCACGGGTGGTGCGATGCATCAGCTTGACGCCAAGGTGCTTCTCCAGGTCGGTGATGAGCTTGCTGACAGTGGAGCGTGGCAGCGCCAGTTGGTCGGATGCGCGGCTGAATGAGCCGGTTTCGACGACACGGACGAAGGCGCGCATGGCAAGGAGTTGGTTCACGGTGATGTCCGACGGATAGAGAATTCCAATTATTGTGCATAAAACTGCACAATAGCGACAACCATTCAAATAACAAAAAGCCCGGCGCGCATGGCCGGGCTTTGATGGAAAGAATGACTCAGTTGGCAAAGTTCTCAATCTTTACCTGGCCATCAGGAAACGTGGCGACGATCTCCAGTTCCCCTCCCATGGCGCGAATGTAATTACGCAGCGTGCTGATATACATGTCTGTGCGCCGCTCCATTTTGGACACCGCCGCCTGGTTGATATTCAGCGCCTTGGCCAAGGTGTCCTGGCTCATCTGTTGCGCCTTGCGCAGTTCATGCAGAGGCATTTCTTTCAGATGCTGCTGGAGGATCTGCTCCGCATCGGCCCGGGCTTGCGGTGTCATGCGAGCCTGGAGCTCGCTAAATTTTTTAGCCATGGTTACGGCCCTCTATACGCAGTGTTTCCAAATGTTCGTCATACAACTTCTCAGCCAGCGGGACGTATTCGTCATACCAACGGCCTCGTCCGGTTTTGTTCCCGCCTATCAACAATAAGGCACACCGGCGTGGATCAAATGCATACAGAACACGATAAGGTCGCCCCGCGTGCTGTACCCGCAGCTCTCGTAGGCTGCCATGCCGCGAACCCTTGATATCACTGCAGTGAGGAAACCCAAGGCCTGGCCCCAAGAGGCCCAGCAAATCCACACTGGCCGATACTGAGGATTGCTCCCTTGCATCCAGACCGCCCCACCAGTCTCCAAACTCGTCCGTGTATTCAACGTCCCAACTCATGCAAATATGCCATCCATGGAATATAAACTCAAGGACATAACTGTAGAGGCTTGGGAGGCACACAACCTCCCGTTCTTCCCGGGAAAGTGTTTGTAGATTATTCCCGCATGATTATTGGCGGAGCGGAGCGGGACGCAGAGCATCCCAGGCTGCATTGCTGCGCAGAGCGTAGGAACGATCAAAAAAAACCGCCCTTTCGGGCGGTTGAAGGGACCCGGCCTTGATCAGAAGCCGAGGGAGAAACTGATGGTCATCGCGTGGTCCTTGTCGTTGCGCGAGACTTGTCCGGAGTAGCCCAGGCCTAGCTTGCCGTTGGGGCTGATCTGATAGTCGATGCCTGCTTCCAGTACGGCGCTGTCCTTGGCAATCGGTACGCCTTGGGTGCTGAATGAAGTTCCACCGCCGTTGATAAAGCTCAGGTCGGCATCCGGCTTGGTATCGCCGAAGGCATGACGCCAGCCGATGCTGCCCCGCGGGGTGATCTTCGAGCCGTTGCCCAGGGTGAGGGTCTGGCCGACACGCAGGCCCAACGTGGAGAAGGTAATGTCTTGATCGGCATCACCGCGCAGCGCCGCCGAACCGCCCTTCTCTTTGATGGTGTCGCTGTCGTAGTTGACGTAGGCCAGGCCTGCGAACGGTTCCAGGACAACGCTGGCGGTTTGAAGGGTGTAGCCGACTTCACCAAACACTTGCGCACTGCGGGCCTTGTAGTCGGCCTTCAGGCGTTGACCCACACCGCCCACTGCCACGTCGCGCTTGCTGTCGATGTCATGCCAGCTGTAGGCAACGCCCATGCGTGCGGCGAATGCTTCCTGCTGGTACGCGGTGTAGGCCATCAGGTGATAGCTGTCGACATCGGCGCTGGAGTTGCGGTGCTTGGCGTCAAGGTCGCTGCGGGTGTAGCCGGCAGCAACGCCGGCACGCCAGGCGTCGTCGAGTTGCTTGTCGGTGCCCAGCAGGAAGCCACTGAGGTTGCGGTCCAGGTTGGCAGTGTTGCTGTCGCCGCCCATATGGCCCCAGGTGCCCAGGACACGTGCCCAGCCGACCATTTCGCCTTGGCAACCGGCGCTGCTCAACTGGTTTTCGCTCGGTGCCAGGCTGCTGCGTGGATCGTCCTGGCGGTAGCAACCGGGTTGGCGCAGGCGCTCATTGACTGCATCACGGATGTAACGCGAGTCTTCGAGCAAAGCACTGGCGGTGCTGGCGTGGATTTCCCCCGAGAGGTTATCGAACGCGGCGCGGGCACTGGCTGTACTGCCGTTAAGCAGCGCGTTTTGCACCGCTGCACCGCCCACGGCTGCCCCACTGCCCAGTGCCGCCGCGACCGCCCGCTGATTGCCGGTGGCTGCCACGCTGGCGTAGCTGACGTTATTGCGGCTGACCGCCAGGGCGACCTCATTCGGGCTGTAGCTGAGGGCAGTATTGAGGAACGCCAGGTTCTCAAGGTTGGTGCTGGCAAACGTACCCGTGACCCCACCACCCGCCGTCAACAAGGTGTAGGTGGTGGGCCCGGCATAAGGTGCCAGGTTAACCACGTTCAGCGTGCCCGCCAGGTTTGCCGTGCCGCCCACCGCCAGGGCACCGGCGGCCGACGGGGTGATGACCAGGTTCAGCGCGCCATCGGCGGCGTTGGTGAAGTTGCCGGCAACACTCAGTTTGCCGCTGTCGGGCGTCACCGCACCGTGGTTGACCAGCGAGCCGACACTGCCATTACCTGTCAGCCCGGCACCGTTGGCCACGGTGACCTGCCCGCCCAGGATGGCGTTGGGATTGGCCGCGTTGCCGACTTGCAACACGCCCTGATCCACCGCCACCGTTCCGCTGAACGACTGGTTGCCGGTGAGCAGCAGCGTACCCGAGCCCTGCTTGACCAGCGCACCGGTGCCGCTCAGCACACCGTTGAATTGGCCACTGCTCAGTTGTGTGAACAGCAACCGCGCGTTGTTGAGGATATTGCCCCGCAGGCTGGTGGTGTTACCGGCCAGGGTCCCGCCACTGACAGTGGTGCCGCCGGTGTAGGTGTTGGTGCCCGTCAGCACCAGGGTGCCCGCATCCAGTTTGTTGATACCGCCCGCGCCCACCAGTGGCGCATCAATCTGGGTGGTCACGCCGGCATTCACCCGCGCTGTGGCCAGGCTGCCGTCCGGTGCATTGGTCGGGCTCAGGCTGCCGCCTGCACCGGCCACCAGCGAGTAGCCCGGGTCGAGGAACTGCACGCCGGTAAAGCTCTGGTTGCCCGCCACTGTCACGGTTCCGCCCTGGCCGCCAAACACGGCGAACTGGTTGGTCGACACCTGGCCCTGGGTGCCGTTCGGATCGGTCCAGTTGGTGCTTGGGCCCCACGTGCCACTGCCGCCAGTGATGGTGCCGTCAGGATGGGTGGTGCCGCCGTTCCAGAACTGGATTTGCCCCGGCGTGGTTTGCACCAACAGGTTGACCTGATTGGCCAGTGCCGTTTGCAAGGTCAGTGCGCTCGGCAGGATGCCCGACGGCAACGTGCCGTACGCCAGGCCGTTGTCGGTCAGGCTGCCGCCGTAGCGGAACAGCTGGTAAACCCCGGTACCGAAACCACCGGCGTCGGTAATGTTGAGTGTGCCGTCCAGGGTCAGGTTGCCCGCGACATTCACCACCGAGGTAGCAGCCCCCGGTGCGCCGAGGCTGAAGTCCAGGTGAGTGCCCGAGGACAGGTTGAGGCCGCCGACCGACATCGGCGTACCGCCGGTGCCTGCGGTCAGGGTCGAGCCGCTTGCCAGGGTGACCGTGCCCGCCAGTTGGCCTGAACCACCCAGGGACGCGCCACTGCCAACCAGCACATTGGCACTGTTCAGGGTGCCGTTGACCAGCAGGCCGCCGGCATTGACGTTGGTATCGCCGGTAATGGCGTTGTTGCCACTGAGCAGCAGGTCGCCCGTACCGTTTTTGTTCAGCACCCCGGCGCCGGTGAGGTTGCCGGTGTAGGTGCCATCGGCCGCCTGTTCGAAGGTCAGGGTCGCATTGTTGGCAATCGCGCCCTGCAAGCTGCTGGTGTCACCCGTGGTGGTGCCACCATTCAAGGTGGTGCCGCCGCTGTAGGTGTTCGCGCCGGTCAGCAGCAGTGCGCCAGTGCCGTTTTTCACCAGGCTGCCGGTGCCACTGATAACACCACCGAGGACGGTGTCTTGAGTCCCCGCGAGGGCCAGTTGCGCACCGAGGTTGATCGCGTTGTTGAGTTGCAACGCCGCCGTGCTGTCGAGCGTCCCATTGCCGGTAACGCCCAGTGCGCCGCTGCCCAGGGCATTGTTATTGCCGAGCACCAGCGTACCTGCCGCCAGCTGCGTCCCGCCGCTGTAGGTATTGTTGCCATTGAGGGTCAGGCTGGCTGCGCCGCTCTTGACCAGGCTGCCGCTGCCACTGACCACGCCGCCCAGGGTCAAGGCGTTGGAACCTGCGACATTCAAGGCCCCGCTCAGCACCACCGCATTGGCCAGGTTGACGCCGGTATTGCTGTCCAGCGCCGTGCCGTTGGCCGTGGTCAATACGCCGGTACCCAGCGCACTGTCGTTGCCCACCACCAGCTTGCCGCCGTTGAGGGCAGTGCCGCCGGTGTAGCCATTGGTGCCAGTGAGGACCAGGGTGCCGGTGTCGTATTTGCCCAGCGTACCGGCGCCGTTGATGGCCACGCCAATCGTGGCGGTGTTGTTGGGGTCGACGCGAATTGCCGCGTTCCCCGTGCCGCCATTGACCAGGTCCAACGCGCCTGCCGTGCCGTTCACCAGCCTGTAGCCGTCGGTGGCGAACTGCAGGCCGGTGATGCTTTGCGTACCGTTGACCGTGACGGTGCCC
This sequence comes from Pseudomonas sp. PAMC 25886, assembly GCF_000242655.1. Taxonomy (NCBI): domain Bacteria; kingdom Pseudomonadati; phylum Pseudomonadota; class Gammaproteobacteria; order Pseudomonadales; family Pseudomonadaceae; genus Pseudomonas; species Pseudomonas sp. PAMC 25886. The sequence continues at coordinate 51,067 of NZ_AHHC01000058.1, forward strand.
GCCGTGCCCTGGAACACCGCGAAACTGTTGCCCCACGCCTGGTTGACGGTGCCATCCACGCTGGTCCAGTTGGTGGTGCCGGTGCCCCAGGTGCCGCTGCCGCCGTTGATGCTGCCGTCGCCCACCAGTTGGCTGCCATCCCAGAACTGCACGGTGGTGTTCGGCGCCGTCACCAGCAGGTTGACTTGATTGGCAAGCGCCGTTTGCACTTGCAGATCCCCCGGCGTCACGCTGCCAGGCACGCTGCCGACCACCAGGCCGTTATCGGTCAAGCCGCCGGTGTAGTTGATGATGCGATACACGCCGCTGCCAAAGCCGCCGATATCGCTGACATTGAGGTTACCGTCGAGGGTCAGGTTGCCGCCGACATTGATCAGCGCGTTGCCACCGCCGACGACTGGTGTGCCCAGCCCGACATCCAGATTGGAATTACCCGACAGCACCAGCGAGCCCACCGACAAGGTGCTGCCGGTCGCGCCTGCGAGGTGACCGCCATCAGCCACCGTGACGGCGCCTCCCAGGCTGCCAGTGCCCGTCAGCGTCGCACCGTTGTTGACCGCGACGTTGCCGCTGGCCAGGGAGCCGCTGACGTTCAGGGTACCGCCGTTGATGCTGGTGTCGCCGGCCAGGGTATTGATACCGCTGAGGGTCAAGGTACCGCTGCCGAGTTTGCTCAGTTGCCCGGCACCGTCGAGTACACCGGCAAAGGCGCTGCTCAGGTTGCCACCGCCCAGGCTGAGGGTGTTCCCGGCGCCGATCAGTGCCGTGCCACTGCCGGTGAGGCTACCGAGGCTGTTGGAAGCGCCGAGGTTGAGTTGGCTACCGGCACCGAGGTTCAAGCCGGCGTCATTGCCGAGCGCCGTGGCACTGGCGGTGGTCAGGCTACCGCCCAGTACGTTGAAGTTGCCGCTGAAGCTGTTGTTGCCACCGAGCGTCAGGTCGGACGCGCCATTTTTAGTCAGGGTGCCCGCGCCATCCAGTGCACCGGTGAAAGTCAGGTTGTTGTTTCCGGCCACACTCAAGTTGTCGTTGACCGTGACGTTGTTGGCCAGCACCAGCGCCGAACTGTTGTCGAGTGTCGAAGGCCCCGCCACCGTCAGTGCACCGGAGCCCAGTGCCGTGGCAGTGCCGAGGGTCAGGGTGCCGGCGTTCAGCGTGGTGCCGCCGGTGTAGGTGTTGACGCCATTGAGCGTCAGGTTGGCGCTGCCGTTCTTGGCCAAGCCCCCTGCGCCACTGACGACGCCCGCGAGGGTCAGGCCATTGCTGCCGGTGACCGCCAGGTTGGCATTCAGGACGACATTATTGCCCAGGCTCACCGCGGTGTTGCTGTCCAGGTTCGAGGCGCCGGCCACCGTCAGGTTGCCCAGGCCCAACGCCGTGGAGCTCCCCGCCGTCACAGTCCCGCTGTTCAAGGTAATTCCGCCGAGGAAGCTATTGGTGCCATTGAGGACCAGATTGGCCGCGCCGTTTTTGGTCAGGCTGCCTGCGCCGTTGAGGGCGCCACCGAGGGTCAGGTCAGCAGTGCCGCCAATCCCGAGGTTGCCGGCCAGGTTGATCCCGTTGTTGACGCTCACCGCCGTGGCCGCATCCAGCGTAGTGCCGTTCGCGGCGTTGAGCGCGCCACTGCCGAGCGCCGAATTGGACGCCAGGATAAGCCCGCCGGCATTCAGGGCAACCGGGCCGAGGAAGGCATTGTTGCCGCCGAGGGTCAGGTTGGCCGCACCGTGCTTGATCAGGCCCCCTGTGCCGCCGATCACACCGTTGAGGGTCAGCGCATTGCTGCCACCCACCGTCAGGTTGCCGAGCAGGCTAACCCCGTTAGTCAGGGTGACGGCAGCGTTGCTGTCCAGCGTGGTGCCGGACGACGCGCTCAGTTGGCCGGTGCCAAGGGCGGTGTTGCTGCCCACCACCAAGGTGCCGCCTTGCAGCTCGGTGCCTCCGGTGAAGGTGTTGGCGCCGTTGAGTACCAGGATGCCGCTGTCGAGTTTGGCCAGGGTGCCACTGCCGTTAATGCCCACGCCGAGGGTGGCGGTGGAACCCGGGTCGACGCGAATCGCAGTGTTGCCGCCGGTGCCGTTCACCGCCGTCAACTGCCCCGCCGCTCCCGTCACCAGGTTGTAGCCATCAGTGACAAACTGCAGGCCGGTGAACGCTTGCGTGCCCGCCACCGTGACGGTGCCCGCCGCCCCCTGGAACACGCCGAAGTCGGCGGCCCACGGCTGGTTGACCAGGCCGTCGACCGACGTCCAGTTGGTACCGACCGCCGTCCAGGTGCCCGTGCCGCCGTCCACCACGCCGTTGGCGATGGTCTGGCTGCCGTCCCAGAAGCGAATGTTGGCGTTCGGTGCCGACACCAGCACGTTGACCTGATTGCCCACCGAGGTCTGCACCACCAGGTCGCCAAGGCCGAAGCCCACCGGCACACCCGTCACATTCAGGCCAAGGTCGGTCAGTGAGCCGGTGTAGTTGATCAGGCGATACACCCCGACACCAAACCCGCCGGCATCGGTGACGTTCAGGTTGCCGTCGAGGGTCAGGTTGCCGCCGACATTGAGCAGTGAGCTGGTGGAGGGTGCGCCGAGCGCCACGTCCAGGTTGCCGTTGCCGGCCATCACCAGGGAGCCGGCCGACAGCGTATTGCCGCTGCTCAGGGCCAGGTGGCCGCCGTTGTTGACGTTCAGCGTGCCGAGCACCGAACCGGTACCGGTGAAGGTCGCGCCGGTATTGACGTTGACGTTGGCACTGCCCAGCGAGCCGCTGAGGTTCAGGGTGCCGGCATTCACGTTGGTGTCACCGGTGAGGCCATTGATGCCGGTGAGGTTGAGGGTACCGGTGCCGACCTTGGCCAGGCCACCGCTGCCGCTCAGGCCGCCGTCGAAGGTGCTGGTGGAATTGAGGCCACCCACCGACAGCGTGTTGCTCCCGCTGACCAGCACATCACCGCTGCCGGCAAGAGTCGCGAGGCTGGCATCACTGCCCATGATCAGCGACGCACCGGCGCTGACATTCGCGCCCGAGGTATTGCCCAGCGCGCCCGCACTGGCGGTGGTGACACTGCCGGACAGGATATTCAAGGCGCCGGTAAAGGTGTTGGGGCCGCTGAGCGTCAGGTCGGCCAGGCCATTTTTATTCAGCGCCCCGGCGCCGCTGATGACGCCGCCGAGCACCAGGTTGTTGTTGCCGGCCACGCTCAAGCCGGCATTGAGCACGATCCCGTTGTTCACGGTCATCGCCGCGCTGTTGTCCAGCGTTGAGGTGCCCCCTACCGTCAGGCTGCCGATGCCCAGCGCTGCGCCATTGCCCAGTGTAAGGGTGCCGGCGTTGAGGGTGCTGCCGCCGCTGTAGGTATTGATGCCATTAAGGGTCAGGTTGGCCGTGCCGTTCTTGATCAACTGGCCGCTGCCGCCAATCAGGCCGCCCAGCGTCAGGCCTTGAGTGCCGCCGACGGTGAGGTCGGCGTTGAGGACGATGCTGTTTGCCAGCGCCACCGGGGCATTGCTGTCCAGCGTCGCCGCGCCGTTGACCGCCAGGCCGCCGGTGCCGAGGGCGGTGTTGCTGCCGACGGTCAGCGTGCCCGCATTCAAGACGGTGCCGTCGATAAACGTGTTGGCACCGTTGAGGATCAGGTTCGCCGCTCCGTTTTTCACCAGGTTGCCGTTGCCGCTGATTGCGCCGCCCAAGGTCAGATTCGCGCTACCGCCGATAGTCAGCGGGCCGGTCATGCTTATTTGATTGCTCAGGCTGACGGAGGTATTGGCGTCCAGGGCGGTGTTGACCGCCGTGCTCAATGTACCGTTGCCCAAGGCGTTATTGGCACCGACGATAATCTTGCCGGTGTTGAGCGCTGTATTGCCCAGGTAGTTATTGGTGCCATTGAGCGTCAGGTCAGCCCCGCCGTTCTTGATCAAGCCACCGATACCGCTGACGCTGCCGCCGAGGGTCAACGCATTGCTGCCGCCGAGGGTCAGGGTGCCGCCGAGGTTGAGGGCATTGGCCAGGGTGATGGCAGCGTTGGCGTCCAGAGTGCTGCCGTTGGCCGCGTTCAGCGCGCCCGTGCCCAGCGCGGTATTGGAACCGACAATCAAGGTCCCGGCATTGAGCGCCGTGGTGCCGGTATAGGTGTTGTTGCCATTGAGGGTCAGGCTCGAAGGGCCGGTCTTGATCAGGCCGCCGGTGCCGGCGATCACCCCGCCGAGGGTCAAGGGGTTGGCCCCGCCGGCGCTCAGGTTGGCGTTCAGGTTGATCGCATTGCTCAACACCAGCGCACCGGTGCCGTTGAGGCTGCTGGTACCGCCCACGGTCAATGCTCCGGTGCCCAGCGCCGCGCCATTGCCCAGCGTCAGGGCACCGGCGTTAAGGGTGCTGCCGCCGCTGTAGGTGTTCACGCCGTTGAGGGTCAGGTTGGCCGCGCCGTTCTTGATCAACTGACCGGTGCCGGCCAGCACACCACCCAGGGTCAGGGCGTTGCTGCCCGCCACACTCAGGTCGGCGTTCAGCGCAACGTCATTGCCCAGGGTCACATTGGTGCTGCTGTCGAGGGTCGCGGCGCCGCTGACGGTCAGGTTACCGACGCCCAGGGCTGCGTTATTGCCAGCGGTGAGCGTACCCGCGTTGAGTGTGACGCCGCTGAGGAAGGTATTGGCGCCGTTGAGGATCAACTTGGCGGTGCCGTTCTTGGTCAGGCCGCCGCTGCCCCCGACCAGGCCGCCAAGGGTCAGGTCAGCGGTCCCGCCGATGTCCAGGTTACCGGTGATGTTGGCCGCATTGGCCAGGGTAACGGCAGTGCTTGCGTCCAGCGTGGTGCCGGCGGCGGTGTTCAAGGTTCCGCCCACGCCCAGTGCGGTGTTGGACCCCACAATCAGCGAACCGGCGTTGAGCGAGGTGTTGCCGGTGTAGGTATTGGCGCCACCGAGGCTCAGTGCGGCCGCACCGTTCTTGATCAGGCCGGCAGCACCGCTGATCACACCCGTCAGGCCCAGTGCCTGGGTCCCGCCAATGGTCAAATCGGCAGTCATCGCCACAGCGTTGGCCAGCGTCACCGCGGTGGTCGCATCGAGGGTAACGCCGGCAGCGGTAGTCAGGGCCCCGGTACCCAGCGCATTGTTATTGCCCACCAGCAGCGTGCCGGCGTTGAGCGCGGTATTCCCGCTCTGAGAGTTGTTGCCTGTCACCGTCAGGGTCGAGGCGCCATTCTTGAGGATGCCGCCCACCCCCGAAATGGCGCCCGCAAGGGTCAGCGCGTTGCTACCGACCGTGGTCAGGTTGGCGTTGAGGACCATGGCGTTGTTCAGGGTGACATTGGCGCTGGTGTCAAGGTTGGCGCCGCCATTGACGTTCAGTACGCCGGTACCCAAGGCATTGTTATTGCCGGCTATCAACGTGCCGGTGTTCAGGCTAGTGGCGCCTGTATAGGCAGTGTTGCTGCCATTGAGGGTCAGGCTACCGCTGCCACTCTTGCTGATACCACCTGCCCCATTGATCACGCCTGCCAGGGTCAAGGCCCCGGATCCGGTAACCGTCATTCCACCGTTGACGGTGATGAGATTGTCCAGGCTGACAGTGCCCGGTGCACTCAAAGTCGCCGCGCCCGCGAACGTCACAGAGCCGGTGCTGAAGGCTTGATTATTGAGGACCTGAACCGAACCGTCATTGAGCGTGGTATTGCCGGCAAACGTATTGGCACCACTGAGGCTCAACTGCCCGGTGCCGGACTTGGTCAAGCCGCCGGTCCCGGAGATCACGCCTCCCAGGGTCGTGTCGTTGGCCCCCTGTACGGCCAGGCCACCACTGCCAAGGGTGATCAGATTATTGAGGGTCAACCCGGCGTTATTGGCCTGAATCGTCCCGCCGTTGGAGGTCAGCACACCCGTGCCGAATGACTGAGCGTTGTTGTACGACGCAATGCCGCCATTGAGGGTTGTGCTGCCGCTGACGAGCGGCCCTTGCAGGGTCCAGGTACCGCTGTTGAGCGTCAGGTTGTTGAAGTTGACGTAGTTGGCGCTGGACACCGTGCCCACACCACTGGTGCCGCCGCCGATGCCAATGGAGTTTTGCAGGATCAGCGAGTTGACGCCGCCTGCGCCGCCATCAATCTGGCCGGTCGGGGCAAAGGTCAGGTTGACGCCAATCAGGCCACCCAGCGAAAGCCCGATACCGCCGCCGCTGGAGATCGTCGAACCGGTGATGGCGGTGAAGGTGTTGGTGCTGCCGGCCCCCATGGAGACGCCGCCGGAAATCGTCCCGGAGTTGACGAAGGTATTACCCGTGGTGGAACTTTCAAAGGCTACCCGCCCGTTGATCGTGCCCGCGTTGATCACGCTGACTTGTGAGCCCCCGCGAATCGCCACCACCGGCGCGTCCGCGGCGAACAACGTCACGTTGAGCAATGCGGTCGAACCGATGGTGCCATTGTTCACGATGTTGGTGCTGCCACCAGCGCCGTTTTGGATGTTAAGTGCCATACCATTGAGACCGGCGAGATTGACCCCCAGCAGGTCTGCGGTCCCCCGGATGATCCCGGTGGCGGCGTTGGTGACGTTCACCACACTCGCACCCGCGTTACCCACCACGACACCGCCACTCAAGAGTGCGACAAGCCCGAGCAACGCCGGGTCGATTAGACCCGCGTTGTTCAAGGTAACGTTGTTGCCCGTCAGATTCAGCGCCACGCCACCCAGCGTCGCGTTCAGCTGGGCAGCCGAGCCCACATTGACGGTCAGGTCATTCACCGCACTGGAAAAGGTGTTCAAGAACAACGGCAGCGAAGGCACGCCGGTGCAGGTGACCGTGGCGCCAGCCGCAGGACTTGCCGGCGTACAAGCAGCCATCGCCTCCGGGCTCGCCAGGCCAAGAACCAGGCCGGCAATACCGAGGCGAATAGCAAGGTTCAGAGGAGAAATACGAGGTATGGCGGCAGTAGCAAGTCTTCTTTCCACGTGAAACTCCTTGTGGTCAAAGCCTTTCATCCATGAATGCGCAGAAGCCCCTAATACAGATCCAAACACGCATCGACTTCGAAATACCTGACCGTGGTGACAACTGATCCTGTTTGTCAAAACGTTAGCCGGGTACATAAAAGTCATTGAAATAAATGGTATTAATACTTTCGCGAGTACTTCGTAAGAACCAGGCGTCCTCCAATCAACGCTGAGGCGACAGCGTTGGCACCTGCAAAAATTCAGATTTCAAAACGTAAAAAAGCGCTCTAATAGCGCCCTGTGTTACCCCTGTAGGCGCGAGCTTGCCCGCGAAAAACGCTCAGGCTCCGCGTGTAGTCATGCCAGCCAGCGTCATCGTTAACGACCATCGCGAGCAAGCTTGCTCCTACGGTAAAACCTGTTGATTCAGCAAAAAGATCCTGGAGTCCCCAATGCCCCATGAAGGCAACCTGTTACAAGCGGCGGTTGTGTTCCTGCTTGCCGCCGTACTGACCGTGCCCCTGGCCAAGCGCCTGCAACTGGGCGCCGTGCTGGGTTACTTGCTGGCCGGGGTGATCATCGGCCCGTCAGTGCTGGGCCTGGTGGGTAATCCGCAAAGCGTCAGCCAGTTTTCCGAGCTTGGGGTGGTGTTGCTGCTGTTCATCATTGGCCTGGAGTTGTCACCGAAACGCTTGTGGGTGATGCGCAAGGCGGTGTTCGGCGTGGGCCTGGCGCAGGTGATGCTGACGGGTACAGTGATCGGCGTGGTGGCGCTGTTTGTGTTTGGCCAATCCTGGAACAGTGCGATTGTGCTGGGCCTTGGCCTGGCACTTTCCTCCACCGCGTTTGGCCTGCAGAGCCTGGCCGAGCGCAAGGAACTCAACCAGCCCCACGGGCGCCTGGCCTTTGCCATTCTGTTGTTCCAGGACATCGCGGCCATCCCGCTGATCGCCATGGTGCCGTTGCTCGCGGGCAGCGATCACCCCACCACCGCCTCCCAGGGGCTGGAGCACGGCCTGCAGGTGCTGGCCAGCATCGCGGTGGTGATCATCGGCGGGCGTTATCTGTTGCGTCCGGTCTTTCGCATCGTGGCCAAGACCGGCCTGCGGGAAGTGTCCACCGCCACCGCGTTGCTGGTAGTGATCGGCACGGCCTGGCTGATGGAACTGGTGGGCGTCTCCATGGCCCTCGGCGCGTTCCTTGCCGGGCTACTGCTGGCAGACTCCGAATACCGGCATGAGCTGGAGTCGCAAATCGAACCGTTCAAGGGCCTGCTGCTGGGTCTGTTTTTTATCAGCGTGGGCATGGGCGCCAATATCAGCCTGTTGTTCAGCGCGCCGGTGATCGTGCTGGGGCTGACCCTGCTGCTGATCGCCATCAAGCTGCCGCTGCTGTTTTGCGTGGGGCGCCTGGCCGGTGACCTGAACCGTGAAAGCGCATTGCGCCTGGGCGTGGTGCTGGCGGCCGGCGGTGAGTTCGCCTTCGTGGTGTTCAAGATCGGCCGCGACCAGGGCCTGTTCGAGCCGCACCTCTACGACATCCTGGTGCTGACCATCACCCTGTCCATGGCCGTTACGCCGTTACTGCTGTTGCTCTGCCCGAAGCTGTTCAAGCCCAAGGTCAAGCCTGTGGAAGTGCCCGAGGAATACCGCGCCATCGAAAGCGATTCGCCGCGGGTGGTGATCGCCGGGATGGGCCGTATGGGGCAGATCGTGGCGCGGATCCTGCGGGCACAAAACATCTCGTTTATCGCCCTCGACACCTCGGTGGAAACCATCGAGCTGACCCGCAGTTTCGGTGGCATGCCGGTGTTCTATGGCGACCCCCAGCGCCCGGAAATCCTCCACGCGGCGAAGGTCGACCAGGCCGAGTTTTTCGTCATCGCCATGGACGACCCCGAAATCAACATCAAGACCGCCGAGCTGGTGCGCAACCTCTACCCGCACATGAAAATCATCGCCCGCGCCCGTAACCGCCAGCACGTGCACCGCCTGGTGGACCTCGACGCGTCACCGGTGCGCGAGACGTTTTACTCCAGCCTGGAAATGAGCCGCCGCACCCTGGTGGGCCTTGGCTTGACCCAAGCCCAGGCCGACGCGCGCATCAGCCGCTTCAAAAACCATGACCTGCAGCTGCTGGCAGCGCAACACGCGGTGTATGACGACGCGGCCAAGGTGATGCAGTCGGCCCAGGAAGCCCGGACGGAATTGGCGCGGTTGTTTGAGATGGACCGACTCGAGGAGGAGTCCGACAAGGTGTAAGGACGGAGATGAACGATCTTGCGAAAATTCTGACAGAATACGGCGCAATTTCGTTCATCCCTGGAGAGCTTCATGGCCACCCTCAGCAAGACCGCAGCCCTCTTGGCCCTCGCGCTGGCCGCCGGCTTCGGCGCCAGCCAAGTCCTCGCCGCCAGCAAGCCGGCCGCGCAGAAAACCGCCACCCAGACCGTCTCCACCCTGGACGGCAAGTTCAGCTTCAACCTGCCCAAGTCCTACCAGGCCGACCCACTGCCCGCCGGTGATGCCGAGCACGGCACCGCAGGCGCCACCGGCACGATGTACAGCGACCAGGCCACTAAAAGCGTGATCTTTGTCGTCGAAAAACCGAGCGCCGCCGGCCTGATCAAAGACAATGACCCGCAGTTCCTCGACGGTGCCGTGGCGGATTTCGTCAAGGAGCAAAGCGCTGCCCTGCCAGACTTCAAGAAAGGCGCTGAGAAGAAACTCACCGTCAAGGGCCTGGCCCTGCGCCAGGTTGACAGCACCGCGACCATGGGCGGCGGCAAGACCCTGAGCTCCACATTCCTCACGGGCTCCGGCAGCCACCAGTTGGTGGTGCAGGCCATTTCCCGGGCGGATGACGAGAAAGGCCATGCGCTGTTGGTGAAGCAGATTATCGGCGGTAAATGAATCGCGGGACTCAGCGCAGGCTGTTTTCCAGCCACTGCTTCAAGTCCAGCAATTCCGCCTCACCGACGGTATGAATCATTCCCGGGTAGCCGTGGAATTCCGGCGTGAGGCCAATCCCCCGCAGCGCCTCATTGGCCCGCGTGGCCGAGTAGTAAGGCAGCGCCTGGTCCAGGGTCCCGTGGCCGATGAAAATCGCCAGCTTGCCCAGTCGCTCGTCCGGCTTTAGCTCTGCCTTGAGCACCGGCAACACGCTGCCACTCAACGCCGCAATCCCGCGCAGGGTTTCGGGATGCCGTAGCCCCACTTCGTAAGACATGATCGCCCCCTGGCTGAAGCCCACCAGAAACACCCGCTCAGGTTGGGTGTGGTACTTGGTGGTGGCCCGGGCGACGAAGTCTTCGATCAGCTTCGCGCTGCTCTGCAAATCGGCGGTCTCGCCATCAAAATCGCCATCGCCCGGCTTCTTGCGAAACCAGCGATAACCACCGCCCTCTACCGGCATCGGTGCCCGCGCAGACAGGTAGGTCCAGGTCGACGGCAAGCGGTCCTTGAGCCCGAACAAGTCCGCCTCGTCACTGCCATAACCATGCAGGAAGATCACCAGCGGCTCGTTGCGCGCATCGCTTTGGGTCTGCTCCAGATACGGCAGCGGCAAGTCCGTGTGCAATTCAGCTTCGGCATGGGCAGCGCTGGTAAACAGCGCCAAGGTGAGGGCGATCAGTTTGAGCATGGGCATCAACCTTCAGGGTTTGCGCAACAAATAAGTATCCATGATCCAGCCATTGGCCTGGCGCGCGGCCTTGCGCACCCGTTCGATTTCTTCGGCCACCTCGGCCACTTTGCCGCTGATCAGGATTTCGTCCGGTGTGCCCAGGTAGGCGCCCCAGTAGATATCCAGGTCCTGGTCGGCCACGGTGCGGTAGGAATCTTCGGCATCCAGCATGACAACCAGGGTGTCGGCATCACTCGCCTGCCCCGCCGCCAACCGACGCCCGGTGGTGATTTCGATGGAGCGGCCGATGCGGTTCAACGGCACTTTGTGCTGCGCTGCCAAGGCCTGGACGCTGGTAATCCCGGGGATCACCTCAAACTCGAACACACAACTGCCACTGGCCAGAATCGCTTGCAGGATACGGATGGTGCTGTCGTACAGCGCCGGGTCGCCCCAGGCCAGGAAGGCGCCGACTTCGCCGTCGGCCATTTCTTCATTGATCATCCGCTCGAAGGTCTGCTGCTTGTCGCGGTTCAGGTCCTTGACGGCGGTGGTGTAGTCGATGTCACCGCGCACCCGCTCGGGGCAATCGGCCTCGACAAAGCGGTAGGCATGATCGGTGATGTAGGTCTCGCAGATTTCCCGGCGCAGGTCGATCAGCTTGTCCTTGCTCTGGCCCTTGTCCATCAGGAAAAACACGTCGGTGCGGTTGAGCGCCTTGACCGCCTGCATCGTGATGTAGTCGGGGTTGCCGGCGCCAATGCCGATGATCAGGATGCGTTTCATGGGAAAGTCTTCATGGGTGTTCTCGGTGCGGGGAGCGGATTTTGCCATGTTCCGGGCGTCAGGCGTGAGTTTCCAGGCGCAGGCGCCAACGACCGTTGAAGCGCAGCTCGGTGGATGACAGCGGCTCGATGTCGATCAGGTTGAACTGCGACGGCGGGCATTGCATCACGTGCAACAGCGCCGCACGGATGACAAACGGATGGGTCACGGCCAGCACGTGCCCCGGCGTTTGCTCAAGGGACTGCAACCACTGCCCTACCCGTTCACACAGCTGCGCCACTGATTCGCCGCCATGGGGCGCCGAGGTGCTGTCGGTTAACCAGGCCTGCAGCGCTTGCGGTTCGGCCTGCTGGACTTCATCAATGGCAAGCCCTTGCCAGCGGCCGAAATCGCAATCGCGCAGGGCTGTTTCAACCGATGCATCGGCCGCAAACAGCGTCGCCGTCTGCCGGGTTCGCGCCTCCGGGCCACACAGCACCTGGGGCGCACGCTTGAAGCGCTGCGCGAGGGACAACGGCGCCTGCTGCCAGTCCATCTCCACCGACTCATCCAGCGCAAAGCGTGCCTGTTTCTGGGCGCGGGTGCTGGCGTGGGAAATAAGGGTCAAACGGGTAGCCTGCATGACAAATCGCTCTGGTTTTAAGGTGCAGTCAGCGTAGACTTGCGAAGTTGTTTCAATATGTTTCAAAAATTCTGCAACAGGAAGCCGGTTCAATGCCGGCGCGGTCGCGCCACTGTATTCGGCCTGATAGCCGTAAGCCAGACCCTGTTTCAGCCAACTCGCTATCCATTTCGGGACGCGTCATCCCTGGAGGTTTTCATGGCTTATACCGCTGCAACTGATTCCGACGTTTCCATCCCGTCCATTCCCCTGGGCGAAATCCTGCCCTGGGCGATCTTCAGCGGCCTGCTGCTGTTGCTGGCGATTTACTTCGTTGGCGCCGAGCAAGGCGCAACCGCCGTGTTCAAAGGCATGTACGTGCATGAGTTTGTGCATGACGGTCGTCACCTGCTGGGTTTCCCCTGCCATTGATTGGAGCGTGACGACATGACAGGGCATTTACTCGTTCGCGGGATGCTGGTGGGCTTGCTGGCCGGGATCCTGGCGTTTGGTTTCGCCAAGACCTTTGGTGAACCGCAGATCGACAAGGCCATCGCCTTCGAAGATCAGATGGCACAGATGCACGGCGACGCGCCGGAAGAAGAGCTGGTGAGTCGCGACGTACAAAGCACCTTCGGCCTGTTCACCGGTGTGGTGGTGTACAGCGTCTCCCTGGGCGGCATTTTCGCCCTGGTGTTCGCCTACTCCCTGGGCCGCATTGGCCGGGTTGGCCCCCGTGGCCTGGCGGCGCTGCTGGCGTTGGCGGCGTTTGTGACGATCATCGTGGTGCCGGGCCTGAAGTACCCGGCCAACCCGCCGTCGGTGGGCGACCCGGCGACCATCGCGCAACGTACCAAACTGTTCTTCCTGATGCTGCTGGTGTCGGTGGCGGCCGCCGTGATTGCGATCAACGCCGCACGCAAGCTGATTGCCAGCCGTGGCGTGTGGGCCGGCGCCATTCTGGGTGTGGCGCTGTACGTCGTGATCGTGTCGGTGGCCGGCAGTGTGTTCCCGACCATCAATGAAGTGCCTGAGCAATTCTCGGCGGTGTTGCTGTGGAAATTCCGCGTGGCCTCCCTGGGGATTCAACTGGTGCTGTGGACCACCCTGGGCCTGGTGTTCGGCGCCGTGGCCGAGCGCAAGTTGAGCCAGCCTCAGGCGCGTCTCAACTCCTGATGGCACCGGTAGCCGCCGACGGATCGGCGGCTACCGGCAATCATACCCCTGGCCGCGCCAGGTAAAACACCTCGTAGCCACTGCCCGGATGGCTCACATCCAGCGCCTTGCCCGACAAGGTGATCCGCACCAGCTTCCACGCCTGTACATCGAGCGCAAGGAACACCGCGAAGTTATCGCCGCTGTCTGCGATCTGTTGATTGCGCGCCTTTTCGGCGGCCAGGACTTGCCCACGGTCCGCCCCCGGCGCCAGCGCCCATTCCTCCCGATACAGGCTCAAGGCGTTGTGCGCCGGCCCACGCTGCACATCCAGCGGCAGCCAGGACTCAATGTGTGGCTGGCCAAAACTGTCGAGGACTTTCTGAAAACGCTCGCCGAGCAGAAAGTCCGCGGCCTGCAACGGGTCCGACCAGAGATAGACCGATGAATACAGGTTGCCCACGCCCGGCCCCTGCCCCCGGGTCTGGGCGATAAACGCCTTGAACAGCAAACCCTCGGCGTGATCCCACAACGGCCCCAGGCGGGCAGCCCGCTCACGGATGACACCCATGTCGTAATCGGCTGGCAAGCGGTGTGAATACTGTTTGGCAAACATCATGGCGCTCCTGTTCAGATGAGGGGCCAGCTTGCGCAACGGCCATGATTTCATCAAGATATCACCGGATATAAGTGTGATAAGGATTTGAAATGACCGACGCACTCAAGCCCCTGGATATCGACACGGTGCACGCCTTTGTACTGGTGGCCGATTTCGCCAGCTTCACCCGTGCGGCCCAGGCCCTGGGCACCTCACAGGCAGCCATCAGCCTCAAGCTCAAGCGCCTGGAAGACCGCCTCGGTTACCGCCTGTTGGTGCGTACGCCCCGGCACGTGAAGCTGTCGCCCCAGGGCGAGCAGTTCATCGTGGCCGCCCGTGCGCTGCTCAATGCGCATGAGCGCGCCTTGGGCGACATGGGCAACGGTGCACCGCGACGGCTGGTGATCGGCATCAGCGACCATGTGGCCGGGCCGGACCTGCCGCTGTGGCTCAGCCGCCTGGCGGCGTACGACCCGCTGGTCATCCTGGAGGTGCGGATTGCCTCCTCCCGGGACCTGGTCACGGCGTTTGACCGCAACGAACTGGACGCCGTGATCGTGCGCAACGAAGGCGATCGCCAGGACGCTGAAGTGTTGGTGGTGGAACGCTTTGGCTGGTTTGCCGCCCCCACCTGGCAGCACACGCCGGGCACACCGTTGCGCATGGCAACCATGGCCTCGCCCTGCGGCGTGCGGCACCTGGCAGTACGAGCACTGGATGAGGCGCGCATTGACTGGACCGAAGTGTTTGTCGGCGGTGGCGTCATGGCCGTGGGGGCAGCAGTCAGCGCCGGCCTGGGTGTGGCGGCGCTGGCCCGGCGGGTGGCGCCGGCGGGCGCTGTGGAGGTGAGTGAACAGTATGGATTACCGGCATTGCCCGTCAGTGAAATCGTGCTGCACAGCCGGATCAGTGATGGCCGCTCCCGCGAGACATTGCGGGCCTTGAGTGCAACCTTCAGAGGGGTTCTGGAGCGCTAGACTGCATCTGGGTGTACCGCCCGCGCACGAACTGCTCCAGTTCATCCCCCGGCAACGCCTTGCTGAAATACCAGCCCTGGATGATCAACTCCGAGCCCGACTGCAAAAACGCCAACTGCTCGGCCGTTTCCACACCTTCGACCACCACGCCGAGGTTCAGCGCCTCACAAAACCGCAACATCCCGGTCAACACCTGGGCGCCCTTTGGATCATGCTGGGCCACCACAAAACTGCGGTCGATCTTGATGAAATCCACCGGAAACTGGTGCAGATAGCTCAACGCCGAAAACCCGGTGCCGAAGTCATCGATGTACACCTTGGCGCCAATCGCCTGCAGCTTCTCGATCATCTGCCGCGTGCCCTGGATATCCCCCACCAACGCATCCTCGGTGATTTCCACCGACACCTGACCGTGGGCCTGGGCCAGTATCTCCACCAGCCGGTCACCGTAAGCCGGAGTGGTGAGGGTGGCGCTGGAAATATTGATCGTCATCGGCAACCCGAAGCCGACCTTCTGCCACTTCTGGTACTGGCGCACCGCCTGGGACGCCACCCACACATCCACGTCGGGCATCAGCCTGGCGTGGGCCAGCCATTGCAGGAATTCCCAGGGCGAATGCACCGTACCCTCGGCATCCCGGGCACGCATCAACGCCTCGCAACCGGTGCAGAGCCCGGTCCGGGTCGAAACCTGCGGCTGGAATTCGAGGTAAAACTCATAGTCGCAGATCTGCTGGATATGGCTCAACTCGCTGACCCGGCGCGCCTGGGCCTTATGGGAGGCCATCACCGGGTCCAGTTCCAGCAAGCGGCCTTTTTCTTCCAGGCCGCGAAAGGTCATGTCCAGCGACTTCAAATACACCGTGCCACCTTCCGTGGCCTGACGATGAATCGCCCGCACATAGGGCGCGTAAATCAGCGTGCCACCCCCCAGCAACAACACCTGCAGCACGACCGCCGCCAGGTCGCCATGGGTACTCAGGTAAGCGTTGAGCAACACCGGCGCAGTAAACGGCACACTGACTACCGCCGGCGACACCCAGCCCAGTTGCACCACTGTGATCGCCAGCATCGCATTGAACGCCGGCACCAGCAGGAAGGGAATGAACAGGCGTGGGTTGAGGATAATCGGCAGGCCAAACAACAGCACTTCACTGACATTGAACAACGACAGCGGCAGGCTGGCTATCGCCACCAATCGCATGGACTGGCTCCTGGAAAACACCAGGATCGCCAGCAGCAGGCTCAACGCACCGCCGGAGCCACCGATAAACGCGAAGCTGCCCAGCAAGCCGCCGTTCAACACATATTTGATCGGCTCGCCCGCCGCCATCGCCGCATTGTTGAGCGCCACGGCCTGGTCCAACACATCAAACAAAGGCTGCATGGCGTAGACGCCATGGATGCCAAAAAACCACAGCAGCGAATTCATCAGGGTCACAAACAAGCCGGTGCCATAGGGCGACTGCAGTGCGTCAAGCACCTGCGGGCCCTGAAGTTGCGCCACCTGGGGAATCTGCAACAGCAACGACAGCACGATCACCAGCCCGAGCGCCGTAATCGCCCCCGGCACCACCATATTGATGGTGCCCTTGAGGTTGTGGCCCACCAGGTCTTCGTTGACCAACCGGGTCCAGCGCCGCCGGTGCAGCCAGGCGATAACCGGCACATTGAGCAGCGGCGAGGCAATCGCGATAAACAACACAAAGGTCGCGGAGGCGCGAGGGAAATCCCGCAACACAAACGTGGCGATCACCACATGGGCCAGGCAAAGGAACGCTACCGGCAACTGCGGCAGGCGGTATTGAATCGCGAGCATGTAACCGATGGAAGCGGCCACCAGCAACGGGATCACCGAACTGATCTTGTTGTGAAGGCCCGCCAGGAAGGCCACCACCTGCGGGTCGAAACCCAGCACCCGGGCGCATTCGGACAGGATCAGGAAACCCGCCGATACCAGCAGGCATGGCAGGATCCACAACAGCCCCTCGCGTATGGCCCGCAACGACTCGGTGCTGGCCAAGGCTGCCAGCCGCTGGGTGAAGAAAAGCTTGAACAGCGTTTGCGCCATCACCTGTCCCTCGGTCGCTGGTGCCAGGGTCGAAAAATAACACCTGGCTGTCGCCTGATCACGGGGTAACGCTACACGTCCTGACACCGCGAGCGAAAGGTTTTTGCCTCCCCAGGGGCAATTATTCAGAATCGCCGTATGGGCCTGCTGCTTGTCGATTGCCTCGGGTTGGCCCATCCTTCGGCGCATTGGTTGTCGTAAAAAACGACGCTCTCTTCGAACGGACTCGACTGATGCTGCGATTCTCTCCCCTCATGGCCTGCGCGCTGCTCGGCCTGATCAGCCCGTTGGCCGGCGCCGCCACCCCGACCTTCCCGGATGCCCAGGCCAGCGACCCGGCCCGGCTGCAATGGATGGTCGGCGCACCACCGCCGGCAGACCGCACCCTGCGCTTTGAAGACGGCAGCTATTTCCGCTTCCCGGCCATGCGCTGGAGTGTCGCCCACTTTCGCCAATTGATGCCCACGGTGAATATCTCCCGAGGGCTGGGGGCGCCGCTGGTGTTGCCGCGCAAACTCGACCCCGGGCTCGACGCACTGCCCGTACAACCCGTGAGTGCCGCCCAGCCGTTGACGTGGCGCCAGAGCCTGGACGCCACCTACACCGATGGCATCGTGGTGATGCATCGCGGCACGGTGGTGTATGAGCGCTACTTCGGGGTGCTCAAGGACGACGGCCAACACGCGGCCATGTCGGTCACCAAATCGGTGATCGGTACCCTGGGCGCAATGCTGGTGGCCGATGGCACCCTCGATCCACAGAAAAACATCGTCGACTACGTGCCCGAACTGAGACATTCCGCGTTTGGCAGCGCCACCCTGCGCCAGGTGTTGGACATGACCACTGCCCTGGACTACAGCGAAGATTACGCCGACCCCAACGCCGAAGTCTGGGCCCACGCCCAGGCCGGCAACCCGCTGCCCAAACCCAAGGATTACACCGGGCCGCGCAGCTACTACGAGTTCCTGCAAACCGTGAAACAGCGTGGCGAACATGGCCGCGCCTTCGGCTACAAGACCGTCAATACCGACGTGCTGGGCTGGGTGATCGCCCGCGCGACCGGCCGCAACGTGGCGCAACTGCTCAGCGAACGCATCTGGAGCCGGCTCGGCGCCGCACAGGACGCCTACTTCACCGTCGACTCCATCGGCACACCGTTTGCCGGTGGCGGCCTGAACACCGGGCTGCGGGACCTCGCCCGGTTTGCCGAGATGCTGCGCAATGGCGGGCGCTTCAATGGCCAGCAAATCGTGCCCGAAAGCGTGGTGAAGGATATTCGCCAGGGCGGCGACAAGCAGGCGTTCGCCCAAGCCGGCTATGCTCAATTGAAGGGCTGGAGCTATCGCAACATGTGGTGGGTGACCCACAATCCGGACGGTGCCTTCATGGCCCGTGGGGTACATGGCCAGAGCATCTACATTGACCCCAAGGCTGAAATGGTGATTGTTCGCTATGCATCACATCCTGTGGCGGGCAATGCGGCCAATGACGGGGTGACCTTGCCGGCCTATGCGGCCATGGCGGCTTTTTTGATGACCCAACCAGACTGACCTCTCTTATCCTGGAGTAAACCTTTGTCCCAACCCGGCGAAAACCACCAGCTAGCCCTGGACCGATTCCTGAACGAGCACCCGGCCCTGGCCGCAGAACTGAATACGTTGAACCCCCTGGCGGCCCAGGCCAAGGGGGAAACCATCGAGCAGTACCGCGCCGAGCGCCTGCATGAAGCGTTTGAGGCTGAAGCCGAGCAGCAAGGCTTGTTTGCCTGGGAGCTGACGCTGAAACTGACGGCGCACTCCCCTGCGGAGTTCGAGGCCCAGCGCCTTGAGGTGCACAAGGAAGTGGCGCAAATGGCAGGCCTGAGTTGGACGGAATATTGCCAACTGCATGACCTGCCCGGCTAGAACCAGCGGCCCAGTCCCTGGCGGGTATCGCCGAGCACCTCGTGTAACTCATCAAGGGTGATGGCCCGGCGTTCGGGGTCGACCGCCAACGCCGTGCGTAATGCCGGCCAGCAACGGCGGGGTAATTGCCGGGGCCGGGGCGGACGTTCAGCGGGCTGGCGTCGGCCGTGTGCCAACTCATACAGCACACACGCCGCGGCATACAGGTCGGCACTGGCCGACAACGCTCCTCCGGCCAGCAACTCCGGCGCGGCGTATGCGGGCGTCCAAGCGTTGAAACGACTGCGACTCAAGCCGGGCGACCCCGTTGAAGCCTGCCCGCAAGCCTGGCCCAGGCCGAAATCAAACAAACGCAAGCCGCCATCGCCCACCATGATATTGCCGGGCTTCACATCCCCGTGCAGTACGCCGTGCTGATGGCTATGGCGCAGCGCATCCAGTAACTGCACGGCGATGCTTTGCAGCTCTCGCCAGGGCAAGCCACCAGGACACTCCAGCAGCAACCGATCCAGGGTCATGCCCTGTAGCAACTCCATGGTGAAGAAGGCGATCTGGCAGGGAGCGTCCACTTCAAACGAAAACACACGCACCACTTGCTCATGCCGCAGGCTACGGGTCAGGGCGAACTCGCTGTAAAGCAGCACATGGGCATCTGCAGACTCGCGGATGGCTTCACCCAGCACCTTGATCGCCACACGGGAGCGCGGCTCGCCAAACTGTTCGTGCAGCAGGTCCCGTGCGCGATAGACCACCCCCATGCCGCCTGCCCCCAACACACGTTCGATAAGGTAGCGCCCGGCCAGCAATTCGGGTGTGCCGTCACGCGGCGGGGTTGCCTGTGCCTCGGCAAAGGCAAAGTGGGTCACGTCGCTCACGACTGCACCACCACAGCGGTCAGGTTGTCAGCGGCGGCCCCCCGTAATACACCGGCGAACAGTTGGTCCAGCGCCTGCTGCGGGCTTCCCAGGCTCAATGCCTGGCCCAACTCGTAATGGCTAAGCGCCTGGTACAGGCCATCACTGCACAGCAGAAAAACATCCCCCGCCATGGTCCCGAGTTCCAATACCTGCGGATTCAGAGGAGCCCGCGAGCCGATGGCCCGGGTCAAGGCCCGTCCATCAGGATGAGCCCTGGCCTGTTCCAGGCTCACTCGCTGATCAACCAACTGCTCGAAGAGCGAATGATCCCGCGACAGCTGGTACAACGTCTGCCCGCGCCACAGGTAGCAACGGCTGTCACCCGCCCAGACACACGCGGCGCGGTCGCCCTGAAGCAGCAACGCCACTACCGTGCTGCCCATGATGCAGTCGGCGCCCTGGCCGGCCAAGGTTAACTCCTCGCCCAGCCGCCGGTTGAGCCATTGCAGGCAACGGCGGGTTGCCTCGACACGTTCGTCCAGGCTGCCCTGGCCTGGCAACGACGCCAGGCTATCGACCACCATCTGGCTGGCAATATCCCCCGCCTGATGCCCGCCCATCCCGTCCGCGACGGCCCAGCACCCGTTCCGGGGGCAATCGAGAAAGGCATCCTCATTGCGCAGCCGGACCTTTCCACGGTCCGTTCGGCCTGCGCTGTGCCAGCGGTCGAGAGGCCGGCTCACAACTGCTCCGGCAGGCGGAAAGTACGCCACTGCGCCATCTGAAACGGATTGGGCGTACGTCGGCTGGTCAGCAGGTAGTTGGCGCGCAAGCCCGCAAGGTCCGCCTTGAGGACCAGCACATCCTGCCCGCTGGAGGGTTCGCTCTGCATCAGGTCGAACAGACGGAACAGGGACCAGGCCCCGGTATTTTTTTCGAGGCCCAACGCCCGCTCACTGGCCCGCTCCAGCACCAGGCTGCTGCGACCATTTTCAACCTCGGTTGGCCATTGCATTGCCATGGGTACAATCGGCCCGTGCCGGTACTCCATCTGCTGATCACCGAAACGCAACACCGCGCGGCTCACCGACGAGTCCAGGCTGTAGGGCGCCAGCGTGAAACGAACCTGCAAGTCACCCGGCTCATCCGCAAAAAAACCGCGCCTGATCACCTGCACCTTCGCTTGCTGGTCGAGCAATACCCGTGACATCGGCAAGCTGCGCCCATCCAGGCTACGCAGCCTGTAGCGCCCTGCCTCACCGCTGACAAACGGCCTCAGGTAGCTGTCGAAAAAACGCGCCATCACCCCTTCCGGCTTAAAGAACTCCTGAAAATCGTTGAGGGAAACGTCGCTGCTGGCATGGGCATCGAACGGAAAACGCTGCTTGATCGCCTTGGCGTAAAACCCATACACCTCGCTCTGATAACGCTGGTTCACATGGCGATAGGCCTGGTCGAGCAACCGGCGCCAATGTTCGTCGGCCAGGCTTTCGAACCAGCCCGCCAGCGGCAATGGCAAACGTGCAGCAACGTTTCGCAGGTTACCCAGGGCGTCCTGCTGCCCCTGGATCCGCCGCTTGACCATTTCGAAGGCCACCGGCTCCGGCGCCCCTTCGCGATTCAAGGCCGCCAACTGCAAGTGCAAGTCGTTGAGTGCCTGCAGCATCCCGGTCAACTCGGTGCCCGGGTTTTGCTGGCTGTCCAGCAATTGGTGCAAGGGCTCGAAGCGGCGTTGCATGGCACGCCGGGCGGTATCGGGCAACGTATTGGCCAGCCCGGCAGCGGTCTGTACCCGCTCTGCCACAGCGCCCGGCAGTTTGGCAGCCAGCTCGTCCAGCCGCTCAGTGGCCGACGGTAAGCGCGTGTTGTCACGCACCTGTTGCAACAACTGCAACAACGGTGACTGGGCCGACGTCAAACTGGCGAGCTGCTCGGTACCTTGCCTGGAACTGTCAGTTTCACGCAGGCTAATCTGCCCAAGTGCCTCGCCCCAGGCATCCGCATACTCGCTGAAGTAGCGCTGTTCGAGTTCCACCATCAACCGTTGCAGGTCCATGGCGCTCAGGTCGGCGCCCTCTCCCAGTACCCAGTTATCCTGAACAATGGCGTTCACCAGTCGCGCGCCCTGCTCTTCGAAATGCCGCAAGTACTTGCGGGTATAAAACCCCGGAATGGGACGGTCGCCGCCATCAAATACCCGCCCGTGGGCAAGGCGCAAAGGTTCAAGGTCGCGGGCTTGTTCCCGCAGCACGCGGTACACCACATCGACCAGTGACTCGCCCCGCAACACGTGCCGTGCATGGGCCACCAGTTCATCATCGAGCGGCTGCACGAAGGGCTGTTCAAGCAAGCGGGCGAAGTGCCCATTCAAACGACTTTGCACAGAGGGCTCGCCGGCAAACCGTACCGACCAATGCCCCGCCACCCGCTCACGCAGCCAGCCGACATCCCGGCGTTCTCGCAGGTTGAGCATCAGGTACGCACGAAGGTTGTCCACCAACCGCTCACGATCGTCCAGGCTGCCCCGAACCTGCTCTTGCAGCATCTCGCTGACCTGGGACAGCAGTAACTGACCCAACGCCTGCTCATAGGCCTGCTCCAGTACGGAGCGGGTGACATTGCCCTGATACAAACCCATCCGCTCAGCCAGCCTGGCCTCACCCTGGGCAGGGAAAACCTGTGTGGCCGCCAGGCGATTGTCCAGCAGAGGCAAGAGTGCCAGGGTAGCGTCCAGGCCGGGCTGCGCGGTCGTGGGTGGGTGCACCAGACCTTGCAGTTGCTCCAGACGTTGATGATTGGAGGAGTAACTGTGGGTCCAAAGCAGTCCCGCCGTCCCGACAACCACTAATGCACTCAGCGCCATCAGCCCCTGCCGCCAGCGAATCCGACGCCGCTCCAGGCTGTCGAGGCCCGCCAGATCCGCTTCAGCCAGAATCACCCGGCTGAACAGGCCCTGGATAAAACGCGGCCGAGGTTCCAGCGCCTGTGGGCTACCGCCCGCACTGGTGAAGTAGAAGCCACGAAATCCGTTGGTGCGCTGATAACGCGGGCCGCAGAAGGCCACTTCGATATACAGGCTGAGACGCTCACCAATCCGGGCCGCCTGATGAGGGAAATCGAGCATCCGGCCACGCAGGTCGCTGTTACGCTCATGGTGCAGACGCTGTACAAGTTCACCGCTCAAACGCTGCAGCAGCGCTTCGAACGCCTGGCGGACCTGGCCATTTTCAATACCGGCTTTGCCCGGGACGATATATTCGCCGAGCACCGCGTCACTGCCCTCCCCCAGTGGATGCTCGAAGAACTCCGCAAACCCCGGCAGACGGTCGGCCTGGGTCACCACCAGATAGATCGGCAAATCCACATGCAACGTGTGCCGGATTTCCTGCAGCCGACTTTGGACCGCCCGCGCCTCCTTCTCCAGATCACGCTCGCTGCCATGGAGCAGTGTGTCCATGGACAGCGCCACCACCACGCCATTCAGCGGGCGCGTTCGGCGACGCGCCTTGAGCAGGCCCAGCAGGGTCGACCAGCCTGCGCCATCCACACTGCCGTCGGGCTGGGTGAGGTAGCGGCCAGCAGTGTCGAGCAACACGCCGTCTTCGGTGAAATGCCACTCACCGTAACCGGTGCCACCGACGTCTGTCGTCGCCATCGACCCGCCCCGATCCGGGAGCAATTGCAATCCACTGGCGGCCAACATTCGGGATTTCCCGCTGCCTTCCTTGCCGATCAGCAGGTACCACGGCAACGCATTGCGCCAACGCAGGCTGCGCTCGCCGTAAATGCTCGAGTTTTTCAAGGTGTACAGCGCGTCCTTGAAAAGACCGCGCAGATGCCGCTGCTCGCTCTCGACCAGCTCTTTACGCGGGCGCAGTTCAACATTGTCGACGGTTCCTTGCCGGGCCGTGCTGCGCCAATTGGCATACACCACCCCCAGGCCCCATAGCAAAAACAGCGCGCTGATCGTCAGCAGGCGCGCCGCTGCCGTTTGCCAGAATCGATAATCATCGACCGCCAGCAATGGCCCGAAGAACCACACGATCATCGCGACCGCGAGCACCAGCAACAGGCTCCAGACCCAAATCCTGCCCAGCACGGTGCCCGCGTTCCGGAAGAATGCGTTCATGAGTTGCTCCCTGCGTTAGAGGGGCGCCCGGGTAATATCCGGCGCCAATAGTTGATACGGTTGCAACGCCGTCTCGCGCTGCTGGTCCAGCACCCAGGAAAACCCCGAATACAGGGTCAACAGGCAGGCCACGACACCCACAGCGACCCAGGTGGCAGGCACCACCCTCAGTCGCCTTTGACGTGGCAGCTCCGTCCTGGGCGGAGGTGCGCATGCAGAAGGCGAGTCGCCCCGTACATGCCGGATCTGCCGATAGAGCGCGTCCCGAACCTGTTCAAGCTGCAACAGCCCGCGCTCCATCACCCGGTACTTGCCCTCAAAGCCGAGTGACAGGCACAAGTACATCAGCTCCAGCATCGCCAGGTGCTTGACGGGGTCTCTCGACATCCGCTCAAGCAGTTGGAAAAACTTCTCGCCGCCAAAGGTTTCGTTGTGAAAGCTGCTCAGCAGGCTCATCTTCGACCAATCGCTCTGGCTGCCCCATGAGGTGGTGACCACAGCCTCGTCGATCACACTGCACAGCACATACCGCGCCGCCATGACCTCGCTGCCCTGCGCTCCGTCATGTCGAGCCCTGGTCTCGAAAAGCGTGACCGCGGATGACAACCGTTCGTTGAGTGCCCGCAGGCTTTCCTCGGCGTTGCTGCGCTTGAGCTTCACCACCTCGGACAACAACTCCCAGGCAGGCGCTACCAAACCATTCAGGCCAACGTTGAAGTGCTCCGCGCCCTGCAATCGGGCGGCGTAAATCATCCGATCTTCCAGGTGTTCGAAACGGGGCGGCGAAGCGAAGTCGGTTATCGGCCCTTGCGCCGGGCCGCGCCCCTGTCGATCGAGCAGTACGGTTTTTTCATCCTGCGGGTATTCCCTGTCCATGGTCTCAGTTCCTGATGGCCCAGAATTTCAGTTCCAGTTCGGCAAATTCGCCGCTGACGTGGAAGGCAAACCCTCCCGAATGCTTCAACTGCTCGATGTCGCGGGCATCGAGTTCAAGCAAGAAATAGGTTTTTTCGGCATGGAACGGGATCTGCCGGGGAGCCACCGGCAGCGGTTTGACCTTGATGCCCGCCAAATGCAGGTTAACCAGCTCGCGAATCCGCTCCACAGGGCCAACCTTGAGGTGCGCCGGAAGCCGGTGGCGCAGTTCCTCGGCGTCACAATGTGCACTGGCGGTCAGAATGAAAGTCGCCGAGCCCAGCAGGTTGAGGTCGCTTACCGGGCACACCAATACCCCGTACTGGCGAGGTTGCAGCCCAAGCTCAACGGCATGCTGTTCAAGCACCCTCGACAACAGGCTGCGAATCGGCTCCATCAACCCACGAAAACTGGCGCCCTGATCACTGTGCCGGTAATGCCCCTCGAAGTGCGCACGCTTGCTGTCGCTGGCAAACGTCGCCAGCTCACCCAGGACCGACAGCAGTGTTCGATACAACGTTTCAGGGCTGACCTGGCTCAGGCTCAGGTAGTGACGCAAAACCAGTTCGGTGCGATTAATCAATTGCAACATCAGGAAGTCACCGACCTCCGCGCCGGCGGCAGAGCCGTTGGCGCGAATCCGCCCGGCGATGGCGTCTCCCCGGTAAGCGAGCAGGCTGATCACCTCCTTGAGGCAAGACAACAGGTACCCGGAGCCCTGCAGGTGAATGAAGGTCGGAATAAAATCGGCATCCAGGCGGATGCCCTCCTCGGTGCAACTGAGCACCTGCGCAACCTTGAGTTTCACGTAATGTTGGTCGCTGTGCTGCTCCCCCAGCAGCAGGCGAAAATCCAGCTGCCCGCAATTGACCTGACGGCGAGAGTCTTCCCCGGCGTTGGAGTCACTGACGTCTACCGCAAGGGTCTTGTAGCGCGCCACTACGTCGAGCTGTTCGGGTAGACGGGCTTCCACACAATTACTCGTGGTCAGCGGCAACGCCAGGTACACCGCCTGTTTTCCGGTATTTGCCGGCACCTCCAGCACCAGTGACTCCATGGCCCCGCCCAGCTCGAACAGGCTGCCATCCGGCAATACGCCACTGGCCTGGCTGACAACGATCTTGCCCATATTGAGGTACTGCACATCGATGTCCAGGGCCAGGAAACCCCAGGCATGGCGGCACAACAACTGGGTGCGACGCTTGAGTTGCTGATCGTGATACCGATCGTTTTGCTGAAAATGCTGAGGGCGCAGCAACATGCCTTCCTGCCAGATGACTTTTTGACTGTGCATGTCAGTCCCCCGCCCTGGCCGAGTGTGGGCTCGCTGACCGAATACCGGTTTGATCAAGCACCAGCTCGGCGCGCGTCAATTGCTGCACCGTCACCGGCAACACATAGCGCCATTGCGCGTGGGGCAAATCACGGTAAGCCGCCAGCACGCCGACATAGCGACTGCCCGGCTCCAGACTGAGTTTGAGGGTGGTGTGATCGCCGGGGCGCAACTCGAGCTCTTCGAGGTTCACCAGGTCTTTGGGCAGCGCCTGCGCTCCATGGCCGTAAAGGCTGAAAAAGTCCGCATGTTCGAAAGCCACTGGGTGTCGAAGCTCCATCAGCCGCACCACGATCGGCGATGGCCGGCCATGGATATCCGGGTTGACCCGCTCGCTGGCCGTCAGTGTCAGGTCCAGCTTGGTCAACTTCGAAAAGGGCGACAGAGAACACCCCCCCAACAAGCCGATTACGGCGCACAACAATGCAGCGGTGACTCGGGACATGACGATCATCCTGGATAACGGTGAAGGGTTGAGATCAGACGAATCTGCTCCTCGTAGGCCTTGCTGAAGTCACTGCCCAGCAGGCGCTCACTGAGATGTTCGTCCTCGATCAGCGCCTGGTAATGGCGTTGATACGCCCGCCAGTGGGTGCTACTCCGGGGAATCAGCGCAGGCTTCGCCTGACGCTCGAAGCACAGGAGCAGATGCCCCGGTGCAAAGGCCGCCAGAGCCCCGCGCACGGCTGCGCGGCAGGCCACCAGTAAAGCCACCTGGTGAGCCTGCATGTCGCGGTAGGCGCGCATGACCACCCTCTCGGCCGGCACCTGCCCCAACTGCCCGGTGCCCAGCAGCAACCCCAAGGCCTCACTGGCGTCAGAGCTGTCTCTGAAAAGATTGGGACTTTGGAGCGCCGTGTGGGTGGGTGCCAGTTTCAGCTCATGCTTGAGTTCGTTGCGGGTGCCCAGGTTCTGTTGCAACCCTTCAGTCATTTGCCTGAGCAACCCGGCCGCCTTGATCGCCAGCACCTCTCTTCCCGGCCCATCCAGGGTGTCCAGATCGATTCCAAGTGCCTGCGCAAACGCCGACCAAAATGGCTCTGAACCCTGGCTTGGCTGCGGCGCCTCCACGCTCATGGCAGCGTTGTGCCCCGGCTCCACAAGTTCAGGAACCGTCAGATGATCCCTGTCCGCGGCTGCATGATCTGTCCACTGCAATGCCTCATGGGACGTCATGACCAGAGCGGCCAACTCCTGCGACTCGTCTTCCCGCTGCCGTTCGCAGGCCAGTGCCCGCACCGGATCCAGGTCAAGAAATGCATCATCGGGTATCAGCGTGTGCAATCCGTCCTGGCCTGACGCCGTCGCCGGACTGACCAGCCATGCGCGGATATTCAGCGGCCCTAATTGAAAGACCGTGCCGTCGTCTATTGGTCGTTCCAGTCCCTCCTGCAAACGCTCACCGCTGCCTGCCAGGCGGGTTCCATTACTGCTGACGTCCGTCAGAAAGTACCGGCCGTCACGATAGCTAACCACCGCGTGACGGCTGGAAACCTGGCGGCTGGGGTCAGGAAGCGTCCAGTCACAACTGGCTCCCCGGCCTATGACACCGCCAACACGGTCAAAGGTTTTGCCCAGGGCCGGCGCTGAGCCTGCTTGGCCCACAGGACACACCTCAAACACTAGTTGCATGGCTGGACTCCCCTGCGCTCAACGGCCACGACTGATGGGCTGCGGGTCACCCAGCGGGCGGTAGTCACCGTCGTCAAAGACGTGATTGGTGTTACAGCCACCCAGCACAAACAACACAAGCACCAGGGCTTGCCACTGACAAACAGCCATGAGGTATCTCCCATTGGGGTGGGTCCCGCTTTCAGGCGGGCCATTGCAGGATTTGAAGGGGGCACCATTCAGCACTCTCCCCTGGCGTCGCCAAAGGGAATGTCCAGGCGTGCAAGGCGGTAAAGCAGCGTGCGCCGCGCGAGACCCAGCTCACGGGCAGTGCGGGTGCGATTGCCGCGGTTCTTGCGCAGGCAGTCGATCAAAACAACGCGCTCGACCCGCTCCATCCGCTGGCGAAACGTCGCGTCAACCGCTGGCGCACCGAGGCCGGACGACAGCGACAAATGCGTGGGCAGGATGACGTCGTCATCACAAAGCAGCACTGCTCGCTCCACCATGCATTTAAGCTCGCGAACATTGCCGGGGAAGCTGTGGCTGGACAGTTGGTCCAGGGCCGCACTCGACCAGCCTACCGGCGCCCGACCCAGCATCGCGCAGGCCTTATCGGCGAAATGCCGGGCCAGTTGCAGCACGTCACCGTCTCGCTGGCGCAGCGCCGGCAACTCGATAGGGAACTGCGCCAAGCGGTAATAAAGATCCTCGCGAAAGCTGCCCTCAGCCACCATGCCAGTGAGGTCCCGGTGGGTCGCCGCGAGGATCCGTACATCGACCTTGTGGGCCGTATTGGCGCCCAACGGCCGGATCTCGCCTTCCTGCAGCACCCGCAGTAACTTGGCCTGCAGTGACAGCGGCATGTCACCGATTTCGTCGAGTAGCAGCGTGCCGCCGTGGGCGGTGTCAAACAGACCGGCGTAATCTCTTTCAGCCCCCGTGAAAGCGCCCTTGCGGTAGCCGAACAACTCGCTCTCCAGCAAGCCTTCGGGAAACGCGGCGCAGTTTTGCACCACAAATGCCTTGTTGCTGCGCGGCCCGGCAGCATGAATGGCCCGTGCGACCACCTCTTTTCCAGTGCCGGTCTCTCCCCGCAACAAAACGGTGTAGGGGCTGTGCACCACCTTGCCAATCAAGCGACACGTTTCGTCCATCGCCGTGCTGTTACCAATCAAGCCGTAGGCGCTGGCGACAGGGGTACTGCGCACCACCTTCAAAGCGCCGCTGCCCCGGCGCATTCGCCGCAACATGGCCAACTGGTTCACGACAAAGCACCCCAATTGCCCGAGGGAGGCACCGTAGCCAGCCAGCTCCGTCGCTCGCTGACTGGCGCACAACAACACCCCGGACACCTGTTTGCCCTGCCCCGGCAATGGCACGCACAGCAGGGATTGCCAAGGCAATGTGGCAGCCGGCAGAAACCCCGTGTCATACACACTGTTGTCCAGCTCAATGAGGTTGATTACGCGGTTCTGTCCCAGAACGTACTGCAACAGTTGCTCGTTCTTGAAGTCCGTTGCCGGGTTTGCACCATCACCGGATGGTGGCCGTTCCGGAAAATACTGGGCAGCCAGATCGAGGCGGCCGGTGGCCTGATCCAGCAGGTACAACTGGCTGAGTTCGCACGCACTCAACTGTGCGACGGCTGCCGCAAAATCCTCGGCCAATGTCGATTCGTCGCCAACGATACCTAACCGGGCGAAACACCCCAGCAAGGCAGCAGCGTAATCCAGTGGGCCTGGCAGGTGGGTAAACAGGTCGTCCGTCATCAGCTGAACTCACAGACAACAGTGCCGTTGGGATCCAGCCTGGCGTGGGCAAACTCCAGGGACTTGCCAGCGGCCATCGCCTCCAGCAGTCGGTCCACCACCTGTGGCAACAGGTTCGCCTCGATCCATTGATCGACAAACCTCGCGCCACTCTCACTGTGGCTGCAGCGCTCGGCCATGTGGGTGACCAACGCCTCCGTGTGACTGAATGTCAGCTTGCGTTGAAGCAATCGATGCCCCAGGCGTTGAAGCTTGTTTTCAACCAACTGATGCAGCACTGCGCCCGCAACCGGGTAATACGGGACTACACGCATACGAGCCAACAATGCCGGTTTGAAATGAGCATTCAGGGCCGGCCGTATAGCGGTATGCAGCACCTCGATATCCGGTCGTTGCCCGTCGGTGCACAGCTCGGTGATACGTTCGCTGCCCAGGTTGGAAGTCATCAGGATCAGCGTGTTGCGAAAATCGATTTCACGCCCTTCGCCGTCATTGGCCGCCCCTTTGTCGAACACCTGATAAAACAGGTTCAACACATCCGGGTCGGCCTTCTCGACCTCATCGAGCAGCACAACGGAATAGGGCTTCTGTCGCACGGCCTCAGTCAGCACCCCACCCTCCCCGTAGCCGACGTAACCCGGCGGTGCACCGATCAACCGGGACAAGGAATGTTTCTCCTGGTACTCCGACATATTGATCGTGGTGACAAAACGCTCGCCGCCATACAACAGGTCGGCCAGAACGTGTGCAGTTTCTGTCTTGCCCACGCCGCTGGGGCCCACCAGCAGGAATACACCTACCGGCGCATCAGGCCTGTTCACGCCGGCCGCGACAGCGCGCAGGCAACGATCCAGGACCTGCACCGCGTACGTCTGCCCGAGAATGCGGCCACGCAGATCCTCGGCAACGTTCAGGACCTTCGCACTGTGTTCACGGGCAAGCTGTTCCTGCGGGATACCGGTCCAGGCACTGATCACCTGTGCCACCAACCGCGGGCACACTTCGAAGCTGACCAATCGTTGCCCGTGCTGCGCAGCCTGCAACGCTTGCCGGTTTTCAGCGAGGCTCTGTTCAAGGGCCTCAATCCGTTCGCCTCTGCCGCGGGATTCGGCCAGTTGCTGGCGCAGCGAGAGCACCTTCTCGGCCAGGTCGCGCTGGCAGGCCCAGCGTTGTTCAAGCTGTAACTGTGCGACCTTTACTTCTTCCAGTCGCCGTGTGAGTTGCTGCAACGCCGGTTCATCGATGGTCAATCCTGCGTCGGCATCCCGGCGCACGGCGGCCTGCTGACGCGTGCCTTCGGCCAGCTCGGCGCGCAGACGTTGCAGTTCGCCCGGTGCCGTCACCAGGCTGATACGCACCCGGGCACAAGCGGTGTCCAATACGTCCACAGCCTTGTCCGGCAACTGGCGGCCCGTCAGGTAACGGGCACTCAACTGCGCGGCGGCGACCACGGCATCATCGCGCACGTAAACGCCGTGACTGGCCTCATATACCGGGGCCAGCCCACGCAAAATCGTCACCGCATCCTCAATCATCGGCTCGCGCACGAGTACCGGTTGGAAACGCCGCGCCAACGCAGGGTCTTTCTCGAAGTATTTCTTGTACTCCGACCAGGTCGTGGCGGCGATGGTGCGTAACTCGCCACGGGCCAGCGCCGGTTTGAGCAGGTTGGCAGCATCGGAACCGCCCGGCTGGCCGCCTGCGCCCACCAGGGTATGGGCTTCGTCGATAAACAGGACGATCGGTTGCAAAGAGGCACCGACCTCGTCGATCAAGCCTTTCAAGCGTCGCTCGAACTCGCCCTTGATACTGGCGCCGGCTTGCAGCAAGCCCATGTCCAACGTGAGCAGACGCACGTTCCTGAGCACCTCTGGCACTTGCCCACTCACGATCTGCAGAGCCAGGCCCTCGACTATCGCGGTTTTCCCCACACCCGCTTCGCCTACAAGGATGGGGTTGTTCTTGCGCCGCCGCGCGAGGGTATCGATCATTTGCCGGATTTCGTTATCGCGACAAAGTACCGGGTCGAGTTTTCCGTCCCGAGCCTGGCGAGTCAGGTCATGGGTAAAACGCTCCAGCAATGAATGCCCGCCTTCAGGTGAAGGTGTCTGCGGGCTTTCACTCAAGACAAAACCGAGCACACGCTGCACATCAAGCTTGCTCAACACCACCTGGTATCGGCTGCCCGCGTGCTGCAACGGGTTGCGCAACAACGCCAGCAACAAGGCACCGTGCTCCACTTCGCTTCGGCCCAACTCCAGGCGGGCAACCAGCACCGCTTGCTGCAACCATTGCACCAACGCAGGTGAAAACACCGGATTTCGGGAGGCGCTCTGGTCGATCCTTGGTTGCAGCACGGCGTGCAGTTCGCCGGCATCCACGCCCGCGTCCTGCAGCGCACGCATCAACAGGCCCTCGGGATGCTCCAGGAGGGTCAACAGCAGGTCTTCCACCAAGACCTCGCCGCCACCGCGGGTCACACATCGTTCGGCGCAGCGTTCCAGATCGCGCCGTGTGGGCGCCGTCAATGCCTGGATAAGTTGTTGCAGATCCACATTCATCATATTCATCCGTCCCTAATGAGATTTACTGGCCAGGGTGACCATGCCGTAAGCCCGCTCATGCCCCAGCCAACTGGTCCAGCCCAAGCGGCAGACGTTGTGTTCACCGATGCGCAATGGCCGTACCTCACCCTCTGCCAACACCAGCCGAACGTCGTATTCCAAGGGGTCCCGGGCGGCGAAACGCACCAGCGCACACAGCGGCTCATAACCCGCCCCGGTGGGCAAAAACTCGTGAAAACGCTCCCAGTCGAGTGCCAGCACATGAACCCTGAACATGCCACTGCGATCGAGGATGGAATCCCCCAGCACCAGATCGGAACCCAGCGAGCTATAGCTGCGGCCAAGGTCATTACGCTGCTCGTGGGCAATCACTACCGTGCGCTTGACCCACTGCTCTATAACCAGCCGGCTGTGCTTGAAGTAATAACGCAGCACGGTCTCGATCAGCGCGGCAGAGTGCGCCCGCAGACTCAGCAGCCCGAGGTAGGGCAACAGGCGCTTCCAGTTCAGTCGAGCGGTGCTGCGAATCACGCTGCCGCCCAGGCCCACCAACGCAAACATCTGCTCGGAAAATGGATCACTGGCGCCGGTTTGAAAACTCGCCTGATAACGATATTTTCGCCAGATCGGCACTATCAGCCGGTGCAGGCGATGGTGAAAGAGATCCAGGAAATCACGCGTCGTATTGCCGCCCGAGACCTCGGCAAAGGCTTGCTCGCCATAGAACGCCGGCAGCGGCGACCCTGTACCAAACAGGCCCAGCACGTTGAGACGAACCCGTGCCCGCAAATGGCCGTGCTCGACAAAAAACTCCACACGGTCAATATCGTTGCCGGGAAACCCAAAGCCTGGATTGGCCTGGAACTCCAATTGGTCGTACAACCCCTCTTCGTCCAGCGAGGGGTGCGCCTCGCGCAAGCGCTCGATGATCTGCGCCACCGCCTGAAACACCGAGTACTCGCGAATCACTCGGGATAATGCGTTTAAAGCAGGGGCTGCTGGCCCATCCGGGGTGGCCATAGGTACACATCTCCTTGTGTGCTGATGACTCGCAGTTCGTGGTACGAGTTGAGGCTGGCGTAGAGCGCGAAGAACTCATTCAGTACCGAAGCAAAGACAAACACGTCGCCCTCCCCCAGGTAGCCCTCGGGATCGATGGTGAGGTCAACACGCAAGCCGCGAAATGGCAGGCCCCGGTGCAGCCGGTCCACAGGCTGATGGCTGATCGATTGAAGTGCGCCAAGCCTTCTCTGGCTGACCTTCTCCACCTGGCGGTCGTGATAGCGCGGCAGGTCGTAGGTTTCGAGGATCACTCTCAGGGCGTTGATATCGGTCAGCGACAAATAGTTGAGCGACATATTGCTGATCAGTCGCCACAGGAAGTCGCTGTCCAGGGGCGGCGCAAAACTCGGGGTTGCCGCCGTGATGTTGCGGAACGAAACAAACTCGGGTGTCTGCTCGCAAGCCTGGTTGATGTCCCCTACCTGCAGTTGGCGTGGCAGGTTGTGGTTGGTGCAGGTCAGCTCAACCGACAGGGTTTCCTGATCATGTTCCCGGCGCGGGTCGAAACTCAGCCAGGTATCCAGGCCGGTATGGTGCAGCGATGGCCGCTGGCGAACGCCATAGCTGGGCGAGGCGCCGCCAAAATCGTGTTCAAACGACTCGAAGGGCACATATTCCTGGTACCCCAGCCCCCCCGGCCGCCATCCCGTGACTTTGTCGACTGAAAACACACCGCAGTTTCCCCGGGTGTATTCGCCAGGCAACAACAGGTATTCGTCCTGCTTGCCATCCAAACGAATCGGCACGCCATCGTGCTTGAACAGATTGACGATGGGCGTGCAGTACAGCTTCACGTTGTCCAGGGTCGGCGTCAGTCGCTCAAGGCCGCGGCCACGCAGGTTGAAGCGCAGCACCAGCCCATGGACCTGTTTGAGCACGTCAATGGGCAACCTGTTCAACACGTCAAGGCCGCCCACATCGACAAACAGGTATTTATCGGGAAAGGCGAAGTACTCCTGCAAATGGCGATAGCCACGGAAGGTATTCAACGGATAAGGGATCAGTGCCTCATCCTCGGAAAAGCCCACTGGACTGATCTGGCTACTGGACAGACGCAGCGACACAGCCTCACCGTCGCTGCCAATTACCGGCCGTCCATCACGGCCCAACGGTTGCAACTCGAACCCATCCAAGTGCCGCAAAAGGCCCAGGTACAGCGCCTGGCTGACGGGTTGCTCCCCCGCAAGATGCAGACGCAGGCAGCCCAGTGCCAACTCGCCGAAGTCGCCCTCGGCTGTCATTTCCAGGCGAAGGCACAGCAGCGTGCACTCGCCCTTTACCGAGTATTCCAGGGCGGCCAGTTTCAGCGGTAAAACCTGCGTCGGGTAACAGGTACGAAAACGGCAACGCTCCCCGTTGATCGCAACACTTTCCACCGGGGTGTCCCGCTCGACGTGGATGGCAGGCCCCGCCCGATTGAGGGGATCGAACTGCAGCATGCTGAACGAAGGCAGCGGCCGCATATAGTTGGGCCACAGCAAATGCATCAACGAGTGACTCAGCTCCGGCAACTGGTCATCAAGCTTCTGACGCAAGCGACCGGTGAGGAATGCAAAGCCTTCAAGCAAGCGCTCTACATCCGGGTCCTGGCCGGCGTCCCCAAGAAACGGCGCAAGTGCCGGGTTGCGCTCGCAGAAGCGTCGCCCCAACTGTCGCAGTGCACCCAGCTCGCTTTGGTAGTAGCGGTTAAAGGACATCAGGCGTGACCTCAACCTGTGCACCATGGGCCAGGTTTGCGCAGAAGGCGACTGTTTGCTTCACGCCATCTATTTCCATGACGCCCTCGATGGAAAAAGCCAGCACCAACGGATCACGGTCCTGGGGCAATGCCTTGACACGTACATCCTTCAGCCGTGGTTCATAGGACTGGATAAAACGCTCAATGAGAAAGCGTGCCTGGCTCAACGCGTCATGCAGGCTGAAGCGCATGTCGTTCAGGTCAGGCAACCCGTAATCCGGTAGCGTCTGCACGCTACCCACACGGGTGCTGAGCATTTTCGCCAAATGGCTGGCCACGGACTCCACGACGCTGTCCTGCGGACGGCGACTCGCGCCGGACTCCAGGCGTTCGAAAAGGCTACGGTTTTGGAGGATCACGTGGCTACGGCTCATTCTTTATCGAGCTTGCCGACGAGCGACAACGTGAAGTCCGCCCCCATGTACTTGAAATGCGGGCGAACGCTCAGGTTGACGCGGTACCAGCCGGGCTCCCCGTCAACATCGCTGACCACAATGCGCGCCGCCCTGAGCGGGCGCCGTCCACGCACTTCGGCACTGGGGTTATCCTGGTCAGCTACGTATTGGCGAATCCACTTGTTGAGTTCCAGCTCCAGGTCGGTACGTTCCTTCCACGATCCCAGCTGCTCACGCTGCAAAACCTTGAGGTAATGAGCCAGGCGATTGACGATCATCATGTAGGGCAACTGGGTGCCCAGCCGGTAATTCAGTTCGGCAACCTTGCCCTCCGCACTGATTCCAAAGGACTTGGGCTTCTGCACCGAGCTTGCAGAAAAGAACGCCGCATTGTCGCTGCCCTTGCGCATGGTCAGGGCAATGAAACCCTCTTGCGCCAGTTCGTATTCACGTCGGTCGGATACCAGCACCTCGGTAGGAATCTTGGTTTCGATCTCGCCCATGCTGTGAAAGTGATGCAGCGGCAAGTCCTCCACTGCACCCCCACTTTGCGGGCCGATAATGTTCGGGCACCAGCGAAAGCGGGCGAAGCTGTCCGTCAGGCGCGTAGCAAAGGCAAACGCCGTGTTGCCCCACAGATAGTGCTCGTGGCTGTTGACCACATTTTCCTGGTAGGCGAACGTCTTGACCGGGCAATCCACGGGATCGTAAGGCGTACGCAGTAGAAAGCGCGGTACGGTGAGACCGACGTAACGAGCATCTTCGCTCTGGCGAAAACTCTGCCATTTGGCAAACTGCGGCCCCTCGAAATGGTCTTTCAGGTCCTTGAGGTCAGGCAGGCCGGTGAAGCTCTCCAGGCCGAAGAACCCCGGACCAGCTGCCGCAATGAACGGCGCATGGGCCATGCAGGCCACGCTGGAGACGTACTGCATCAGCCTGACGTCGGGAGCACTGGGCGACAGGAAATAATTGGCGATGATTGCCCCTACGGGCTGACCGCCGAACTGACCGTATTCGGCACTGTAGATATGCTTGTAGAGCCCGGACTGAGTTACCTCAGGTGAGTCCTCAAAGTCATCCAGCAAGTCCTGGCGGGAAACGCTCAGCAATTCGATCTTGATGTTTTCACGGAAGTTGGTGCGGTCAACCAGCAACTGCAAGCCGCGCCAGGATGACTCCAAGGCCTGGAATTCCGGGTGGTGAAGAATTTCATCCATTTGCTGGCTGAGCCTTGCGTCTATCTCGGCGATCATCCGGTCAACCAGGCGCTTTTTGACCGGCTCGCCCCTGTTCTGTGGTTTGATCAGCTCCTCGATAAATGCCGAAACCCCGCGTTTCGCGATGCCATAGGCCTCGTCGTCGGCACTGAGGCGGGTTTGGGCAATGATGTTGTCGAGAATGCTGTATTCATCTGTTGTGGGAGCGTGCAGCGGGCTTTGGCGGGTTGTCATGGCGTCAGTGTCCTTTTACTGAAAGAGTCATACGGCGGAGCTGTCCAGCCCCAGTTCAGCCAAGACCCGGGTGCGGGACTCGTCATCGCCGAGGGCGTCTTCAATGGCTTTTCGAAAGCTGGGGGTGTTGCCCAGCGGTCCCTTGAGCGCAACAAGTGCATCACGCAATTCCATGAGCTTTTTCAGCTCGGGAATTTGCTCAATCAGGTGTGCAGGGTTGAAGTCCTTCATCGCATTGATCCTGACCTGGATCGCCAACTCATCAGGTTCGGCAGCGTCCTGGAGCCGATTGGCAACGTTTAACGTCAGGCTCAAGGCTTGCTTGGCCAGCACTTCGTCAAAGCTGTTCTTGTCGATACCGATGGGCTTGCGATCTTCGAGCTTGCGCAGGTCTTCACGCTGGGTGAAGTCGCCGAGCACCAGCAGTTTCAACGGCAGCTCGACCTCTTCCTGCGCGGTGCCGACGGCGGGTTTGAACGTGATATTGATGCGTTCCTTGGGGGCTACCGAACCTTCTTTCGCCATGGTGTTTCTCCTTTTTCGGGTGGCTCGAAAGCCTATTCAAGTACCGCTTCAAGATCGAAGTGGCACAGCCTGCGATGGACTTCTTCCTTGCGCTCACGCACGGAATGGCTTTGCGGCAACACATCACAACAGCCATACAAGAGTTGCAGCACTTCAACCGCCAGCTCGGGCTCCCAGCGCTGCAAGCCTGATTGCTGCAGTTCGTGGTCCAGATGGTCGAGTTGGACTTTGGCAAGGTCATGCTTGCCCGCCAGGACACACAACCGGGCCAGGCCAAGTCGCCAATGAAAACGGGCACGCTCACCTGCAGCGCTTTGCATGCCTTGCTTGAGCGACCGAACAGCCGCCTTGAACCCGTCCTTGCGCAATACGGGCATAACGTCGTGCAACGCTTTGTCCCAGGGCGCTGCCTGGGCATCAGGCACCGACCTGGGGGTCACCGGGGCTTGCAAATGGCGGGTAACCTGGGTGTTGATCCAGCCTCGGGTAACGGAGTCGGCAAAGGGTGTTCCATCGTGGAAGCGCAGCTGCAGTAGCCCCGGCAATCGCTGGAGCAACAGGGCGAAGTGCACTTCCAGCTCGGTCATGGCCAGATCGGCCTGAAGTGCCTGCAGGCACTCCCACACCCGGTACAAACCGTCAAACCAGAAAGGTGCGCACGCCAGGCTCGCCTCAAGCTCCAACAACAAGTCGGCGTGCTGCCCCTGGGCGAAGCGCTCCTGGTAACGTTTGAGCTTGTCCGGCGCTGGGCCTCGCAAAGGCGTGACCTGCTCGCTGTTGCAATCCGGGAGGCTGGTGATCGTCAGCCAGGTCAAGGTTCGGTTCAGGCGCAGCGCGCGCAGGTCCGTGGCATTCTGGCGCTGCCACCAGGCCGACAGAGACCGGGCACTCTCCTGCAGCGTGCGCAGCAGCTTATGAGCGTCCTTTTCGTTATCCACGACCGGCTCGGGCGCCAGCAGCTGAGTGGCCACCTGCTTGATCTGGGCGATCACCGCGGCCGTGCCGCCTGGAAGGGGATCACTCTCGGTGACCTGCTGCAGCCTGTCCGACAGCTGCCTGCGAACCGGCAGTAACAGCGGCGCGTCTTCAGAAAGGTGTTCGGTCCATAGTTCATCCAGCCGAACCAGATGTTCGAGCATGCAATGGAACAGGGGGCGCTGGTCCTTGAACGAAAGATTTTGCGCAAGCACCTGCCCAAGGCGCGGCACCAGCCAGCCAAATGCGG
This sequence comes from Pseudomonas sp. PAMC 25886, assembly GCF_000242655.1. Taxonomy (NCBI): domain Bacteria; kingdom Pseudomonadati; phylum Pseudomonadota; class Gammaproteobacteria; order Pseudomonadales; family Pseudomonadaceae; genus Pseudomonas; species Pseudomonas sp. PAMC 25886. The sequence continues at coordinate 89,277 of NZ_AHHC01000058.1, forward strand.
CGCTGCGGGTGCGCAGCTTGCCTGGATATACGACCGCCCAATGATGCTCACAGAGGTAGCGCAACAATCCGAGGCCGGCGAGAAGGCCGGCGAAGGACTCGCGCTGATGCAATGCCCAGGTCAACCAGACGGCAACCCGCAAGTCCTTGGATTGATGACGTAACAGGGCCTCACTTTTTTCCACCACCCACTGCCAGTCAGGCTGACTGTTACCGTGAAGGGAATGCGCCTTGCCGAGCTCGGTTTCTAGTGCCTCATACTCGGTCGAAAAACGCATATCGACGCCCGCAAAACTCGCTTTCGAGTTGGGTGCCTGCGCAAGTTCGAGGTAATAATCGGAAAGCCTGTCTGAATAAACCATCATTGGCCGCACTTTACTTCCCTGGATATATTCAGCGAACTAATGGCAATTCAAGCGCACACCAGAACACTGTTTAAAGTTCGCCTTCCCGGCGGGAAGAGCACGAACCTTATCCGTGCAAAAAGCAATGTTCAAGCCACGAAACGATGGTTAAGGAATTTCCTACGAAAATATATAATTCGACGACGCGCAACAATTTGCGCAGCCAAAACAACAACTAACACCATTAATCAAGCAGACTCTCCGTACGGAACCCTGTATCGACATGAGCAACTAACTGCGCACCTATGCGCAAATAAATACAATTAAAGCCAGCTACAAAGCAGTACTCTCCGTCGAAACAAGACCCGATAAAATCTTAACTCCCTGTTTTCATTAGACCCTTAACTTTCCGGCACGCTTCTTGATATCGAGCATTACCCAGCCAACAGATCAGTCGGCTGGGGCGACCTCATTTATCAGGCAAGGAAACCCGTCATGCCAACACCCGCGTATCTCTCCATCACCGGCACCAAGCAAGGCTTGATCACGGCAGGCACATTCACCCAGGACTCGGTCGGCAACATTTATCAGGAAGGCCACGAAGACCAGATCCTGGTGGAAGCATTCCAGCATCAGGTGATCATTCCCCGAGACCCGCAATCCGGCCAGCCGACCGGTCAGCGCGTGCACAAACCCCTGATGATCAGCAAGGTGTTCGATAAGTCTTCGCCGCTGCTGTTCAGCGCCCTGACCTCCGGGGAAATGGTCAAGTGCCGCCTTGAGTGGTACCGCACCTCTTCAGCCGGCACGCAGGAGCACTACTTCACCATCGAGTTGGAGGACGCGATCCTGGTAGACATCCAGTCACGGATGCCTAACTGCCAGGACCCGAACAACGCGCACTTCACGCACCTGGAGGATGTGTATTTCACTTACCGGAAAATCGTCTGGACCCACGAAGTGTCCGGCACCTCGGGCTCTGATGATTGGCGCAACCCGGTAGCTGGCTAAGCACAACCCGAAACAGAAACGGCAACGCCATGGACGGCGCCGTTTCTGTCGGGCACTAGACCATCGCCAACGGATGCTTGCGTTTGGGCGCACCGAAAACCCGGTCAATCGCGTCCAGGTCGTGCTCATCCAGCACAAGCTTTGCCGCCGCAGCATTGAGCCGCACATGCTCGGGCGTCACAGCCTTGGGAATCGCGATCACACCGTCCTGGCGCAATACCCAAGCCAGGGAAACCTGGGCGGGTGTGACCTCGTGGCGACGGGCAATTTGTTTGAGGGTCGGGCTGGCCAACAGCTCGCCACCCTGGGCGATGGGACAGTAGGCCATCAAGGGCAAATTGTGTTGCTGCCACCAGGGCAGCAGGTCGAATTCGATACCGCGCTCTTCGATGTTGTAGAGCACCTGATTGGTGGCACAGGCCGGGGACGCCAGTTCCTGCAGGTCGGCCACATCAAAGTTGGACACGCCCCACCGACCGATCTTGCCGGCCTCACGCAAGCGCTCGAAGGCTTCCACCGTTTCTTCAAGGGGATACTGCCCACGCCAATGCAGCAGATACAGATCGATGTAGTCGGTGCCCAGGCGCTGGAGACTGGCCTCGCAGGCCTGCGGAACACCTTTGCGGCTGGCATTGTGCGGGTACACCTTGCTGACCAGGACGACCTGGTCGCGCCTGCCGCGAATCGCCTCGCCGACGACTTCTTCGGCGCCACCTTCGCCGTACATTTCAGCGGTATCGATCAGGGTCATGCCCTCATCAATGCCCAGTTGCAACGCGGATACCTCTGCGCTGCGTTGGTCGGGATTTTCGCCCATGCGCCAGGTCCCCTGGCCGATGACAGGGACGGGAACGCCGGCCAGATCAATGGTACGCATGACAACCTCCTGATGAATTCGCGAATTAACAGTGTGGCACTGACTGGACAAAAGGGTTCAATCGAAGGATGGTGGCACTTTCCATCCTAGCCTTAGAAAGGACGTGCAATGCTGTTTGTGGTCATGCTCGGGGGCAAGCATCCCCGGGCGAAAATCGAAGTGCACGACGTAGTGTTTGCCGTTGCCGACACCCTGGAAGCCGCCTATCCGCAACTGCGCGATGGCTGGTTCGGCAGCCAGAAAGGTGTGCATATCGATTCCTGGATGACGGTCGACGGGATTGACGGCTGGAAAGTCCAGCTCAGCCACCTGGCGCCTAACGCCGGGGCACCGCGCCTGTACTTCATCAACCTGGGCGGTTATGAAGCCAATAGCTTTGGCGAAGCCCACCACTACCTGCTGGTGGTTGCCCGCACGGCCAAGGAAGCTGCAGCACAGGGCAAACAGCAGATGCTCAGCCACTGGACGCAGTCCCATACCGACGGCGTGCTGGATATCGACGATTGCCTGCCCGTCGACCTGGTAGACGGGCGTTATATCCATCTGGAACCCGGCGCACACCGCCCGATCATCACGCAAAACGACTACATCGTCTTGCCCTGACGGCCTCCTACCCGAACGGGGTATGGCGCCCACCCGCTACCTGCCTGAAAGTGCAATCAGCCCCTCGGCCTGACAACAAGCACAACTTCAAGGTGGGTCCGCCATGCATAAAGCCGTTATCGCCCTGTTAAGCGCTGTCTTGCTTGCATCAACGTCCCTCAGCCAGGCCGCTGACGACCCGGGCAACACCTTGCGCATCTACAACTGGGCCGATTACATCGGGGAACACACCCTCGCCGACTTCGAAAAAGCCACCGGCATCAAGGTGATCTACGACACCTATGATTCCTACGAAACCGTACAGGGCAAATTGCTCTCCGGGCGCTCGGGTTATGACCTGGTGGTGCTCAACGCGTCACTGGTACCGCTGCTGATCAAGGCCAAGGCGTTCCAGCCCCTCAACAAAGCGCTGCTACCCAACTGGAATAACCTCGACCCTCAAGTGCTGAAAAGCCTGGAAACCCATGACCCGGGCGTGACCTATTCCGCGCCCTACACCTGGGGCAGCAATGGCGTGACCTACAACATCGACAAGATCAAGGAACGCATGCCGGACGCCCCCATCGGCTCCCTGGCGATGATCTTCGACCCCAAGATCATTTCGCGTTTCGCCGACTGCGGCATCACCTTCATCGACTCTCCCACCGACATGATCCCGCTGGCCCTGACCTACCTCGGCCTGGACCCCAACAGCGTGGCGCCCAAAGACCTCAAGGCCGCCCAGGATGTGTTGATGGCCGTACGGCCCTACATCCGTAAATTCGACTCCAGCGGTTTTATCAACGGCCTGGCCAACGGCGAGCTGTGCATGGCCACCACCTGGTCCGGCGATTACGCCACGTCCCAGGCCCGGGCGGCGGAAGCCGGGGCCAAGGTCAACCTGGGTTACTTCATCCCCAAGGAAGGCTCGCTGATCTGGTTCGATAACTTCTACATCCCGGCTGATGCACCCCATGTGGCAAATGCCCACAAGTTCATCGAGTTCCTCCTGCAGCCCGAGGTCATCGCCGGCGTCAGCAACACCATTCACTACGCCAACAGCAACCTGGCCTCCAAGCCCCTGGTCAACGCAGACATTCGCGACAACCCGGCCATCTACCCGGACGCGGCAACGATGCAGCGCTTGTTCACCCAGAAAAGCCAGTCCCAAGCCGCCGTGCGCCTGATCACCCGTACCTGGAATGCCGTGAAGACCGGCAAGTGAAACCCAGCCATTGAAGGTAAATGCCATGACTCTGCCAAATCCTGCTTTTTTCGCCCAGTTCGACCACGACCAACTGGACGCCGCCGACAAGGCCCATTACATGCACGGCTTCCACATGTTCGACGAGCACCGCGAACAAGGCTCGCTGAACATCGCGGCCGGCGACGGCGCCTACATCTACGACACCGCCGGCAACCGCTACCTGGATGCGGTCGGCGGCATGTGGTGCACGAATATCGGCCTGGGTCGCGAGGAAATGGCCGAAGCGATCGCCAACCAGGTTCGCCAGTTGGCGTACTCCAACCCGTTTTGCGACATGGCCAACGTCACCGCCATTGAACTGTGCGCCAAGCTTGCCAGCCTGGCCCCCGGCGACCTTGACCATGTATTCCTGACCACCGGCGGGTCCACGGCGGTCGATACCGCCTACCGCCTGGTGCAGTTCTATCAGAACAGTCGCGGCAAGCACGAGAAGAAGCACATCATCTCGCGGTTCAGCGCGTACCACGGTTCCACGTTCCTGACGATGTCCATCGGCAACAAGGCCGCCGACCGCGCGCCGGAATTCGATTTCATGAGCGACCTGTTCCACCACATTTCGTGCCCCAACTATTACCGGGCGCCTGCGGGGATGAGCGAGGCGCAATTTCTCGATTTCCTGGTGGACGAATTCGAAGACAAGATCTTGACCATCGGTGCCGACAAGGTGGCGGCGTTCTTTGCCGAACCGATCATGGGCTCGGGCGGCGTGATCATTCCGCCGAAGGGTTACCACCGGCGCATGTGGGAAATCTGCCAACGCTATGACCTGCTGTACGTGGCGGATGAAGTAGTGACGTCCTTCGGCCGGCTGGGAAAATTTTTCGCCTCCCAGGAGGTGTTCGACATGCAGCCAGACATCATCACCACCGCCAAGGGCCTGACCTCCGGCTACCTGCCCCTGGGTGCGTGTATTTTCTCGGACCGCATCTGGCAAGTGATCGGCGAGCCGGGCAAGGGCCGCTGCTTTACCCACGGTTTCACCTACAGCGGCCATCCGGTGAGTTGCGTGGCGGCGCTGAAGAACATCGAGATCATCGAGCGGGAAAACCTGCTGACCCATGTCGAAGACGTCGGCGTGTACCTGGAACAGCGCCTGCAAACCCTGGCCAGTCTGCCGCTGGTGGGTGACGTGCGTTGCCAGCGGTTGATGGCATGCATCGAGTTTGTCGCCGACAAACACACCAAGGCGCTGCTGCCGGACGCGGTGAACATCGGCGAGAAAATCCACCTGCGGGCCCAGGCCAAAGGCTTGCTGGTACGGCCCATCGGTCACCTGAATGTGATGTCGCCGCCGTTGATTATCACCCATGCCCAGGTGGATCAAGTGGTGGAGATCCTGCGCCAGTGCATTCTCGACACCGCCGAAGAGCTGCGCCAAAGCGGCGAGTATCAAGGCCGATGAACCCCGCCGCCTCGGTGCTTTTGCCGGGGCCGTGGCCGGCGGGTAGACTGGCAGGCATGAGCCAAAATGCCGATCACTGCCCTGCCCCGTCCTTCCAGGTGCTTGAAGCCTGGAATGGCGCGTTGGCCCACGCCTTCGTCAGCGTTGACGAGGCGTCATTCCTTGAACACCTGGCCTGCGCCCTCAGCGCCCTGACCCCCATCGAATCGATGATGATCAGCCTGGAGCGCCAGGGCCAGGCGCCGCACTTGCTCTACCAGCAAGGCATCCCCCGGCCGCACTACGAAGAAATCATCAACCGTTACTTTTCCCGGGGCTACCTGCTGGACCCGTTCTGCCTCGCAGTGGACAAGGGCCTGGCCGAAGGTTTCTACCACCTGGCACAAATCGCCCCGGACGACTTCTTCAGCAGCGAGTACTACAAGACCTACTACCTGCGCAGCGGCGGCGCCCAGGAGAGCTACTACATCGTCGACCTGTGCCCCAACAGCAAAATCTCCCTGTGCATGTTCCAGGGCCTGAGTGCCGGCCAGTTCAGCGACGAACAACTGGCGCTGCTGCGAACCGCCCAACCCATCGTACGTGAACTGCTGCGCCGCTTCGGCACCACGGGCGGGTTGTGCAAGGTGATCAGCGACGAGGCCTTCACCCAGACCCAGGTGCATCAGCAGATTGAAGCCGCGTTCATGCATTTTGGCAGCGGCGTATTGACCGTGCGCGAGCGGGAAATTGCCCACCTGATCCTGCGCGGACACTCGGTGAAATCCACCGCGCAGGTGCTGGGCATCTCCCCGGAAACCGTGCGCATGCACCGCAAGCATTTGTATACCAAGCTTGAGATCAACTCCCAGGCTGAGCTGTTTGCGCTGTTTATCGATTGGCTGACCCAAAGCGGTGTGATGGCCCGATCCTGAGCCGTCCGGGCAACCCGGGGGAACTTTGCCAGGAAATAACCACCTGAATCCGGTACGCTCAGCATTTTTACCCAAGGAGATACCCCTCATGGCCAAAGCCACCGCCCGTCACATCCTCGTTGCCACCGAAGACAAGTGCAACGAACTGAAAGCACAAATCGAAGGCGGCGCCGATTTCGCCGAAGTTGCCAAAGCCAACTCGTCCTGCCCGTCCAGCCGTCAAGGCGGCGACCTGGGTTCGTTCGGCCCGGGCCAAATGGTTAAAGAATTCGACACCGTCGTATTCAGCGCCCCGGTCAACACTGTGCAAGGCCCGGTGAAAACCCAGTTCGGTTATCACCTGCTGGAAGTGACCAGCCGCCAGGACTGATCCGGTCCGCGCCTATGCTTGAAACAACGGCCCGCCCTTTGGTGGGCCGTTGTGCATCTGTGACAGTGTGATGACTGGCGATGCGTACGCGCTTAGCGTACAAATCCCTTTACCTCTTCACCCGGCGCCCAAGGCTGATAATGCGAGTCGCTTTTTCTACCCTGTTTTGCTCCACCCTGGCCCTGCTGCTGGCCAGCACCGCCGTGATCGCCGCGCCGCAATCGGCGCTGACCGTGTACGGCGAACCGGCCAAATACCAACCCGGTTTCACCCACTTCGACTATGTCAACCCGAATGCCCCCAAGGGCGGCAGCCTGCGGCGCTCGGCGATCGAGATTGGCCGCTACGACCATGTGCTGCCCTACGGCGACAAAGGCATCGGCGTGAGCCAGGTCGACGGCTGGCTGTATTCGCCCCTGGCCCTGCGCTCGCTGGACGAGCCCTATACGGTCTACGGCCTGGTGGCGGAAAAGATGGAGCGGTCAGACGACGGTCTGTCCCTGCGTTTTTACCTGAACCCCAAGGCGCGCTTCGCCGATGGCCAGCCGATCACCGCCGAAGACGTGCGCTACAGCTTCGACCTGCTGATGACCCAGGGCAGCCTGCGTTACCGCACGCTGTTCGCCGACGTCAAACACGTGGAAGTCGAAGGCCCGCGCCAGGTGCGATTCGATTTCGCAAGCAATGAAAACCGCACCCTGCCCCTGGACGTCGCCACCCTGCCGGTATTTCCCGAGCACTGGTGGAAGACCCGCGACTTCGCCAACGGCGGCGGCTACGAGATTCCCCTCGGCAGCGGCCCCTACACCATCAGCAAGGTGGATGCCGGCAACACCATCACCTTCAAGCGCGACCCGAACTGGTGGGGCAAAGACCTGCCCATCAGCCGTGGCCTGTACAACTTCGATCACCTGAGCCTCGAATACTTCGGCGACACCGAAGTGGCGCGCCAGGTCCTGCGGGGTGGTGCCTACGACTTCAACCGCGAATTCTCCGCCACCGGCTACTCCATCGGCTACAACGGCCCGGCCCTTGACGATGGCCGCCTGCAACGCGCGCACCTGGCCAAGGAAGCACCGCAACCGGCCCAGGGCTACGTGTTCAACGTGCAAAAACCAATGTTCAAGGACCGCCGCGTGCGCCAGGCCCTGGCCATGCTATGGGACTTCGAATGGGCCAACCGGCAGATGATGCGCAATATGTACATCCGCCAGCAGAGCTTCTTCTCCAACAGCCCGCTGGCAGCGACCCAACTGCCGGACGCCCAGGAGCTGGCGATTCTGGAACCCCTGCGCGGGCAGATTCCCGATGAAGTCTTCACCCAGGTGTTCAAGGCCCCCACCACCGATGGCACGGGGATGATCCGCGACAAGCAACTGCAAGCCCTGGCGCTGCTGGAGCAGGCTGGCTGGAAACCCGACGGCGACAAACTGGTAAACGCCGCCGGCGAACCGCTGGAGTTCACCTTCCTCAATGCCCAGAACGGCATGGAACGCCTGTTGTTGCCGTACAAACGCAACCTGGCGCAGATCGGCATCACCCTGAACATCCGCCGTATCGACTCCTCGCAATACGTCAACCGCCTGATGGCCCGGGACTACGACATGATCGTCACCGGCTTCCCAGTCACCACTTCGCCGGGGATGGAGCTGTACAACTACTTCGGTTCCGCCGCCGCGTTTGATACCGGCGCCAACAACTACATGGTGCTGAAAGACCCGGCCGTCGACAGCCTGATCAACGGCCTGGTCAAGGCCAACACCCAGTCGCAGATGCTCAGTTACGCCCACGCCCTGGACCGCGTACTGCAATGGAATTACCTGTGGATTCCCAACTACTACCCGCCGGGCACCTCCGCCGCGTGGTGGAACCGCTTCGGCCGCCCGGCGGTGGAAGCCAAAACCGACGAAGCCCTGGAAACCTGGTGGGAAATCAGCCCGACGCCGCTGACCAATGAACAGATGAAAGCCGAACTGACCAAACGCCCGGGAGCCCGCTGATGTTTGCCTATATCGTGCGGCGCTTGCTGCTGATCATTCCGACCCTGGTGATTATCCTGCTGGTGAACTTCGTTATCGTGCAGGCCGCGCCCGGCGGGCCGGTGGAACAGGCCATTGCCCACCTGCAAGGCATCGGGGGCGGTGGTGTCGGCGGCTCGTCTGCCGAAAGCCTCAGCAGTGGTTCACGGGCCAGCCGTGGCCTGGACCCGAAACTGATCAAGGACATCGAAAAACAATACGGCTTCGACAAACCCGCGCCGGAACGCCTGTGGCTGATGCTCAAGAGCTACGCCCAGCTGGACTTCGGCAATAGTTTCTTTCGCGGTAAAAGCGTGACCGACCTGATCCTCGAAAAGATGCCGGTGACCATTTCCCTCGGGCTGTGGGCCACCTTGATCACCTACCTGGTGTCGATCCCGCTGGGGATTCGCAAGGCGGTGCGCCATGGCAGCAGTTTTGATGTGTGGAGCAGCACCGCCATCGTGATTGGCTATGCGATGCCAGCGTTCCTGTTTGCGATGTTCCTGATCGTGGTATTCGCCGGCGGCACCTCGCTGAACTGGTTCCCGGTGCGCGGGCTGGTCTCGGAAAACTTCGACCAGTTGAGCACCGTGGGCAAGATCGCCGATTACTTCTGGCACCTGGTCTTGCCGGTCAGCGCCCTGGTGATCGGCGGTTTCGCCACCTTGACCATCCTCACCAAAAACTCGTTCCTCAATGAAATCACCCGCCAGTACGTGGTCACCGCACGGGCCAAAGGCTTGAGCGAACGCCGGGTGCTGTATGGCCATGTGTTTCGCAACGCCATGCTGCTGGTGATCTCGGGGATTCCCCAGGCGTTTATCGCCGTGTTCTTTGCCGGTTCGCTGCTGATCGAGGTGATTTTCTCCCTCGATGGCCTGGGCCGCATGAGCTACGAAGCGGCGGTTTCACGGGACTATCCGGTGGTATTCGGTTCATTGTTTATCTTCACGTTGTTTGGCCTCTTGATAAAACTCATCGGTGACCTCTGCTACACGCTGGTGGACCCGCGCATCGACTTCGCCGCGAGGAACGCCTGATGCTCAAGCTCTCTCCCGTGGCCCGCCGGCGCTTTGAACGCTTCAAGAAAAACCGTCGCGGCTGGTGGTCGCTGTGGCTGTTTATCGGCCTGTTTATCCTGACCCTCGGCGGCGAACTGATCGCCAACGACAAACCCCTGGTGCTCAGCTACCAGGACGAGCTGTATTTCCCGGTGTTCAAACGCTACACCGAGCAGGCGTTCGGCGGGCAGCTGCCGTTCCAGGCGGATTACCGCAGTGAATACGTGCAGAACCTGATCAAGAAGGACGGCGGCTGGATGCTGTTCCCGCCGATCCCGTTCAGCGACGACACCCCCAACTATGAACTGACCCGCCCCGCCCCCAGCCCGCCCTCCAGCGTGAACTGGCTGGGCACCGACGACCAGTCCCGCGACGTGCTGGCGCGGGTGATCTTCGGCGCCCGGGTGTCGATCCTGTTTGCCCTGGCCCTCACCGCCATCAGCGCCGCCATCGGCATCGCCGCCGGGGCCTTGCAGGGTTACTACGGTGGCTGGGTCGACCTGCTCGGGCAACGCATCCTGGAAGTGTGGTCCGGGCTGCCGGTGCTGTACTTGCTGATCATTCTGTCGGGGTTTGTCGAACCGAATTTCTGGTGGTTGCTGGGCATCATGGCGCTGTTTTCGTGGCTGGCCCTGGTGGACGTGGTGCGCGCCGAGTTCCTGCGGGGGCGCAACCTGGAGTACGTCAAGGCCGCGCGGGCGCTGGGCCTGGGGGACGGCAAGATCATCCGCCGGCATATCCTGCCGAACGCGATGACCGCCACCCTGAGCTACTTGCCGTTCATTTTGACCGGGGCGATTTCCACCTTGAGCGCCCTGGATTTCCTCGGCTTCGGCATGCCCGCCGGCAGCGCCTCCTTGGGCGAGCTGATCGCCCAGGGCAAGCAGAACCTGCAAGCGCCGTGGCTGGGGCTGACTGCGTTTTTCACCCTGGCGCTGATCCTGTCATTGCTGGTGTTTATCGGCGAGGCGTTGCGTGACGCCTTCGACCCACGCTCATGAAGGCCGTTGAGATGACTGAAAACCTGATCGAGATTCGCGACCTGAGCGTCGCCTTCAACGGCCAGACCGTGGTGCGCAAGCTGTGCCTGGATGTACGCCCCGGCGAGTGCCTGGCGCTGGTGGGCGAGTCGGGTTCGGGCAAGTCGGTGACTGCCCATTCGATCCTGCAACTGCTGCCCGAAGCCGGCACCGAGACCACCGGTTCGATACGTTATCGCGGCCAGGAACTGCTCGGCGCCTCCCCCGCCACCCTGCAAAAACTGCGGGGCAACCGGATTGCGATGATCTTCCAGGAGCCGATGACCTCCCTGAACCCGCTGCACAGCATCGAGAAGCAGATCGGCGAAACCCTGCTGCTGCACAAGGGCCTGGGCGGCAAGCAAGCCCAGGCGCGGATCCTTGAACTGCTCGAACTGGTGGGCATCCAGAAGCCCCGGGAGCGCCTCAAGGCCTACCCCCATCAACTCTCCGGCGGCCAGCGCCAGCGGGTGATGATCGCCATGGCCCTGGCCTGCGAGCCGGAACTGTTGATCGCCGACGAGCCGACCACCGCACTGGACGTGACGGTGCAGCGCAAGATCCTGCTGCTGCTCAAGTCCCTGCAACAGCGCCTGGGCATGTCGCTGCTGCTGATCAGCCACGACCTCAACCTGGTGCGCAGCATTGCCCAGCGGGTGTGCGTGATGAAGGCCGGGGAGATTGTCGAGCAGGCGGATTGCGAAACTCTGTTTTGCGCCCCCAAGCACCCTTACAGCCGCCTGCTGCTGGATGCGGAACCGGCAGGCATCGTCTTGAATCACGAGGTGCGCGACACGGTGTTGCAGGTGGATGACTTGAGCGTGCAGTTCCCGCTGGGCGGTGGCCTGTTCCGGCGCAAGCAGTACCTGCAAGCCGTGGATGGCATCAGCCTGACGGTGCAGCGCGGCAAAACCTTGGGCATTGTCGGCGAGTCCGGCTCGGGCAAATCCACCCTGGGCCAGGCGATTTTGCGGCTGCTGGATTCCAGCGGCGCGATTCGCTTCCAGGGCGAGGCCCTCGAAGGCCTGACGCAAAAGCAGATGCAGCCGTGGCGCAAGCAGATGCAGGTGGTGTTCCAGGACCCGTTCGGCAGCCTCAGCCCACGGATGTCGGTGGCGCAGATCATCAGCGAAGGCCTGGAAGTGCATGCCCCGTGCAGCCTCAAGGACCGCGAAGCCCAGGTGATCCGCGTGCTGGAAGATGTGGGCCTGGACCCCGCCAGCCGGCATCGCTACCCCCATGAGTTCTCCGGCGGCCAGCGCCAGCGCATCGCCATTGCCCGCGCGCTGGTGCTCAAGCCGGCGTTGATCCTGCTGGACGAACCCACCTCGGCGCTGGACCGTACCGTGCAGAAACAGGTGGTGGCATTGCTGCTTGAGCTGCAGGAAAAATACGGCCTGACCTACCTGTTTATCAGCCATGACCTCGCCGTAGTGCGGGCCCTGGCCCACGACATGATCGTGATCAAGGACGGCAAGGTGGTGGAACGCGGGCCGAGCGATGAAGTGTTTGCCGCGCCTCAACACCCCTACACCCGGGAACTCCTCGCGGCGGCGCACCCATGAGCACCACCGGCAGCCTCAAGGATTACCAATACGTTCGTGGCCTGGCGATCCAGTCGTTATTCGAGATCATCGAGCAGTCCAGCGAAGGCACCGTGATTGTCGACGGCGACGCGAATATCGTCTGGATGAACGAGCGCTACGCCAAGCGCTTCGGCCTGAAAAACGCCGACGACGCCATCGGCCAACCCTGTGAGCAGGTGATTTCCAACAGCCTGCTGCGCCAGGTGGTGCGCAATGACCAGCCGATTTTGCTGGACATCCAGGACACCCCCAAAGGCCCGCTGGTGGTGATGCGCCTGCCGATCCATGACGATGCGGGCAAGGTGATCGGAGCGATCGGGTTTGCACTGTTTGATGAGCTGCGCAACCTGTCGCCGCTGATCGAGCGCTACCTGAGCATGCAGCAGGAACTGGCGTCTACCCGTTCGCTGCTGAGGTCGCGGCAGAGCAAGTACAACTTCGCGCACTTTATCGGCACCAGCGCGGCCAGCCTGGAGGTCAAACGCCGGGCGCGGCGCAGTGCGAGCGCGGAGTCGCCGGTGTTGCTGCTGGGGGAAACCGGCACCGGCAAGGAGCTGCTGGCCCAGGCGATTCACGGCGCCTCGCCCCGGGCACACAAGGCGTTTGTCAGCATCAACAGCGCGGCCATTCCTCATGATTTGCTGGAAGCTGAATTCTTCGGCACCGCACCGGGCGCGTTTACCGGCGCCGACCGCAAGGGCCGTCCCGGCAAGCTGCAAATTGCCCAGGGCGGCACGCTGTTCCTTGATGAGATCGGCGACATGCCCCTGCCGCTGCAAAGCAAATTGCTGCGGGTGTTGCAGGAGAAAGAGTTCGAGCCGGTGGGCTCCAACGAGATGATCCACAGCGATGTTCGGGTGATTGCCGCCACGTCGATGGATCTGGAAGCGGCGATCAAGCGCGGTGAGTTCCGGGCGGACCTGTATTACCGGCTGAATGTGCTGCCGATCCAGGTGCCGCCATTGCGCGCGCGGCTGGATGATTTGCCGGCGCTGAGCGAGGCGATTCTGGAGGAGTTGCGCAGCCAGCATGAGCTGGATCGCGAGGCCCTGGCGTTATTGGCACAGCATGCGTGGCCGGGGAATATCCGCGAACTGCGCAATGTGCTGGAACGGGCGGCGTTGTTGAGTGATGACCTGGTGCTGGATGCCAGCGAAATTCGCGCAGCAATCGGGACGTTCAGTCCGGTGGAGCACAGTTCGGTAGAGACGGTTGAGGGCGAGCGTTTCAGCGCGGCCCGGGAGCGGTTTGATCGGCAGGTGATTGGGGCGGCGTTGAAGGCCTGTGAGGGGAATGTGGTGGAGGCGGCGAAGCGGCTGGGGCTTGGCCGGTCGACCTTGTACAAGAAGATGGTTGCCTTGGGCATCGCCTAGTCTCCAAACAGAGATACAATTCCAAATACAGAGAAAATCCAATGTGGGAGCGGGCTTGCTGTGGCGAGCGGGCTTGCCCCGCGCTGAGCTGCGAAGCAGCCCCATCAATCTGTGGTGAACCCGACGGGGGACAAGCCCCCTCACCACAGCAAGCCAGCTCCCACATTTGATCACCGCCAGTCTCAATTCAGAGACAAATTCCGGAATCCACTCATAAAAATACAATATTACCCTTATATTTCAACAAGTTAACCACTTGGCACACATCTCGCTATAGCCCCTCCCCACAGCCTCACCCCCACAAAAATAACAATCAGATGGAGACACACCATGAGTGTGATCATTGCCCTCGCAGCCCTGGCGTTGCTGATGCTGGCCGCCTACCGTGGCTACAGCGTCATCCTGTTTGCCCCCATCGCCGCCCTCGGCGCCGTGCTGCTCACCGACCCTTCTGCCGTCGCTCCCGCTTTTACCGGGGTGTTCATGGAGAAAATGGTCGGCTTCCTCAAACTGTATTTCCCGGTGTTCCTGCTCGGCGCGGTGTTCGGCAAGCTGATCGAGATTTCCGGCTTCTCGCGCTCCATCGTCGCCGCCGCGATCCAGTTGCTCGGCACCCGCCAGGCGATGCTGGTGATCGTGCTGGTGTGCGCCCTGCTGACCTACGGCGGCGTGTCGCTGTTCGTGGTGGTGTTCGCGGTGTACCCGTTTGCCGCCGAGATGTTCCGCCAGAGCAATATCCCCAAGCGCCTGTTGCCGGCGACCATCGCCCTCGGTGCGTTCTCGTTCACCATGGACGCCCTGCCCGGCACGCCGCAGATCCAGAACATCATCCCCAGCACCTTCTTCAACACCACCGCCTGGGCCGCGCCGTGGCTGGGATTGATCGGCACGATCTTCGTGTTCTGCGTCGGCATGCTGTACCTGGCCCGCCAGCGCAACAAGGCCCAGCGCGCCGGTGAAGGCTATGGCACCAACCTGCGCAACGAGCCGGAAACCGCCGAAGATATCAAGCTGCCCAACCCGTGGATCGCCCTGTCGCCGCTGTTGCTGGTGGGCATCATGAACCTGCTGTTCACCCACTGGATTCCGCTGTGGTACGGCAAGACCCACACCCTCAGCCTGCCGGGCATGAGCGCGCCGGTACAAACCGAAGTCGCCAAACTGACGGCGATCTGGGCGGTGCAGGCGGCCTTGCTGGTGGGGATTATCGTGGTGCTGGTGTTCGGTTTCTCGGCGATTCGCAGCAAGCTTGCCGAAGGCAGCAAGAGCGCGGTCAGCGGCGCACTGCTGGCGGCGATGAACACCGCGTCGGAATATGGGTTTGGTGCGGTGATCGCCTCCTTGCCGGGCTTCCTGGTGCTGGCCGACTGGCTCAAGGGCATCCCCAACCCGCTGGTCAACGAAGCGATTACCGTGACCCTGCTGGCCGGCATCACCGGTTCTGCCTCGGGCGGCATGAGCATCGCGCTGGCGGCCATGTCGGAGAGCTTTATTTCAGCGGCCCATGCGGCCAATATCCCCCTTGAAGTACTGCACCGGGTCGCGGCCATGGCCAGCGGCGGCATGGACACCCTGCCCCACAACGGCGCCGTGATCACGCTGCTGGCGGTGACCGGGCTGACCCACCGCGAAGCCTATAAAGATATTTTCGGCATCACGATCATCAAGACCCTCGCGGTGTTCGTGGTGATTGGTACTTTCTACGCCACCGGCATTGTGTGAGGTTGATATGACGACATTGAACGGCAAGACCGCCCTGGTCACCGGTTCCACCAGCGGCATCGGCCTGGGCATTGCCCTGAGCCTGGCCAAGGCCGGCGCCAACCTGATCCTCAACGGTTTCGGCGACGCCAGCGCGGTGATCGCCCAGATGCAGGCCTTCGGCGGCAAGGTCGGGCATCACCCTGCCGACGTCAGCGACCCGGCGCAGATCGCCGAGATGATCGCCTACGCCGAGCGCGAGTTTGGCGGCATCGACATCCTGGTGAACAACGCCGGGATCCAGCACGTGGCGCCAGTGGATGAGTTTCCGGTGGAGCGCTGGGACTCGATCATTGCGATCAACCTGTCGTCGGTGTTCCACAGCACGCGCCTGAGCCTGCCGGGCATGAAGGCCAGGGGCTGGGGACGGATCGTGAATATCGCTTCGGTGCATGGTCTGGTGGGTTCGGTGGGCAAGGCCGCTTATGTGGCGGCCAAGCACGGGGTGATCGGCCTGACCAAAGTGGTGGGCCTGGAAACGGCCCAGAGTAATGTCACCTGCAATGCCATTTGCCCGGGTTGGGTGTTGACGCCGCTGGTGCAGAAGCAGATTGATGATCGCATCGCGACCGGGGTGGACCCGCAACAGGCGCAGCATGATTTGCTGGCGGAGAAGCAGCCGTCGCTGGAATTCGTGACGCCGCCGCAACTGGGGGAACTGGTGCTGTTCCTGTGCAGCGAAGCCGGCAGCCAGGTGCGCGGCGCGGCGTGGAATATCGACGGCGGCTGGTTGGCGCAATAAACGACGATCCCCAAGACACCGGAGATCAAATGTGGGAGCTGGCTTGCCTGCTCCCACATTTTGACCTGTGTTGTTTGGCAGATTTGACACAAGAACAAGAGATTTCCTTATGTCCGAAATACTCTGGCAACCCTCCCCCGAACGCATCCACGCCACCCGGATGGACCAGTTCCGGCGCTTCATCAATGATCGCCATGCCTTGCAGATCAGCGATTACCCGGCCCTGCACCAGTGGAGCATCGACCAGCGCCCGGACTTCTGGCGGGCGATTGTCGAGTTCTTCGATGTGCAGTTCCGTACACCGCCCAGCGCAGTGCTGATTGAAGACGCCGAGATGCCCAGCGCCCAGTGGTTTCCCGGCGCCACCCTGAACTTTGCCGAACACTTGCTGCGCCGCCGCGATGATCACCCCGCCGTGGTCGCCCTCGGCGAAGACGGCCAGCGCGAGCAACTGAGCTACGCCGAACTGGCCCGCCACGTCGCCGGCCTGCAACGCAGCCTGCGGGCCGCCGGTGTGGGCGTGGGTGACCGGGTGGCCGCGTGCATGCCCAACACCTGGCAAACCCTGGTGGGCATGCTCGCCACGACCAGCCTCGGGGCCATCTGGTCGTGCTCTTCACCCGACTTCGGCACCCAGGGCGTGATCGACCGCTTCGGCCAGATCGAACCCAAGGTGCTGATCACCTGCGCCGGCTACCGCTACGCCGGTAAGGTCATCGACCAAAGCAGCAAGCTCAATGAAATCCTCGAACGGCTGCCGTCCCTGCAACAACTGATCATCGTGCCGTATGCCCGCCCGCAAGCGCGCCCCGAGGACTATCAAACCCAAGCCAGCGTCGCACTCTGGAGCGACTTCTACACCCCCGGCGGCGAGCCCGACTTCGTCGCCGTGCCTTTCGACCACCCGCTGTACATCCTGTATTCCAGCGGCACCACCGGCGTGCCCAAGTGCATCATCCACGGCACCGGCGGCGTGCTGCTCACCCACCTCAAGGAACACGGCCTGCACGCCGACCTGTCCCGGGACGACTGCCTGTTCTACTACACCACCTGCGGCTGGATGATGTGGAACTGGCTGGTGTCGGTGTTGGCCATCGGTGCCACGGCGGTGCTCTATGACGGTTCACCGTTTCACCCCGGGCCGGAACGCCTGATGGACCTGATCGATCAGGAGAAAATCAGCGTATTCGGCACCAGCCCGAAATTCCTCGCGACCCTGGAAAAAGCCGGGCTGCAACCGCGCCTGAGCCATGACCTGGGCAGCCTCAAGGGCTTGATCTCCACGGGCTCGCCGCTGTCGCCCCAGAGCTACGATTACGTGTACCGCGAGATCAAGCCCGAACTGTGCCTGTCGTCGATGTCGGGCGGTACCGACATCGTCTCCTGCTTTGTGATCGGCAACCCGGTGCTGCCGGTGCGCCGTGGCGAGATGCAGTGCAAGAGCCTGGCGATGGCCATCGAAGTGTGGGACGACCAGGGCCACCCGCTGGTGGGCGAAAAAGGCGAGTTGGTGTGCACCCGACACTTCCCGGCGATGCCCATCGGCCTGTGGAATGACCCTGATCAGAAAAAACTGCGGGCCTCGTATTTCAGCCAGTTCCCCGGCGTGTGGGCCCAGGGCGACTACGCCGAACAACGGCCCAATGGCAGCCTGCTGATCCATGGCCGTTCAGACGCCGTGCTCAACCCCGGCGGTGTGCGCATCGGCACCGCGGAGATTTATCGCCAGGTGGAAAAGGTACCCCAGGTCCTGGAAAGCCTGGCCATCGGCCAACGCTGGCAGGACGACGTGCGGGTGGTGCTGTTTGTGCGCCTCAACGACGGCATCGAACTGGATGACGCCCTCGAGCAGCAGATCCGCCAGGTGATCCGCGCCAACACCACGCCACGCCATGTGCCGGCGAAGATTCTGGCGGTGACGGATATCCCGCGCACCATCAGCGGCAAGATCGTTGAATTGGCGGTGCGCAATGTGGTGCACGGCGAGGCGGTCAAGAACACCGACGCACTGGCGAACCCCGAAGCCCTGGAGCAATTCCGTGACCGTCGGGAGCTGGCAGAAAGATGAAACGTTTTAGCCCTTAAGCACTCATTTGAAGACAAAGCCCTCAAGCATGCTATTTTTCGAGGGTGGAAAGCCGATCCCCGCTCGCGGGATAATCGGCTTTTGTCATTCTTCAAGCGTTACGCGCAGGGCATTTACATGAACGTATCACCCACCGGCAGCGAGGCCGCGGCACTGATTGCGCGGCTGGACTGGGCACGAAGCCCCCTCGGTGACGCCATTGATTGGCCGCAAAGCCTCCGTACAGCCGTCGACATCGTGATTCATTCGCCCATGCCGATGCTGTTGCTGTGGGGCGCCGAACTCACACAGATTTACAACGACGGCTTCGCCCTGCTGGCCGGCAACAAGCACCCGGCTGCCTTCGGCCAGCCCGCCGACCTGATCTGGCCGGAACTCAAGCCTTTCACCGACCCGATCTACAGCGCCGTCCTCACGGGCCAGGTGCGCACCTTCACCGAACAGCGTTTCGTGCTGCAACGCAACCACCGTGACACCGAGATCTGGCTCGACCTGACCTACAGCCCGATTCGTGACGAACGCGGCCAGGTCGCCGGGATCCTGATCACCGCGATCGAAACCAACGAGCGCCGGCGCATCGCCCTGGAACTCCAGCAGCGTACCGAAAACAGCCTCAAGGCCCAGCGCAACACCGAGCAGCGCCTGCAACTGGCCCTGGCCGCCACCGACGCCGTGGGCACCTGGGACTGGGACATCGGCGAAGACCGGTTTATCGCCGACGCGCATTTCGCCCAGTTGCACGGCGTTGATCCTTGCGATGCCGGCCTGCTGCCCATCAGCGATTACCTGCAAGGCGTGCACCCCGAAGACCGTGGCATGGTGGCCCGCAGCATCAAGCATTGCATCACCCACGGCACCGAATACGCCGAGGAATATCGCCTGCTGCAAGCCGGTGGCGAAGTGCGCTGGGTGTTTGCCCGGGGTCGCTGCTACAAGGACCACCATGGCCGCCCGGCGCGCTTTCTCGGCGCCGCCCTCGACCTGACCGAACGCAAGCACACCGAACAGGCCCTGCGCCAAAGCCAGACCGAGCTGCAGTTGATCATCAACGCCATGCCGGTGCTGATCGGCTATGTCGATCATGAGCAACGCTTTCGCCTGAACAACAGCGCCTACCTGGACTGGTACGGCATGACCCCGCAGGAGCTGTACGGCAAGTCCATCCGCGAGGTGCTGGGGGATGAAGTCTATGCCGGGCGCGTCGACAAAATCGAAGCGGCGCTCAAGGGCAAGGCCTGCAGTTTTGTCACCGTCACGCCGCACCATGACGGGCGGCCGCGCCACGCGCTGATGAAATACCTGCCGCGTTTCAGCGCTGACGGATCGGTCAACGGTTTCTACATTTTTGTGATCGACGAGACCGAGCGCAAGCTCACCGAAGAAGCCCTGCGCCATCTGAACGAAAACCTCGAAGAGCGCGTCAGCCAGCGCACCCAGGCCCTGGCCGAAGCCAACCAGCGCCTGCAAAACGAGATGTTCGAGCGCGAGCGCGCCGAAGACGCCCTGCGCCATGCCCAGAAGATGGAAGCGGTCGGCCAGCTCACCGGCGGCATCGCCCATGACTTCAACAACATGCTCACCGGGATCATCGGCAGCCTGGACTTGATGCAACGCTACATCGCCGCCGGGCGCAGCGACGAGATCGGCCGCTTCACCGACGCCGCCGTGTCCTCGGCCCATCGCGCCGCCGCGCTGACCCACCGCCTGCTGGCCTTCTCGCGCCGCCAGTCGCTGGACCGCAAGCCGGTGGACCCGAACCAATTGGTGGCGTCCCTGGAAGACTTGTTCCGCCGCACCAAGGGCGCGCACATCGAACTCAAGGTGAACCTGGGTGCCGACGTGTGGCCGGTGAACACCGACGCCAGCCAGCTGGAAAACGCCCTGCTCAACCTGGTGATCAACGCCCGCGATGCAATGCCCGACGGCGGGCAATTGTGCATCGAGACCGCCAACAGCTACCTCGACGGCACCGACATCACCACCCTGGAGCCGGTCAAGGCCGGCGACTATGTGATGCTCGGCGTGAGCGACAACGGCGCCGGCATGACCGCCAAGATCCTCGCCAAGGCCTTCGACCCGTTCTTCACCACCAAGCCCATCGGCCAGGGCACCGGCCTTGGGTTGTCGATGATCTATGGCTTTGCCCAGCAGTCCGGCGGCCACGTCACCATTGAAAGCCAGCCTGGCCAGGGCACCTGCGTGCGCCTGTACCTGCCGCGCCTGCATGGCACCGCGCTGGAAAGAACCGCGCCCGCCAGCCAGGCCGAAGCCCCGGTGGCGCTGGCGGGTGAAGCGGTGGTGGTGGTCGAGGACGACCCGGCAGTGCGGATGCTGGTGGTGAATGTACTGGATGAACTGGGCTACACCGCCCATCAGGCGGCGGATGCACGGGCGGCGTTGCCGTTACTGGAATCCGATCTGCGCGTGGACTTGCTGGTGACCGACGTGGGCCTGCCCGGGATGAATGGCCGGCAACTGGCGGAGATTGCACGGCAGCACCGGCCCGAACTCAAGGTGCTGTTCATGACCGGTTACGCCGAGAAAGCCGCCGAGCGCCAAGGGTTCCTGGAGGAAGGCATGGACATGGTGGCCAAGCCGTTTTCGATTGACCTGCTGGCTAACAAAATCCGCAGCATGATCAGCTCAGAGGCCTGACTTCAGGCATAATCGCGCGCCGTTTCACATCAGGACCGATCAATGAAAGCCCAAGCCCGTCACATTCTGGTGAAAACCAGCGAGGAAGCCGAACAGCTCAAGCAGCGTATTGCCAAGGGCGAAGCGTTTGATGTGTTGGCCAAGAAGTATTCCACCTGCCCTTCCGCCAAGCGCGGCGGTGATCTGGGTGAAGTGCGGCCGGGGCAGATGGTGGGGGTGATTGATGCGGTGATCTTCAAAAAGCCCGTGAAGGTGGTTCACGGGCCGATCAAGAGCAAGTTCGGGTATCACCTGGTGCAGGTGTTTTACCGGGATTGAGGGGCTTGTTGTGGCGAGGGAGCTTGCTGTGGCGAGGGAGCTTGCTCCCGCTGGGCTGCGTAGCGGCCCCAAAAAGCCGGGAGCGCTTCGCACTCCAGCGGGAGCAAGCTCCCTCACCACAATAGATGGCGTTAGTCTCGGGGAATCAGTGCACCCGGTACCTGAATGACCCGGCTCGCCAGGCGATGCCCGGCCAAGGCTGCATCCTGCGGCGAGCCGCCCTTGAGCCGGCTGGCCAGGTACGCCGCACTGAATGAATCCCCTGCCGCCGTGGTGTCGACCACCTTCTCCACCACCAACGCCGGCACCTCGAATCGCTCATCCTCACAACGAATCAGGCAAGCATCCGCGCCCCGCTTGAGCACCACCTCGGCAATCGTCGGGTACGCCGCAAATACCTGTTCGCTATCCTCATAGCCAAACAACGCCCGCTCGTCATCTTCGGTCAACAGGGCGATATCCACCTCGGCCAACACCGTGTGATACGCCGCACGCGCCGCTTCTAGACTGGCCCATAAACGTGGCCGGTAGTTGTTGTCGAACACCACTTTTCCACCGCGCTTACGGGTTTCGATCAGAGTTTCCAGCAGCCGCTCACGGCCCACCTCGCCCAACACCGCCAGGGTGATGCCGCTGAAATACACCACGTCATACCCCGGCAACGCGGCCAGAATCGGCTCGGCCGCCGGTGTGGTGAAGCAGTCGCGTACCGCCGCTTCGTTGCGCCAGTAGAGGAATTTGCGCTCGCCCTTGGCGTCGGTCTGGATGCAGTACAAACCCGGCAAGCGCCCGGGCAAGCGCTGGACCATACCCACGCCCAGGCCTTCCTCAGCCCAGTGCTTGCACATGGCGTCGCTGAAGCTGTCATCGCCCAGGGCGGTGACGTAGTCGACGGTGCTCGGCTCACCCAGTTCGCGGCGCAGGTAGACCGCGGCGTTCAGGGTGTCGCCGCCGAAGCTTTGTTGCAGGCTGCCGTCGGCGCGGTGTTGCAGTTCGATCATGCATTCGCCGATGAGGGCGATGCGGGGTTTTGTGTTCATGCCTGGGGTCTCTCGATGTACTTGAGGGCCTTATCGCGGGCAAGCCCGGCTCCCACAGTTGACCGTGTTGTACCTGAAGGAACACGGTCGATGTGGGAGCTGGCTTGCCTGCGATGGGCGCGACTCGGTCTAGAAGCAGGTATGCAGGCTTTCGATCACTTGCAGCTGCTCATCCACCAAATTACCCACTTGCCACTTGTCGAACGTCAGGCACGGGTGGGAAGTACCAAAGGAGATGATGTCGCCAATACGCAACTCAACCTCCGGCGCCACCACCATGAATGCATGCTGGTCCATCACGGCGGTGACCTTGCACGCGGTCACGTCATCCCCTACCGCCGGCAGCACACCCGCCTTGTAGCGCTTGAGCGGCACCGGCAGGCCGGCGTCGTAGGCAACATCGCGCTTGCCGAGGGCGATCACCGCGAAGCCTGGCTCCGGTAAGGACTGCACGTGGGCCCAGACTTCCAGCGCGGGGCGCAGGCCTTCGTTGAGGTCGCTGCGACGGTCGAGTACGCAGCATTGCGCTTCTTTGTAGATGCCGTGGTCGTGGGCCACGTAGCTGCCCGGGCGCAATACGCTGAGGAAGCGGCCGGCGGCGTTCTGGGCTTCGAAGGACTCGGCGATCAGGTCGTACCAGGCCGAGCCCGAGGCGGTGATGATCGGCTTGCCGAGGTCGAAGGCGCCGCTGTTTTGCAGGTCGACGGCCAGGCGCACCAGGGAAGCGGCGAATTCACGGATGCCGCTGATAGCGTGTTCGCCGTGGATCACCCCTTCGTAGCCTTCAATGCCGGTGAGGGCCAGCGCAGGCTGGGCCTTGATCGCCCTGGCCAGGTCGAGCACCTCCTGTTCGCTGCGGCAACCGCAACGCCCGCCGACCACACCGTATTCGATCATCACGTTCAGGCGCAGGCCACGGGCGGCGAAGAATGCGCCCAGGTCGGCGACGTTGTCCGGGTGGTCGACCATGCAGTGGAAGTCGAATTCCGGGTCGCCCAGCAGGTCGGCAATCAGCGCCATGTTCGGCGCGCCCACCAGTTGGTTGGCCATCAATACCCGGCGAACACCACCGGCATACGCGGCACGGGTCTGCACGGCGTTGGCCAGGGTGATGCCCCAGGCGCCCTGTTCGATCTGACGCTGGAACAGCGCCGGCATCATGCTGGTCTTGCCGTGGGGCGCCAGTTGCGCGCCGCTGTTGCTGACGAATGCCTGCATCCAGCGGATGTTGTGTTCCAGGGCATCACGGTGCAACACCAGGGCCGGCAGGCTGACGTCACGCACCAGATGCGCACCGACTTCGGCGGCGCCTTTTTCAACGGCATTGAAGGCAGACATAAGGGTTTCCTATTCGTTGATGCGACGGGCCAGGTTGTTCGCGCTGTCGATCAGCACCCGGCGATAGTCGTTGTAGTTTTTGATGGCATCGGCCCGTGGGGCCACGATGCACAGGGTCGCAATGCTGATGCCTTGGGCGTCCCGCACCGGGGCAGCAAAGCAATGGGTAAAGGTGTCGGCAACGCTGTCGAAGGAGAAAAATCCGTCGAGGGTGGCCTGACGAATTTGCCCGAGGAAGGTTTCCAGAGGCAGACGCTGACCGTCGGGGAGGATGAAATCGTCGTAGTCGATCAGGTCGATGATTTGCTGGTCGCTCAGGTGGCCCAACAGCAGGCGGCCGGAGGCGGTCCAGGGGATTGGGGCGTTCTCGCCGATGTCGGAAGAAATGCGGAAATGCCGCTCGCCTTCGCGCATCAGGGCCACGGTGTATTTGCGCCCGTTGAGCAGGCACATCTGGGCGGTTTCGTGGGTCTGGCTGACGATTTCCTGCAGAGCGTGGTCGGCTTCGCGAGTCAGGTCGAAATGACGCAGGTGGGCCTGGCCGAGGAAGTACAGTTGACGGCCGAGGTAGACGTGACCGTCCTTGCCCACGGTTTCGAGGATGCGCCGCTCCAGCAACGAGGCCACCAGTTCGTAGACCGTGGACTTGGGGCTGCCAATGCCGCTGGCGATATCATTCGGGCGCAGGGGTTGGCCGATTTCCTTGAGGAAATCGAGGATATCGAACGCCCGGTCGAGGCCTTTGGCGCGGCGTTTGATGGTGTCTTCGGTCATGGCAGTTTCGGGTCCCGTCAAATTTAAAGGCACGTAAAGAACTCTGTGGCGAGGGGGCTTGTCCCCCGTTGGAGTGCGCAGCGCTCCCGCTTTTTTGGGGCCGCTTCGCAGCCCAACGGGGGACAAGCCCCCTCGCAACAAAGGCACCACCACAGGTCAAAGGTGTGGCGCAGCATTTAGCCTTTTTTCTTGTAGGCCACGCAATCGATCTCCACCTTGCAGTCGACCATCATGTTCGCCTGCACACACGCCCGCGCCGGGGCATGTTCCGGGTTGAAGTATTCGCCGAACACTTTGTTGAAACTCCAGAAGTCCCGTGGGTCTTCCAGCCACACACCCACGCGCACCACATCTTCCAGCGCGTAGCCGGCCTCTTCGAGGATCGCCACCACGTTCTTCATGGTCTGGTGCGTCTGCTCGACGATCCCGCCGGTGATGATTTCACCGTCCACCGCCGGCACCTGGCCCGACACGTACAACCAGCCGTCCGCTTCCACCGCGCGGGCGAAAGGACGAGGCTGGCCACCGCCTGCGGTGGCGCCGGTGCCGTAACGAGTAATGCTCATAATGGATCTCCTGAAACGAGTGAATTAAAAACGAATGTTCTTGAGAAATTCCGCCAGTCGCGGCGATTGCGGGCGTTCGAAGATGTCTTTCGGCGGCCCCTGTTCTTCAATGCGGCCCTGGTTCATGAAGACGATCTTGTCCGAGACTTCATAGGCAAAGCGCATTTCGTGGGTGACCAGCAACATGGTCATGCCCTCCTCCGCCAACCCCTTGATCACGCTGAGCACTTCGCCCACCAGTTCCGGGTCGAGGGCCGAGGTGACTTCGTCGAACAGCATCAGGCTTGGGTTCATCGCAATCGCCCGGGCAATCGCCACGCGCTGTTGCTGGCCGCCCGACAATTGGCCCGGGAAGTGATTGCGCCGCTCCAGCAGGCCGACACGGTCCAGCCATTTTTCCGCCAGTGCAACCGCTTCGTCCTTGCCCATTTTCTTGACCTTGAGCAGGCCCAGGGTGACGTTCTGCAACGCGCTCAAATGCGGGAACAGGTTGAATTGCTGAAACGCCATGCCCGTCATCGCGCGGTGCTGGGAAATCACCCGTTCCGGATGGCGCACGCGCTTGCCGCCGACGTCGCTGTAGCCAATGGATTCGCCGTCGAGGGTGATCTGGCCACCCTGGAATTCTTCCAGCAGGTTGACGCAACGCAGCAGCGTGGTCTTGCCCGAACCGCTGGAGCCGATCAACGTCACGACGTTGCCGCGCTGCATGCTCAGGTCGACGCCCTTGAGCACTTCCACCGGGCCGTACTGTTTACGCAGGCCGCGAATGTTCAGCAGTGGCTGGCTTTCTTTTGAGAGTTGGTTCATGGCAACGCCACCCGCTTTTCAATGTAACGCCCCAACAATTCGATGGCGTAGTTGATGACAAAAAACATAAAGCCTGCGAACAGGTAGAACTCCAGGGTCATGAACGTCCGGGCGATGACCTGTTGGGTGCTGAGCAGCAATTCGGCCACGCCGATCACCGACAGCAACGTGGACGCCTTGACGATTTCCGTGGACGAGTTGACCCAGGTCGGCAGGATCTGCCGCAACGCCTGAGGCAGCAGCACATAGCCCAGGGACTGGTAGAACGTCAGGCCGATGGCCTTGCCCGCTTCCAGTTGCCCTTTTGGAATGGCTTGCAACGCACCGCGCACGATTTCCGAAACGTGAGAGCCGCAGAACAGCGTCAGGCCCACGGCACCGGCCTGGAACGCGGTGATCTGCCAGCCAAGCGCCGGCAGCATGTAGAAGCATGCCAACACCAGCACAAACACCGGCGTACCGCGGATCAGGTCGACGTACAGGCGAAACGGCGCGCGCATCCAGAATTTGCCGTAGGTCAGGATCAACCCGGCAACGATGCCGATCAGGGTGCCGAAGATAATGGCCAGGGCCGAGCAATAGACGCTGGTCTGGAACCCCGCCCAGAGGGTTTCCCGGGCGATCCACAACTCATGCAGCCAGCTGGGGGATTCGTACATGGGCGCTCCTTAGCGGCGAATCGCCAAACGCTGTTCCAGGTAACGGAGCAGCATGGCAATGAGGTAACAGGCAGCCACGTAGAGCGCGGTCGTGACCATCCAGGTTTCAATCACCCGGTAGCTTTCGACGTTGATCTTGCGGGCGTAATAGGTCAGCTCCGGCACCGCGATCGCGGCCGCCAGGGAGGTGTCCTTGAACAGCGAGATGAAGTTGTTCGACAGCGCCGGCAGCACGTTGCGCAGCATCACCGGCACGGTGATGTACGCGCGGATGCGCCATTCGCCCAGGCCGATGGCCAGGCCCGCTTCACGCAACCCCTTGGGAATGTTCAAGAGGCCTGCGCGGAATACTTCGGTCAGGTAGGCACCGGCGTACAGCGACAGCGTGATGATGAACGAGGGGATCTTGTCCAGCCGGATACCCAGGCTCGGCAAGGCGAAGTAGATCAACAGGATCAGCACCAGGATCGGGGTGTTACGGATCACCGTCACATACACCGAGGCCACGATGCGTAGCGCGCGGTGTTTGGACAGCATGGCAAACGCCATCAACAGGCCGATCACGCAACCGATGGCGATGGACAGCAGTGCCAGTTCAAGGCCGAGGCCGAGCCCCGCCAGCAAGCTGGGGAAGTCGCGCCACACAGCGGCAAAGTTCAACTGATAGTTCATGGTCGGCAGTACCTGATTGGGGCGCCGTCAGCGACGCCCCAGTGTTTACGAATTACTTGAACTCAACCGGGAAACCGATCGCAGGCTCTGGCAGATCCACACCGAACCATTGCTTGAACGAGGCCTTGTACATCGGGAATTCCACGCCGGTCATGGCTTCATGCAGCGCGGTGTTGACGAAGTTCAGCCAGTCCTGGTCGCCACGCTTGACGGCGCACGCGTAGGTCTGCGGGCTCCAGGCGTAGCTCGGGCTGCGGTAGCGACCCGGGTTTTGCACCATCAGGTACTTGACCGAGGACTGGTCGGTGGCGGCGGTGTCGGCACGGCCGGAGTTCACGGCCTGGTACATCAGGTCGACACTGTCGTACTGGTCGACCTTGGCTTTAGGCAATGCCTGGTGCACCAGCTCTTCGGCGTAGACGTTCTGCAGCACGGCCACGGTGACGTCGCTGCCTGCGGCTTGCAGGTCTTCGATTTCCTTGTACTTGCTGTTGGCCGGCAGCAGCAGGCCCACGCCTTCGCGGTAGTACGGCAGGGTGAAGGCCACTTGCTGCGCACGGCTGGCGGTGACGGTGATGAACTGGCAGCTCATGTCGACCTTGTCGGTCAACAGGTTGGGAATCCGGGCGTCGGAGGACTGCACCACGTACTCGACTTTGCTCGGGTCGTTGAACAGCCCCTTGGCGACGATGTGGCCGATGTCGATATCAAAACCCTGCAACTTGCCATCCGCTCCCTGGAAGTGCCACGGCGCATTGGTACTGCCTGTACCCACGATCAGGTGCCCACGCTTGAGCACCGTATCGAGCTTGCTGTCCGCCGCTTGCACTACGCTTGCGAGGGAAGCCGATGCGGCGAAGAGAAAAACACACGCTTTAAACACGGAAGGTCGGTGATGCATGACAAGCACTCCAGGAGTTGTGTATTCCGCTATACCGGAACTTAGTATGTAACAACGGAATAGACAGCAGAAAGTGTGCCATACGCGGTAACAGAAAAATATTGCGGGATTAATTTCTTTTAAAATCAATTAGATAAATTTGTATCGGCGATGAGGCGTTAGGCCAGTCGTTGCAATCAGATTGCTACCGTTGGCTACACACCGGGGTGACAGGCCACATTTAGGTGCGGGAGCAGCGCGTTACCGTGCACGAAAGAGGTGCGATGGCCGAATGGAAATATCCCGTGGCTGGGCTAGCCTTTGCAGGTGATCCGCCCCCAAGGAATGCGCTCAGATGAAGATCAGTCTTGTGCTTATCGTGTTGTCGCTGGTGTTCGCCAGCCAGGTGTTTGCCAAGGATGACCGGCGCGAATGCAAGGCCGAGCTGGTCAAGCTCAAGGCGGCGTTCAGTACGAACTACACCACCCAGAATCATCATGGGTATCGTCGGGCGAAGGACGCCAAGGAACAGGGCGACTATAAGCAGTGCGTGGGGTTGGCGAAGAAGGCTCGGGAACGGGCGCAGCGTTGAAAGCCTTGGGGCTGCTGCGCAGCCCAACGGGGGACAAGCCCCCTCACCACAAAAGCGGATTGCTGCAGGGGACCTGTTAGTTTTGACAGTAGACCGTTTTGATCGCCGGGTTTAGCGTGGGCCTTGCCCTTTTGCCAAGGAGATCATCATGGGAATTGCAACGGCGGTGATTGCCAATGCCGAGGAATATCAGCAAGTGCTCGCGTCGCATGAGACGGTGTTCATGTTGTTTGTCTCGCAGCATTGCCCGGCCTGCGGTCAGGCCGGGCCACTGTTTGAGCAGATTGCCGGAAAATATGGCAGCACCGTGAAAAGCCTGGTGCTCGATACGGCCCAAACCCCCAGGCACCCGGATGTGACTGGCACACCCACCCTGCTGGTGTTCCGGAATGGCCGAATGATCGAGAAGCTGAAGGGGTTCGACGAAAAAATTCTGAGCGAGACGTTCGCCAAGACCAGAATCAGTCCTCCAACATCAACCGCGCCGTACCCGACACCCGAATCGACGCACCCCGCTGCGCGGTGATCTGCGCTTGCAAGCGTGAGCGACTGCCCACGTCCTCGCCCTGGATGATGTCGATACGACCGTTGTGCGGCCAGCCCAGGTCCCGCAGGTAGCCGGCAAATGCTGCGGCAGCGGAGCCCGTGGCCGGGTCTTCGTACACACCGCCCACCGCGAACGGGTTGCGGGTGTGAAACAGCGTCGGGCTTTCAGCGAACACCAGCACCACGGTGCCCAAGCCGGCGTCGGTCATATAGCGGCGACCGGCCTCCAGTTCATAGTGCATCTGGCTGAGCTTGGCGCGGCTGTCGAGGGCCAGCACCAGGTGGTCGATACCGCCATGGATGATAGCCGGCGGGATGCTCGGGTCCAGGTCGTTGCGGGTGTAGCCGAACAACCTCAGGCCCGCGTCCACCAGCGCATCGTTTGCCGGTGCACTGCGGGTTGGCGGGGATTGCAGCGCGGCTTCGATCAGGTCGCCTTCGCTGCGGCCACTGACGGAAATATCGCCATTGTTCAACGTCAGGTGGAATTCGCCGTCGCCCAGCGCCAGGCTCAGGGCTGCGCCGAGGGCAATGGTGGCGTGCCCGCAGAAGGCGACTTCGGCCTGAGGCGCGAAGTAACGCACGCGCCAGCCATCGTCCTGCGGGCAGGCGAATACGGTTTCCGAAAACCCGACTTCGTGAGCGATACGCTGCATCTCTGCAGCTTCCGGCAAGTTGTCACCGATCCATACGCCGGCCGGGTTACCGCCCTGGTTGCCGTCACAGAATGCAGAAATCTTAAGCACGTCCAAAGTCATTCGGGTAACCCTTCCTTAACGGTTCAGTGAGCGGCGATGCTATCCAAAGGCCAGCCCAGCGTCGAATGAAATCCACCCGCTACAGCCGTGCCAGCAGCACCTGCGTAACCCGCCGTTCCTCCACTGCGGCCACGGTCAGGCGCCAGCCCTCGTGTTCCAGGCTATCGCCCACCACCGGCAGGCGATCCAGCAGGCTCATCACCAGCCCGGCCAGGGTCTGGTAATCCTCCGTGGCCACGGCCTTGAAGCCGGTACGCTGGCGGATCAGGTTGAGGTTCAAGGCACCGTTGACCCGGAAACCGCCCGCCTCCTCGACGATATCCGGCCCTTCGACTTCGCTTGCATCCGGCAACTCACCGGCGATGGATTCCAGGATGTCGGTCATGCTCAACACCCCGATAAAATCGCCGAATTCGTTGATCACGAAGGCAATGTGGGTCGACTCCTGGCGCATCTGCTCCAGGGCGTTGAGGATCGAAAAACTCTCCAGCAGGTTGATCGCCCGGCGTGCCAGGTACTCCAGGTTCGGCTCGTTACCGGCCAGGTATTCCTTGAGCAACTCCTTCTTGTGCACAAAACCCAATGGCTCGTCGACATTACCGTTGCGGATCAAGGGCAGACGGGAGTAAGACGAATGCATCAGTTTCAGGCGGATAGTGTCGGGATCGTCCGACAGATCTATAGAGTCCACCTTGGCCCGAGGCGTCATCAGCGTACGGATCGGGCGTTCAGCCAGTTGCAGCACGCCACTGATCATCACCCGCTCGCGCCGGTCGAACAGCGGCCCGCCGCTGGCATCGGGGTTGTCCAGCAGGTCGGCGACCTCTTCGCCTACCTCCTCCACTGCCAAATTGCGCCCGCCGAGCAAACGCATCACCGCATGGGCCGTACGCTCACGCCTCGGCAGCGTGCCCTGGGCCGACTTCTTGCGGCGCGACCGGGCGATCTGGTTGAACAGCTCGATCAGGATCGAGAAGCCGATGGCCGCGTACAGATAGCCTTTGGGGATGTGGAAGCCCAGGCCTTCGGCGGTCAGAGCAAAACCGATCATCATCAAAAAGCCCAGGCACAGCATGATCACCGTCGGGTGGGCGTTGACGAAACGGGTCAGCGGCTTGCTGGCAATGATCATCAGGCCGATGGAAATGATCACCGCGATCATCATCACTGCCAGCTCATCCACCATGCCCACGGCGGTAATCACCGCGTCGAGGGAGAACACCGCGTCCAGCACCACAATCTGCGCAACGATCGGCCAGAACATCGCATAAGCCACGTTGCCAGTGCGCTGAGCCACATGCCCCTCAAGGCGCTCATGCAATTCCATGGTGGCCTTGAACAACAGGAACACACCACCAAACAGCATGATCAGGTCACGGCCCGAGAAGCTCTTGTCGAACACCTCGAACAAGGGCTGGGTCAGGGTCACCAACCACGAAATACTCGCCAGCAAGCCCAGGCGCATCAGCAATGCCAGGGACAAACCGATCAGACGCGCACGGTCACGCTGCTCCGGCGGCAGCTTGTCCGCCAGGATCGCGATAAACACCAGGTTGTCGATGCCCAGCACCAGCTCCAGCACAATCAAAGTCAACAGGCCGAGCCAGGCCGTTGGATCCGCTAACCATTCCATTTTTCAGTATCTCTTCAAGTTTTTCAGAATGCCGGGCACGGCAACGCACGGTCGAGGGACCGGGTAAGGGTAGGCAATTGGAATAAGGGGTGCTTGGCGTTGAGGCAGGCGATCAGCGGGAACGGCGGCAGTGAATGTCTTGGGGAAAGACGACTGGGAGGCTCCGAGAGGGTGTTCATGTAGGTCCTGTTATGGAAAAAGGACTTGAATCGTACAGGCGAAACGGGAATTTCCTACAATCTAAAATTATTACAAGATCTGTAACAGGTAAGGTGTCGACGATTGTCCTGCATGGGTTGAAGGGCCTCTACATCCAGGCCCTCTCACTTCAACCCTTCACACCCAGTCCAACCAATCGATAGACTTAATAAGTTTTCTGCCGAGCAGAAACTCCTCATCGATCGTTCCCACGCTCTGCGTGGGAATGCATACCGTGACGCTCCGCGTCACCCTCGCGCCGGACTTCAGCCAGGCTTGTAGCATCAAGCTTTATCGTCGGGCAGATCCACACGATCTTGCTGCTCTTCACTGATCAGGTATTCAAGAAACGCGGTATACGTCGGCCATGAATCCGGCGCAGTCAACAAGGCCTCCCTACCAAGGCGACACACATCCACGTCGTCACACCAAATCACCCGACCGCCTCCGCCTGAGCAATCCATCACGATCAAACTGGCCGGCGGCTGGGCTAATACCAAAAACTGCCGCGCAAGCTCGGCACGCTCTCGAAGACGTCTGGTTTCATCCAGGACATTCGGCGCAAGCGACCACCCTATCGCGTGCAAGGGCAAAACGTAGATTCCAGAGCCATCGAAGAACTCGGCAGCCTCACGAAAATCATCCGCAAGCGCCAGGCCAAGCTGGCTCTGCACCTCATCAAGAAACCCAGGCTCAACGGCGCGCGCGCCATTCAAAAGCAAACATTGCTGCCGGATCATTGCCAACGTGGACATCAACACCCGCCCTCTCGTCTAGAGATTTGCCCGCGTGCCAAGAAAGCGCAGATAGCGCCCATCCTCGTTCTCAAAGATCTCGGCCCCTGCGCCCATGTATGCCCGCATCAATTCATCGGCGGCCTGGTCATCATGGCCTTGATCCAGCAAAACCTGCCCCAGGCGCAAATGTAAAAACGGATTTCCGAGACCGCCCGGACAGGTCATCGCATAGTCCAAGGCATCCCGGGCTGAGCCGTTGAATCCGGATAAAAAGCATGCATCAGCGATGGCCGCCAATACCCAGGTGGAGGCTTCCCAGTTATTTTGCGGTCCGGGGATCAAGATCCAGGCCTTGTTGTATTGCTCGATGGCCTCTTCATAGCGGCCTTCATCGGCCAATTGATCACCTGCACTGCATAGCGACTGGATCTCTCCGTGCAGCGACGACGCAAGCTCAGTGGTCATGAGGACTCCTCCAGAGATCCATCTGCATCCCAGAACGACCACACCCCAACTTCCTGGCCACGCTCATAAGCGCCCTGCGCCGCCACCCGTCCATTGGCGTGGTAGTCCCGCCAATCGCCGTGTTCGGCACCGTCCACGTAATTCCCCTCGGAAGCCAGGTTGCCGTTTGGGTGGTAGGCGCGAAAAAGCCCATGCCGAATCCATTGCGTGCCGTCGTCGGACAGGTAACGCGAATACCTGAATCGAACCTCTCCGGTCTCGTAGGGAATTTCCGCTATGTGTAACGCGTTTGGTTTTTCGTCCATGGCAAACCTGCTGCGGTATGTTGATGTGCTTTCAGACTCTGTTGAGAAAACTGACTTTAGCCGGCGTTGTACCTTTATGCCCGTTATTCAGAACGGCCCCTTCGTCATCACCCGCTCATCAATAAAAACTGGCCGCCAGGCTTGCAGGGCTGAGCCACAACACGGAAAACCCGGCGAGCACTGCAAATACCGCCGGTTTAATCAAACGAACTGCCATGGAAATACCTCCTGTAGGAGCAAGCAGTAAGCGGCGCCATCAGTGAGTTGAGGTTTTAAACTTTGCAAACGCATCCAGATAAGCCGCCTTCAACCCCACACTGACGGCATCGAGGGTAGCTGAATTGAAAGCCACTTTATCCCGCTGAATAAGCGTCTGGCCTGCGCCTTTTATCTTGATTCGTGAATGCCCGGCATATTTGACACCGCCGATATAAACCGAAAGTTCTACATCAGCCGCATAGTATTCGGGATCACTCCAGGTTTTTACGAAAACCCGATCAATCTCGACCCGGGCTTTAATGGACGATGCCGAATCAGACCCTATAGCCCGCTTGGTAAAGCCAACCCAATCATCAACAGGAACATTGGCCATCCCCTCGTAGAGGCTGACGATTTCGTGGTTCGCGGCATGCCATACAATCTTGCTTCGCTCAGTACAGGGCCCACAACGCTCGTAGCCTGAAACCCCGACAATATCCGACTGAACAGCACTGTTCTTAATGCTGGCCAACTCCGCGTCAGAGGTATAAGAAGCGAAGTGCAACTGGTTGGTGACGCAACCACCCAGCATCAATAAAACAACGATCAGCAACCCTGCTTTCATACTAAATCCCTAGAAAAAACCACTGCATTAAGAATGTCGCGCCTACAGAGGGCCGCGGGCCACACCCTGCCCAAACCGATAAATCGCCAGGCAATACCCAATCAACGCCACTGCCGCCAACAACCCGCCCGCCGCACCTATCCAGGCAAACCCAAAGTGGCTGCCGACCCAACTGCCCATCAGCGCCCCACCGCCAATGCCGATGTTGTAGATCCCGGAAAACATCGCCATCGCCACATCCGTCGCATCCGGCGCCAGCACCAACACTTTGGATTGCAGCGCCAGGCCAAAGCCCATGATGGCCATGCCCCAGAACACGCTCAGGGTCACCAGATACGACACCTCGCCACTCAACGGCAGCAACAACGCCAGGCACAGCGCGAGGATGGTCACCGCGCTGATCAGGAAACGATGGGGGTTAAAGCGGTGCACCAGGCTGAACAGCAGCGAACCGATGATGCCCGCTCCACCGAACACCAGCAGGATCAGGGTCACGGTGTTGCCACTCATACCGGCAACGCCTTCAACGAAGGGTTCGACGTAGCTGTAGGCGGTGAATTGCGCCGTCACCACCATCGCCGTCAACACATACAACGCCACCAGCGCGGGGCGTTTGAACAGCAGCGGCAGGCTGCGCAACGAACCGGAGTTCTGGCTCGGCAGCAGCGGCAAGGTGCGCGCCAGCCAGAACACCAGCCCGGCCGCAAACGCGCCGATCACCAGAAACGTGGTGCGCCAGCCCATGGCTTCGCCCAGCAAGCGGCCGAGCGGGATACCCAGCACCATCGCCAGCGAAGTACCGGTAGCCAGCAGACCAAGGGCCTGCACCTGCTTGCCCTCCGGCGCCAGGCGCACCGCGAGGGACGCCGTGATCGACCAGAACAGCGCATGGGACAACGCAATACCCACCCGGCTGAGCATCAAAATGCCAAAACTGGTGGCCACACTGGACAGGATATGGCTGGCGATAAACATGCCGAACAGCACGATCAGCAGCCTGCGCCGCTCGACGTTGCGGGTCAGCAGCATCACCGGCAGCGAGGTCAGGGACACGATCCACGCATAGATGGTCAGCATCAGGCCGACGCTGGCGATGGGCATGTCGAAGCTCGCGCCGATGGCACTCAGCAGGCCGACCGGCACAAATTCGGTGGTATTGAAAACGAAGGCGGCCAACGCGAGGGCGAAGACCGGTTGCCAGTTGGCTTGAGGTGTTGCGGCGGAAATGCTCATTTACAGGTCGTCGTACTCGTTTGCGCGCAGATCAAGCCGGCCCGATGCCGGCCCTTGAGCCGCGCGCAAAAAATAGTAACACGACGGTTCAGGGATCGACCTGTCCCATCAGCTCCGGAATCGATTCCGGACGCTTGGCATAACGCTGGGCCAGGGCGGCACACACCATCAACTGGATCTGGTGAAACAGCATCAGCGGCAGGATCAGCACGCCCATGGTCGCCCCGGCGAACAGCACCTGGGCCATGGGCACACCGGTGGCCAGGCTCTTCTTGGAGCCGCAGAACAAAATGGTGATGCGGTCTTCCTGGCTGAACCCGAACGCCTTGCCCAGCACGGTGGACGCCACCAGCACCAGCCCCAGCAACACACAGCAGGCCACCACGAGGCCACCCAGCTCCCACAGCGGAATCTGGTGCCAGATGCCTTCGTTGACCGCTTCGCTGAACGCGCCGTAGACCACCAGCAGGATCGAGCCCTGGTCGACGAACTTCAGCCAGGATTTGTTGCGCCCTACCCACTCGCCGATCCAGCGGCGGGCGATTTGCCCGGCGACGAACGGCAGCAGCAGTTGCACGCTGATCTTCAGAATCGCGTCGACCGTCGAGCCGCCGTCGCCGTGCACGTTAAGCAACAAGGTCACCAGCAACGGCGTGAGGAAGATCCCGAACAGGCTCGACGCCGCCGCACTGCAAATCGCCGCCGGGATGTTGCCCCGGGCCAGGGACGTAAAGGCAATCGCCGACTGCACCGTGGCAGGCAATGCACACAGATAGAGCATGCCCATGTACAGGTCTTTGCCGATCAGCGGCGACAACACCGGCTTGAGCGCCAGGCCCAGCAGCGGGAACAGCACGAAGGTCAGGCTGAACACCAACAGGTGCAGGCGCCAGTGGCCGGCACCGGCGACGATGGCCTGGCGCGACAGTTTGGCGCCGTGCAGGAAAAACAGTAGCGCGATGGCCAGGTTGGTCACCCAGCCGAAGGCCACGGAGGTCTGGCCGCTGGCGGGCAGCAGGGACGCGAGGATCACCGTCGCGACCAGGGTCAGGGTGAAGTTGTCAGGTAAAAAACGTGGGCGGGTCATAAGCCAATCTTCCAGGGGTTGCCAAGAGCATCCTCGCGACTCTAACGTAACGGCTTGTTACCGACTAACGCCAATGAGCCAGTAAATGCCGCCTAAAGGACATGAAAAAACCGTGCGCCGCAGCGTGCCCGGGCTTTCCAGCCTGCCGAGGCCGGTGTATGGCCGTACCGAATCCCTGCCCAACCGCGCACTGACCCGTCGTCACAGTCACCCGTGGGTGCAGTTGTCCTATGCGATTTCCGGGGTGCTGGAGATCCAGACCAGTGCAGGACGCTTCGTCGCGCCGCCCCAGCGCGCGGTGTGGATCCCGGCCGGCATGCCGCACCGGGTGTTCAGTTCGCCCCATACCGAGATGCGCAGCCTGTACCTGGATTGCAGCGTCACCGGCTGGGCGGCCGACCGCTGCCAGGTGCTCGCGGTGAGCAGCCTGTTGCGGGAGTTGATCCGCAGCTTCAGCGAGTTGCCGGTGGAATATGCCGAGGATGGCCCGGACGGGCGACTGGCCCAGGTGGTTCTGGACCAGTTGGCCGCCGCGCCCCAGGTCGATTTGATGCTGCCACTGCCCGCCGACAGCCGCTTGCGCCAGATTTACCGCAGCCTGAACCTGCACCCCGAGCAGCAAACCACCCTGGGGCAGTGGAGCCAGAAACTGGCGGTGAGCGAAAAAACCCTCAGCCGGCTGTTCCTGAGCGACACCGGCCTGACCTTCCGCGCCTGGCGCCAGCGCTTGCGCCTGCTGAGCGCCTTGCCCGCGCTGGAGCAAGGCGAACGGGTGACCGATGTGGCATTGGCCTGCGGCTACGAATCCACCTCGGCGTTCATCAACGCCTTCCGCCAGCAATTCGACGCCACACCCGGCGAATTCTTCCGCTGATCCCCAGACAAAGAAGCTCCAGAGCGGGAACTCGGTCCCCTGTGGGAATCCAGTTGAACAGTTACACCTCGCTCACTCCTGCGCCTTGGCCAACACCGCCTGCAACAACACATCCGCCCCTGCCGTCGACCATTGCGGATAAATCTCCTCCGCCTCGTTATGGCTCAGCCCATCCACACACGGCACAAAAATCATCGCCGTCGGCGCCACCCGGTTCAGGTAGCAGGCATCATGCCCGGCCCCGGAAATCATGTCGCGATGGCTATACCCCAACGCTTGCGCCGAAGCCCGCACCACGTCCACACACGCGCTGTCGAAGGCAATCGGCGCGTACTGGAAGATCTGCTTCACGCTGTGTTGCAGGCCAATCCCCTCGGCAATCCGCGCCACCGCCGCCTGCAACTGCTGGTCCTGATGCGCCAGCACCGCTTCATCCGGGTGCCGGAACTCGACACTGAAAAACACCCGCCCCGGCACCACGTTGCGTGAGTTAGGGAAGATATTCGCCATGCCCACCGTCGCTCGCCCTTCGGCGCCCTGCTCCAGGCCAATCTGGTTGACCGCTTCCACCACCCGTGCAAACCCGAGAAGCGCATCCAGGCGGTGATCCATCGGCGTAGTACCGGCATGTGCGCTGCGCCCGCTCAGTTCCACTTCATACCAGCGCTGGCCCTGGGCGCCAGTCACCACGCCGATGGTCAAGTCCTGGGCTTCAAGAATCGGCCCCTGTTCGATGTGCAACTCAAACGCGGCATGCACCGCCTGGCCACCCACCGGGTGCGCACCGGCATAACCAATCTGCTGCAACGCCTGGCCGATGGTGACGCCAGCCTTGTCTTCGCGGGACAGGCCGTACTCCAGGTCAAACACCCCGGCATACACCCCGGAAGAAATCATCGCCGGGGCAAACCGCGAGCCTTCTTCGTTGGTCCAGTTGACCACTTCTATAGGCCGCTCGGTCTCGATCCCGAGGTCATTCAAGGTGCGCACCACTTCCAGCCCGGCCAGTACCCCGTAGATGCCATCGTACTTGCCGCCCGCCGGCTGGGAGTCGCCGTGGGAACCGGTCAGCACCGGCGCCAGGTGATCCTGGCGCCCGGCGCGACGGGCAAAGATATTGCCCATGGCATCCACCCGGATGCTGCAACCCGCCGCCTCGCACCAGCGCACAAACAGGTCACGACCGCGGCGGTCCTCATCGGTGAGGGCCAGGCGTGAAACCCCACCCTTTTGCGTGCCGCCGATCTGCGCCATTTCCATCAGCGAGCCCCACAGGCGCTCGCCGTCGACCCGCGCCAAGTCACTCATGAGCGGGGCTCCTGAGGCTTGGCCCGGTAGCGGAAGTCACAGTGATGGGCGCCGCCCATGATGGTCTGCGTGCGGGTCAGCTTGATGTCCGGGTTGTAGCCGACGATAAACAACTCGTCGCGGTTGCAGGACAGCAAGTGGCCGATCTCGCCCAGGCCCATCTCGTGGTACATCTCGGCGTAGCGGCAGCGCTTCACGTCGTAGTCATAGTGCTCGGCGTCGCTGGCGATGATCTCGACCTTGAGCGCATCGTCCTTTTCCCAGAGCACTTGCAGCTCGACGAAACTCTTGAGGTCGGCACCCTGTTCTTCCAGTTCGGCAAAGTGCTTGCCGGCCTGGATCGCCGCATTGCCCACCGCCTCGCCGATCACCGCCGCCGCAAAGTCCTTGCCCTGTTCGCGCACCAGAATCTCGTAGATCGGCTTGATGATTTCGGCTTCGATCCGCCGCCGGGCCAGGATGCCCAGTTCACCTTCCAGCTTGCTCATTGTGTGCCTCCGTCAGCTCCACATAATTCGTTTACTTGCCGCCCGCCACACTCACTGGCTGCCACTGATTGCCCTTGACCTGATACACGGTGAACGACGGCTTCTTCAGATTGCCCTCGGCATCAAACGCGATAGTCCCGGTCACGCCCTGGTAGCTGATGGCGCGCAGCACCGGCAGGTACTTTTGCGGGTTCACCGAGTCGGCTTTCTCGATCGCCGCCACCAACACCCCGACACCGTCATAGGCGAACGGCGCGTGCAGTTCGATCGACGCCTTGTAGCGATCCTTGTAAGCCTGCTCGAACGCCTTGCCACCCGGCATCTGCGACACCGCCAGGCCCGGCTCCAGGGCAATCACGCCCTCGCCTTCGTTCTGCGCCAGTTGCAGGAAGGTCTGGCTGACAAACCCGCCCGCGCCCATCAACGGCGCCTTGATGCCCAACTGTTTGATGCGCCGGGCCAACGGTGCCGCCTGAGAATCAACGCCGCCGAAGAAAATCAGGTCCGGGTTCTGGCTGCGGATGTTGGTCAGCACAGCGCTGAAGTCGATGGTCTTGTCGTCGACGTATTCACGGGACACCACCTTGGCGCCACCGGCCTCGACGGATTTGACGAACTGGTCCGCCAGGCCCTGGCCGAACGCGGTACGGTCGTCGATCACCGCAATGCGCCGGGCCTTGAGGGTGTTCAAAGCATAGTCGCCGGCCACCTGGCCGCCATCGTCGTCATGGCCCATGATCCGGAAGCTGGTGTCGAAACCCTGCTGGGTGTACGCGTGCCCGGTGGCCACCGGTGCTACCTGGGCGATACCTGCGTCGTGGTAAACCCGGGCGGCAGGAATGCTGGTGCCGGTGTTCCAGTGGCCGACCACGCCCACCACGCCTTCGTCCACCAGGCGCTGGGCCACGGTCACGGCGGTGCGCGGGTCGGACTGGTCATCCTCGGACAGCAGCTTGAACGTCACCGCCTCGCCGTTGATTTTCGGGTGCTTGGCGTTGGCCGCCTCGATGGCCAGTTGCGCGCCGTTTTCCAGGTCTTTGCCGATACGCGCCGACGGGCCGGTCAGAGGGCCGGCCAGGCCGATCAGTACGGTCTGGTCGGCCTGGGCCACGGCACTCGCCAGGCTGCTCAGAGCCAGGCCGATCACTAGGGTGTGTTTGAAAGTCTTCATCAGTAGTTCCTGCTTGTTTACGGGCGGGTCGGAACACGCCGGGCGTCCGGTAGCGTCAGGGTTAATTCATTCACCGAGGTAGGCACTGCGCACCTCGGGGTGGTCGAGCAATTCGTGGGACGGGCCGCTGAGGCTGATGCGCCCGGTGTCCATCACATAGGCGCGGTCGGTGACCTGCAGCGCGAGCCGGGCGTTCTGCTCCACCAGCAGCAGGGTCATGCCCTGGCGGCACACGTCGTCGATCACCTGGAAGATCTTCTCCACCATGATCGGCGCCAGGCCCATGGACGGTTCGTCCAGCACCAGCAAGCGCGGTTTGGACAGCAGTGCCCGGGCCAGGGCGAGCATTTGTTGCTCGCCACCGGACAGCAGGCCGGCGGACTGTTGCAGGCGCTCTTCCAGGCGCGGGAAGTGCTCGAACAACTGGCGGATCTCGCGGTTGACCTGTTCGGTGTCGCGGCGCAAAAAGGCCCCGGCCTGGAGGTTTTCCAGCACGCTCATGCGCGCAAAAATGCCGCGCCCTTCCGGCACCATCGCAATGCCCTGGCGCAGCAGTTGGTCCGGCGCCTGGCCGAGGATCGAGCGCCCGGCAAAGCGGATCTGCCCCGCCGCGGCCGGCAGCAATCCGGTCAAGGCCTTGAGGCTGGAGGTCTTGCCGGCACCGTTGGCGCCGATCAAGGTCACGCGCTCGCCTTCACCGATGTGCAAATCCAGGGACTTGACCGCTTCGATGGCGCCGTAGCGCACCTGCAAGCCGTCGACTTTCAATAGCGGTTCAGACATGGGCGCTGGCTCCCAGATAGGCCTGGATCACGGCCGGGTCGCGGCGCACCTCAGCGGGCGCGCCCACGGCGATCACTTGCCCGTAATCGAGCACGCTGATGCGGTCACAAACGCCCATCACCAGCTTCACGTCGTGCTCGATCAGCAGCAGCGTGTGGCCGTCGTCGCGGATCTTTTCCAGCAGGCCGCGCAACTGCACTTTCTCGCTGGCGTTCATCCCGGCTGCGGGCTCGTCGAGGGCGAGCAGGCGTGGCTCGGTGGCCAGGGCGCGGGCGATTTCCAGGCGGCGTTGATGGCCGTAAGACAGGCTGTCGGCGCGGTAATTGGCGAACCCCGCCAGCCCCACATACGCCAGCAGGCGATGGGCATGGGCGCGGGTTTGCGCTTCTTCTTCCCGGGCCCGGCGATGGCGACTCAAGGCGGCCCATAAGCCATTGCGGGTGCGCACATGGCGGCCGACCATGACGTTCTCCAGGGCACTCATGGCGTTGAACAGGCGGATATTCTGGAAGGTCCGGGCAATGCCGGCCTGGGCCACCAGGTGCACGCTGGCCGGCTTGTAATCCTGGCCGTCGAGCTGGAAGCGCCCGGAATCCGGGGTGTAGAGGCCGGTCATCACGTTAAAGAAGGTGGTTTTACCGGCGCCATTCGGGCCGATCAATCCATAGATTTCCCCAGGCTGGATACTCAGGCTCACGTCGGTGAGCGCCGCCACGCCACCGAAGTGCTTGTTCACCTGGTCGATCTGCAACAACGGCTGGTTCATCGCGCCACTCCTTTTGGCCACAGGCCTGCCGGGCGATAGAGCATCGCCAGGATCAGCGCGAGCCCGTAAAACAACTGACGAATGATTTCCGGGTCCACCAGCACCTGGCCAAACAGCGCCTGCTGCAATGGGCCCATGCTTGCGCGCAACGCCTCCGGCAACGCCGCCAGCAATACGCAGCCGAGAATCACCCCCGGGATGTGGCCCATGCCGCCGAGTACCACCATCGCCAGTACGGCGATGGACTCGTTGAGGGTGAAGGACTCCGGCGAGACAAAGCCCTGGAACGAAGCGAACAACGCCCCGCTCACCCCGCCAAACCCGGCACCGATGGCAAACGCCAGCAACTTCAGCCGCAAGGTGTTGACGCCCATCGCCTGGGCCGCTTCTTCGTCCTCGCGGATCGCCACCCAGGCCCGGCCGATGCGCGAGCGCTCCAGGCGGACGCAGGCAAACAGGATCAGCACCACCAGCGCGGCGAACAGGTAGTAATACAGATAGACCGAAGGCAGGCGCAGGCCGAACAGCTCCTGGGTGCGCCCGAGGTTGATCCCCAGCAGGTTGACCGGATCGACCTGGGCAATGCCTTTGGGGCCGTTGGTGATGTTTACCGGGCGATCGAGATTGCGCAGCAGGATGCGGATGATTTCGCCGAAGCCCAGGGTGACGATGGCCAGGTAGTCGCCGCGCAGGCGCAAGGTCGGTGCCCCCAGCAACACCCCAAAACCTGCCGCCAGCAGCGCAGCCAACGGCAAAATCAACCAGATCGAGGTGTGCATGCCCGCCGGCAGCAGCGCCATCAGCGCCGGGAATTGCTGCAGCAGGTGCGGTGAAGACAGCAACGCCGCAAGGTAGGCGCCCACCGCGTAGAACGCGATAAAGCCCATGTCCAGCAAGCCGGCGTAGCCTACGACGATGTTCAGGCCCAGGGCCAGCATGATGTACAGCAAGGCAAAGTCGAGGGTACGCACCCAGGTGTTGCCCCCGGCGTGGCCGACAATCCACGGCGCCACCACCAGCGCCACGGCAAACAGCACAAGGCCGAGACTGGCACGCTGGCTGGAAGCGTTCAAGACAGTCATGCGCGGGTCGCCAGTCGTTCGCCCAACAGCCCCGAAGGACGAAACACCAGCACCGCGATCAACACGATAAAGGCAAACACATCCTGGTAATTGCTGCCGAACACACCGTTAGTGGCCGCGCCCAGGTAACCGGTGCCCAGGGCTTCGATCAGCCCCAGCAGCAGGCCGCCCAGCATCGCGCCCTTGAGGTTGCCGATGCCGCCCAGCACCGCTGCGGTAAAGGCTTTGATGCCCGGCAGGAAACCCATGTAGAAATGCGCGCTACCGTAGTTGCTCGCCATCATGATCCCGGCCAGTGCCGCCAGGGCGCCGCCGATGGCGAAGGTCAGCACGATGATGCGGTTCGGGTTGATGCCCATCAGGCTCGCCACTTGCGGGTTCTCGGCCACGGCGCGCATGGCCCGGCCAAAGCGCGTGCGTTCCACCAGCACCAGCAGCGCGACCATCACCGACAGTGCGACGGCAATGGTGGTCAGGGCGGTGGCGTTGGTGATCGCCGGATGGGCCGAAGCGCCGGCGAGCACTTCAATCGGCTCCAGTGGCAGCAGTTGCGGGAACATCTGCGGGTTGCGCGTCCACACCAGCATCGCGATGGTTTGCAGCAACAACGACACCCCGATGCCGCTGATCAACGGTGCCAGGCGCGGCGCATTGCGCAGGCGTCGATAAGCGACCCGCTCAATCAGCACCGCGAGGACCGCGCAGAACGCCATGGCGATCACGGTGGCCACCAGCAGCACCAGCACCGGCGGCATTGCCGGCCATGTCGCCTGCAACAGGCGAATCACCGAGAGGCCCACCAGGGCGCCAATCATCAAGACGTCGCCATGGGCGAAGTTGATGATCCGCAAAATGCCGTAGACCATGGTGTACCCCAAGGCCACTAGCGCGTAGAGACTGCCCGTCATCAAGCCATTGAGCAGTTGCTGGATAAACGCATCCATGAACACCATCGACCTCACTACTTACGAGGGCGGCACACTAAGCATCTATTCTATTTTTATCAAATATCAGAAATTCATATGGTTATGCCAAACGTATAGAGCGCTATAACCGCCATAAATACGGCATTTATGGCT
The DNA here is from genome assembly GCF_000242655.1 of Pseudomonas sp. PAMC 25886. Classification (NCBI taxonomy): domain Bacteria; kingdom Pseudomonadati; phylum Pseudomonadota; class Gammaproteobacteria; order Pseudomonadales; family Pseudomonadaceae; genus Pseudomonas; species Pseudomonas sp. PAMC 25886. The sequence continues at coordinate 133,332 of NZ_AHHC01000058.1, forward strand.
CTTTATTTGCCATCACACTTAGTATTTAATTCAACACATGAATAATTTAGAACAGTTAGCCAATGACCCGCCGCTGCGTGCCGTGCGCACCTTCGAAGCATTTGCCCGCCACGGCGGGGTGAATTCCGCCGCCCGCGAGCTGGATGTGTCGCCCTCCGCCGTCAGCCATCAACTGCACCTGCTGGAAAGCTTCCTGCAGCAACCGCTGACCTTGCGCCAGGGCCGCAACCTGGTGCTCACCGAAGAAGGCCGCGAGTACTACCGCGCGATTCGCTCGGCCTTTGCCGTGCTGCGCAGCGCCACCGAACACGTGCGGGAAAAGAGCGCCACGCGCCAGGTCACCATCAGCCTGATCCCGCTGTTCGGCATCAACCTGTTCATCCCGCGCCTGGCGCAGTTCCTCAAGGACCATCCGGCGCTGGACATCAACGTCACCTACGCCAACCACCGCAGCTACCCCAGCGACGCGGCCGACCTGTCGATCCGCTTTGGCACCGGGCACTGGCCGGGGTATCACAGCGAGCCGCTGATCTCCGGGGCGGTGACGCCCTATTGCAGCCGGGCATTCCTGGAGCAACACGGCCCGATCGACACGCCCGAGGCCCTGAGCGAGTTGCCGTTGCTGCACGACGAAGAGCGCGGCACCTGGAGCCAATGGTTCCAGGCTGCCGACGTGCATCACGGCACGGCGCTGAATGGTTTGCTGCTGGAGGATGGTCAGTTGGCGCTGACGGCGACGCTGACCGGGCTGGGCTGCTCACTGCTGCGCGAGCCACTGGTGGCGCCGCATGTGGCGAACGGGGAATTGGTGAAACTGTTTGATCTACAGGTCGACGATGGCCGCCAGTACTACCTGTGCCGGCGGGCCAACAGCGAGTTGTCGAGTGAGGGGAATCACTTGTATGAGTGGATCAAAACCAGTCTTGCGGGGACTTGAAAACACCGCAGATCCAATGTGGGAGCGGGCTTGCCAGCTCCCACATTTTGTACTCATTTCAATTCGAGACGGTGTCAGCTCCCGTCACCGCCATGCGCCTCTTCAAAGAAGTAATCCTTCCAGCTCCCCGCCTTGTTTTTCAGCACGCCCAACTCCTGCAGTTTCTCGGCATAGATGTACGTACGCTGGGGCACGATGGTGAAGTCGATTTCCGGGTCCTGGACGATCTTCTCCACCAGCGCCAGCGGTAGCTTCGACTGCTCTACACGAATGTAAGCCTGGGCCGCTGCCGGCTTGTCGGCCTTGATGATTTTCTCGGCCTCGGCCAACGCGTCATAGAACGCCTTGTAGGTTTTGGGGTTTTCGTCGTGGAATTTCTCGGTGGTGTACAGCACGTTGAACGTGGCCGGGCCACCGAGAATGTCGTAGGAACTCAGCACCTTGTGCACCTTGGGATTCAACAGCTCCTGGTACTGGAACGGCGGGCTGGAAAAGTGCGCGTTGATCTCCGAGCCGCCGGCAATCAGCGCCGCAGTGGCGTCCGGGTGAGCCAGGCTGATGGAGATGTCATCGAACTTCTTGTAGTTGTCGTTTCCGAATTGCTTGGCGGTTTCAATCTGCAAGGTGCGCGACTGGAAACCCACACCCGCGGCCGGTACGGCGATGCGGTCTTTTTCGCTGAAGTCCTTGAGGGTCTTGACGTCCGGGTTATTGGTCAGCAAATAGTTGGGCATCGACCCCAGCGAGGCGATGGCCTTGACGTTCTGCTTGCCCTTGGTGCGGTCCCACAGCGTGAGCATGGGCGGCACACCCGCCGACACCACATCCAGCGCACCGGCCAGCAACGACTCGTTCATCGCCGTGGCGCCGGAAATGCTGTTCCACTCCACCTTGATGTCCAGGCCCTGCTCCTTGCCGTGTTTCTCGATCAGGTGCTGGTCGCGAACCACGTCGAGGATCAAGTAGCCGATGCCGAATTGCTGGGCAATGCTGATCTTGCCTTCGGCCTGGGCGCCCGGGCTGAGTAACACGCCGGTCGCCGCCAGGGCAGCAGCCAGCAGGGTCAATGAGGAACGCTTGACGGTCATGAGGGGGTCTGCCGCGTTAATGAGAAGGGCTGCGAGCGTAGCGACGAAAGGCCACATGGAAAAAGAACATCGGGATCTATGGATATACGAAAAACACTCCCCGCCGGCGCTGCTATATTGCGCGCCTGTTCCTGATGATGTGATCCGGAGACGCCTCGCATGCTGCGCACCAACCTCAACGAGATGCTGATTTTCATGGCGGTGGTCGATGGCGCCAGCTTCGTCGCCGGCGGCCAGGCGATGGGCCTGACGCGCTCGGCCGCCGGCAAGGCCGTGGCGCGCCTGGAAGACAGCCTGGGCGTGCGCCTGCTGAACCGCACCACCCGCACCTTGAGCCTCACCGATGAGGGCCGCGCGTTGTATGACCAGGGGTTGGAGATCCTCGCGGCGGTGGACAACGCCCAAAGCCGTATCGGCCAGCCCACCGGCGTACCACGCGGGTTGCTGCGGCTCACCGTGCCGGACGCCTTCGGGCGCAAGGTGCTGCTGCCATTGTTGAAAAAGTACCTGCAGGCGTGGCCCGAGGTGCAGGTGGAAGTCAGCTTCAGCGACCGCACCGCCGATATCGTCGAGGACGGTTTCGACCTGGCCATCCGCATCGGCAGCGCGAACACCGACCGCCAGCTGGTTTCCCGCGTGGTCGCCCGTTATCAGGCGCTGCTCTGCGCCGCGCCGGGCTATCTCGCCGAGCACGGCACGCCACGAGACATGGACGCCCTCGCCCACCACGACTGCCTGTACTTCAGCAGCCGTACACGCAAACAAAGCTGGCGTTTTCGCGAAGCGGACGGCACCTGGGTCAAGGCTTACGGGCGCAGCCGGCTGCGCCTGGACAGCGGCGAAGCGCTGCGTGACGCCGCCGTGTCCGGGCTGGGCATCGCCTTGCTGCCGGATTTCTTGGTGGCCGAGGACCTGGCCGCCGGGCGCCTGGTGCCCGTGTTGCCCAACCTGGACGCGGGAGACGTGGAGATTCTGGCGATGTACCCGAGCAAACGCTTCCTGGAACCCCGGGTACGGCGCTTTATCGACCTGATGGTGGATGAACTGGCAGGCTGATCAGTCCGCGTGGGCAATCACCTTGATCTCGACGATCTGCGCGTCCGACGCCAGGTAATTCACGCCGACCAGGGACGCCGCCGGGCGATGGTCGCCGATGTATTCCTTCCACACCTTGACCACCGCCTCAAAGTCGCGCTTGGCGTGCACCAGGAAGAAATCCACCGCCGCAATGTTCGACCGGCTGACGCCAAAGCCTGCCAACACGTGATCAAGATTCTCCAGGGCCTGGCGTGTCTGGACGGCCGCATCACCGTCAACGAATTCGCCGTCGAGGGTGTGAGAAAACTGCCCGGCAATATAGATCGTGCCGTTGACGCGGTAGCCCTGGCTGACGCTGTTGCCCTCTTCCCATGAAACGCCGTGGTTGTAGATCGTGGGTGTGCTGCTCATGCCGGTTTCCTCTGGGGGTGATTTAAGGAAACTCTAACAAGGGCATTGGCGAATGGACGTCCCCACTGAAGCGACCAAAAACTACCCGCCCATGCCCTTCGGCTGGTATCGTGCCGCCCTTGAAAAAACCGCTGCGAGGAAATGGACCTTGAACACTGACGAAAAAATGACCGGCGACCTGTTCGAGGTGGACAAGCGCCTGTCACTCAAGCCCGTGGTGGACTTCAACACCTACCTGCGCAGCGCTTTCGGCGATGGCCCCTGCACCTGCATCCGCTGCGTCGCCAGCGAAGGCAACGAGGCGGGTTACGAGTTCCAGCACACCTTCGATTTCGACGGCAGGAAAGTCCACCGCCGCTTCGCCTCCACCGCCGGCAGCGACGTGCTGATGATGTTGAAAAAGGCCTGGCTGTCCTACACCAAGGCCGAGCTGCCGCTGAGCGGCGCGCTGGCCCTGGACACCGTGAAAGAGTTTGTCGAGCCGCAGTTGCACAAACGCCTGGCGCCGCTGTTTGTGGCCAGTGGGTTGGTCAAGGATGTGGACGGTGAGTGGCGGATGCAGCCGCAGGCCGCGGGCTGATCGCCTCCCTCTCCGACAGTTGCTACGACTGGGCGTGCTGCCAGTTCTTGTAGACGAATTCCAGGCTGTAGCCGTCCGGGTCCAGCACATTGGCGGCGTAGTAGTTCGGGTCGTAGTGCAAACGCGCGCCCGGGGCGCCGTTGTCGACGGCGCCAGCACTCATCGCCGCCTGGTAGGCCGCATCGACCTCGGCGCGGCTGCTGGCGACGAAACCCACGTGCACCGCCCTGCCCTCAACCACGCCCTCGCGCAACCAGAAAAATATGCGTCCGTTGGCGCCGAAACCCTTGAGGTCCGGATGGCCCGGCGGGCCGTCCTTGCCGGCGTAGTCGTGGCGCGTGGTGATGCCCAGCGGCGTCAGTACGGCCTGGTAGAAATCGATGGCGCGTTGAATGTCGCTGACCGACAAAAAGATATGATCCAGCATGCTGTAGCCTCGCTCTTCAGATGATGTAACCGCCCGCGACCTCGATCGTCTGGGCATTGATCCAGCGGCCTTCTTCCGAGAGCAACAGGGCGATCACACGTGCCACATCCTCAGGTTCGCCCACTCGGCCGAGAGCGGTTTGTGAAGCCAGCAGCGCTTCGAACTCATCATTGAGCCCGCCGCCCAACTCGGTGCGAATGGCTCCCGGAGAGACGGCATTCGCGCGAATCTGCCGCTCGCCAAACTCCTTGGCCATGTAGCGGGTGAGCACATCCAGCGCACCCTTGAAGGCGGCGTAAGGCGCGACGCCGGCGGTAGCCACGCGGGTGGTCGCGCTGGTCAGGTTGACGATGCAGGCGTGTGCCTGCAGCAACGGCAGCAAGGCTTGAGTCAGGAAAAACGGGCCTTTGAGGTGCACATTCAGCAGACCGTCGAACTGCGCCTCGGTGACCGATTCCAGGGGATTGAACAGGCCGAAACCTGCGTTGTTCACCAGGCCACTCAAGCCGCTCTCACCAAAGGCTGCCGACAGCGCCTGTTTTACCGCCTCGCCAAAACCCTTGAAGGAACTGACGTCAGCCACGTCCAACGGCAGCGCGACGGCCTGGCCGCCCGCCGACTCGATCCGCTGCACCACCGCCTGGGCGGCTTCCGGATGACTGTTGTAGGTCAGGATCACACCCATGCCTTTACGGGCACACAACTCTGCAGTGCTGGCACCAATGCCACGGCTGCCGCCGGTGATGAGGATAACGCCCATGTGTGGCTCCACTGCTTGTTCAAAGGAGTGACCACAGTAGGCGTGTACGCCTGCGCCGACGCAGCCGTTCGTGCTCGAAACCTGCCTGTTTCTGCTTTTCGCTTGCACAAGACACACCCGGACGCTCAGCATGCCCGGCATGAACACACAACTGATCGAACTGCGCACCCTGGCCGCCAAGGCCGAAAACCGCCGCACTGAAACGGGGATCCTGCGCGTGGCCATGGTTCAGGGCGCGATTCCCGAGCACATGCTGGCTGCCGTGTATGAGCCGATGATCAACCTGATCCTGCAGGGCAGCAAATCCATGACCGTGGGTGATCGCACACTGCGCTATGACCCGGCGACGTATTTTGTGATGTCCATCGAGCTGCCCGCCGTGGGCACTGTGCACCCTGCGGCCTCCGGTGAACCGTACCTGGCGGTCAGCCTGACACTGGACCCGACGGTACTTGCGACGCTGCTCGGCGACTTGCCCAAACCTGCCGGACGCTACGACCGGGAGGCGGGATTTTCAGTGGCCGCCGTAACCCCTGAACTGATGGATGCCTGGCTGCGCCTGCTGCGGCTAATGGGTAACCCTGAGGCCATAACCGCCCTCGCGCCGGTGTATGAACGCGAGATTCTCTATCGCGTGCTGCAAGGGCCCCACGGCTGGATGCTGCGGGAAATAGCAGCGCCCGACACGGCCATGGCCCGGGTGAGCCAGGCCATCCAGTGGATCCGCCGGGACTTCGCCGAGCCGATCCGGGTGGAAGCCCTGGCGCAGAAAGCCGCGATGAGCGTGTCGGCCTTTCACCGGCACTTCAAGGCCGTCACCAACCTGAGCCCATTGCAGTACCAGAAGCGCGTGCGCTTGCTGCAGGCCCGCACCCTGATGGTGGCCAGCGCCAAAAACGTCACCCGCGCCGCCTTTGAAGTCGGCTATGAAAGCCCGACCCAGTTCAGCCGCGATTACGCCCGGGTATTCGGCCTGCCACCGGCGCGGGATGCCGCGCGGATCCTGGGAGAAAACCGGGGCCCGAAGGCGAAGTGAGCACAACGTGCTAGCCTGCCATCGCACGCCCCCACGACAAGGAGTTGCCGATGGCCGAGCCAAGCAAGAAGATGAGCCTGATGGGCCTGACCACCCTGGTGGCGATCAATATGATGGGCTCGGGCATCATCATGCTGCCTTCCAGCATGGCGCAATTGGGCGCGATTTCGTTGCTGTCGTGGGTGATCACCGCCGTGGGCTCGATGGCGATCGCGTATTGCTTCGCCCAATGCGGCCTCTTCTGTACACGCACGGGCGGCATGTCGGCCTACACCGAAGAGGCCCACGGCAAGTCGGGGTTCTTCCTCTGTTCGTTTCTGTACTTCCTGTCGCTGATCATCGCCAATGTGGCGATTGCAATTTCGGCGGTGGGCTACCTGTCGTCCTTTATCCCGTGGCTGGGCAGCGGGCCGATCCCGTTGTTTATCGGCACCCTGGGGCTGATCTGGCTGACCACCGTGGCCAACTTCGGCGGCCCGCGCCTGACCGGCCGGATCGGCGTGATCACGGTGTGGGGCGTGATCATTCCCGTGGCGGGGCTGAGTGTGATCGGCTGGTTCTATTTCAAGGCCGAGGTGTTCAGCGACGCCTGGAACCCCAACCAACTGCAACTGTGGGACGCCATTGGCGCGAGCATCCCGCTGACGCTCTGGGCATTCCTTGGCATGGAGTCCGCCGCCCAGGGCTATGACGCCGTGGAAGACCCCAAGCGCACCGTGCCCCTCGCCTGCCTGCTGGGCACCCTCGGTGCGGCACTGGTGTATGTGCTGTCCACCAGCGTGATCCAGGGCATCGTGCCCAACGCCGAACTGGCCGAGTCTTCAGCGCCGTTTGCCCTGGTGTACGCGCAGATCTTCACGCCGCTGGTGGGTGACATCATCATGGCCCTCGCGGTGGTGGCATGCATCGGTTCGCTGCTGGGCTGGCAATTCACCCTGGCGCAAACGGCCAAGATGTCGGCAGACCAACGCCTGTTTCCGCGCTTCTTCAGCCGGGTTACCCGCGCCCATGCGCCGGTAGTGGGAATGGTTGCCTGTGCGGCATTGCAGAGCCTGATTGCCTTGTCGACCATATCACCCACCGCCAGCGCCCAGTTCAGCAAGCTGGTGAACCTGGCGGTGGTGACCAATCTGATCCCCTACGTCACGGCACTCACCGGGCTGCTGGTGATAATGCACAAGGCACGGGTGACAGCGGCGGTTTATGCGCGCAATACCACGGTGCTGCTGATCGCCGTGGGGTACTCGCTGTATGCGATTTATGCCTGTGGTGAAGAAGCCGTGTTTGGCGCAACGTTGGTGTTGGCGTTTGGTTATCTGCTGTATGGGTTTCTGGCCCGTCGATTTATCACCGCGGCTGATATGGGCTGATAACGCCGCCTGCAGCCTGGCAGGTATAGGCTAAGGCGTTCATCTCCCTTGTGCGCGAGGCCGTCATGGCGCTGCTTGAATATCACGATCTTCAGGTGCAGGACATTCCCGCCTGCCTCGGCCGCGTGCGCGTGCGCAGTGTCGGCGAGGGCCCGGCGATGGTGTTCTGGTCCAGCCTGCTGATGGATGCGCGCATGTGGATGGCCCAGGCGCGGTATTTCAGCCCGCGCTATCGGGTGGTGCTGATCAACCCGCCGGGGCATGGTGACAGTGAGGCGCTGAGCCGCGCGTTTACCTTTGCCGAGTGTGCGCAGTGTGTGAGTGAGGTGTTGGATGGGTTGGGGATTGAGCGCTGTACCTTCGTGGGGAATTCGTGGGGTGGGATGATTGGCGGGACGTTTGCGGCGATGTACCCGGCGCGGGTCGAGGCGGCGGTGTTGATGAACTGTACGGCGTCGCCGGCGGGGTTGCGGCATCGGCTGGAGTTTCCGCTGCTGGCGGTGGTGATTCGGCTGTTGGGTGGGTTTCGGCTGGGGATGGTGGGGACTGCGACCCGTGCGTTTGTGGGGCCGACTACCGAGCGGGAACGGCCAGAGGCGATCGCCCGGATTCATCAGGCATTGGCTGTGTGCGATGTCGATTCGATCGCTTGGGCGGTGGACAGTGTGGTGCCCAAGCGGCCGGATCAGAGGGCGTTGCTGGCGGCGATTCGTGCGCCGGTTCTGGTGGTGGCGGGTGAAGAAGATCGCACGTTTGCCGTGGCGGAGACCCGGGCCATGGCACAGGTGATTCCCGGGGCGGAGTTTGTGGTGATGGCGCGGACTGCGCATCTCGCGGCGCTGGAGAATCCCGAGGAGGTGAATGGGTTGATTGAGGGGTTTTTGGGTAGGGCGCGGTGATTGGGGGCATATCCATTTTTTCGGTGATGGCCTCTATTGGTTCCGCTCTTACAGCGGGTCACTTTTGAAAGGAGCCCAAAAGTAACCAAAAGGCTCTTGCCCCACCACTCGGCACCTCGCCTAGGCTCGGTGTGCCCTCACTCCGGCATTACTCCGCGGGCCGCCGCGACGGGGCGTCCCTGCCCCGTCGCGGCTAAACCGGCGTCCTGCCGGTTTACCCGCTCCGTACTACCTGCGTTCGGCCAGCGTGGTTTAACGGGGCGCCTAAGATCAAGATCAAAAGCAGATCAACAGCACAGCGGCCTACCGGCCGGCTTGAGTGGTGTGGAGCAAAATCAAAATCTAAAGCGGGCACAGTCCCCCTGTAGGAGCTGGCTTGCCTGCGATGGCATCAACTGGGTGCATCTGAAAAACCGAGGTGTCTGCATCGCAGGCAAGCCAGCTCCCACAGAAAAGCAGAGCCGCATCAGTTTCAGATTTGGCTTTCGCTTTGGATTTTGCTCTGGCTTCTACCACTCAAGCCGGCCTGTAGGCCGCTGTGCTCTTGCTTTTGATCTTGATCTGGCTCTGACTGCCCCAATAAGCCCGAGGCCGAACGCAGGGATTGAGGAGCGGGTAAACCGGCAGGACGCCGGTTTAGCCGCGACGGGGCAGGGACGCCCCGTCGCGGCGGCCCGCGGAGCAATGCCGGAGTGAGGGAACACCGAGCCTAGGCGAGGTGCCGACAGGCGGGGCAGAGCCCTTTGGTTACTTTGGGGCTTTTCCAAAGTGACTCGCTGTAAGAGCGAAACCATAGGTGGCCATTACCGAAAAAATGGATATGTACACAATCAATCAAACCACTCCCCCCTCTCCCGAAACGTATTCCGAATCATCTCCACCACCCACCCCACCTCCTGCGGATGCCGCACCTCAGCATTCACCCCCATCCACACCTGCCGCTGCATCCCCTCCAAAAACACCCCATCCAACGCCGTCAACCCACGATCAAAACACCCCATATACCGCGGCAACAACCCAATACACGCACTGCACCGAATCATCTCCAGCATCAACGGATAAGCCTGCACCTGCACCACCCCCGCCAACCGCTGCTCCACCAGGCTGTTCCAGGGCCGCAACGCCTCCACCTGCCGGTCCGGCTGCCACTGCACCAGCATGTAATCCGCCAGGTCCTCGATACTGTCCGGCCGCACCGCCAACCGTGAATAACGCTTGGCAATGTGCGGCGAATAATCCAACCGCGCCAACACCTCGGGCGCACTAATGGCAAAGCTCGGCCCGGCCCCCGGCGACTCCATCCCCGACAACCACACCACCACATCGGCCTCCAGTGCCTGCAACGCCAAATCACTGTCGATGGAAATGATCTCCAGCCGCACACTCGCATTACGCCGCAACAGGGCAATCAGGTCGCGTCCCAAAATGTCATGCAGGATCGACTCGGCCACCGCCAGCCGAATCAGCGGTTGCTCCAGCACCGGCAGGCGTCGTTCATGGGCCAGGGCAATCAGCTGCGCCTGCAACTGCTGCCCTTCACGACTGAGGGCCAGGACATTGCCCTGATAGCTGAACAGCGAGCGGCGCAGTTGCTCTTCCAGTTGAGCCAGGCGCTTGCGCAACTGTGTGGCCTTGATGTTGAGGCTGCGGGCGGCCTGCATGAAACAGCCACAACGTGCGCTGATCAGGAAGTACTGCGCCACCTCGGGCTCGATGGTGGCGGCCAGCGCCAGCCAGGCCTCGCGGGACTCCGTCAGCCCGCGATAAGGCGTGGTGCCGTGGGGTACAACCGGGTCAAGAAATACCATGGGAGACTCCCTGTCTTGTGGGTACTGTGCATCCAATGCGGTGAGACGTTTTTACTCCAGCACCTTGTTCAGCTCGGCGCCATCGATACTCAAGGTGGCGGTGTTAAGCATGCCTTCGAGGTAGGCCTTGGCAATTTGCTCCTGACGCTGGGCACGCAGGGCCTCGGTCAGGCGCTCACGCAATACATCCAGCGTCGCGGTGCGCGCCGGTTGTTGCCCGGTGAGTTTGAGCACGTGGAACCCCGCCGCACTCTGCACCGGCTCCGACACCGCGCCGGTCTTGAGCCGCGCCACCACGCCACGCATCTCGGGCACCAGTTGCTGCAACGGTTGCATCCCCGAATCACCACCGCGTTTGGCACTGTCGGGGTCCTGGGAGTATTGGCTGGCCAACGCCGCAAACTCACCCGGCGCAGCCTGGGCCCGGCGGCTCAATTCCTGCGCCTGGCGGCGTACGGTGTCGAGGGTTTGCGGGTCGCTGGCGGCGAGGAAGATCTGGCTCACCCGGTACAACGGCGGCGTCACCCACTGCGCCTTGCCGCTGTCATAGGCTTGCTGCAACTCGGCCGCGCTGGGGTAGTCGGCCGGTACCTGGCTGACCGACAGCATGTAGTCGCGAAACACGATCTGCTCGGTGGCGGCACGGGTCTGCTGCTCTACTTCCGGGCGCTGGCGCCAGCCCTGGGCGTCGGCCTGTTCAAGCACGGCCTTTTGCGCCAGGCGCGAACGCAGCCAGGTTTCCAGGGCGCCACGGTTGCCGCGCAATTGCTCGCGGGTTTCCACCGGCAGCGCCGCCAGCACCGTCTTGAGTTCAAGCAGGTCGATCTGCTGGTTGCCCAGGCGAGCCACTGCCGGCCCGTCTTTCACGGCCACCGGCGCCGGCTGCTGGGCTGCGACCGGGTCACTGCCCGGTCGCAGGCTCAACCCCACCGCGACCGCCAGCACCACCAGGGCGCCGGCGCCGACCACAAGGGTTGGTTTCTTCACAGGGCAGGCGCCTCTTCGCGCGCGTCGACAGCCGGCGCGGCTGCGGCCTGGGCCTGAAGCTGGGCCGCTTGCTGGCTGTATTCACGCAGGTAGACGATAAATTCCTGCAGCAGGCGGTCCCACAATTCCAGCTGGTTGCGCAGGTACGGGGTACCCACGCCGGCCGCCACCACATCCATCTCCATCAGCAGGAATTCACCCTGCAACGACAGCCGCGCAAAGCGGCGGGAGGCGTTCCACACTTGCGCCAGGCCGTCCGGCAATTCGCCCTGCACCCGCAGCGCGCAGCTGTAAGTGAAATCCACATAGCTGCCCTGCTCCACCGCCGGGTTGCCAAAGCGCACGGCAAAGCCGATGCCCTGGCTGGCGCTGAGCAATTGCACGATGCCGTTCTGCTCGGTCTGGTTGACCCGGTAGCCGGCTTCCTGCAGCAGCTCGGTCAAGGCCTGCGGGGTAACGCTGGTGATCAGTTGTACGTCGTTCATAGTGGTCTCTTCCTTGTTGATCAATGATTAGTGACGGTCTGTGGAGCATCGAACCGATTAAGGTAAAGACCATCACCAAAACCCTGGGCGAGTTCCTCGAACTTGACCCGGGTGCTGCTGGCGAACGGTTGGCGGATGCTCATCACGTCGGCCACGTCGATTTTTTCGTAGGCCGTCAGCAACTGCTGGGCCACGCCGTACATCTGTTGATTCTTGACTGAACATTGCTGCACTTGTGTGTCACGTTCCGTGAGTTGCGCCTGCAAACGTGCGCGCTCGGTCTCTTTGCCACGGGCGATCACCAGCAGGTCTTCGTAGGCCTTCTTGAACTTGCCGACTTGCTCGTTGCTGGCCGCCACCTGAGCCTGGGCCTGGCTGTGCAGGTTCTGTTGCTGGCCCACCAGTTGCTCGGCCACGCCACGGGTCTTTTCCAGCTCGGCGGTCAGTTGCTTGATCTGCGCCTGGGCCTGTTTGGCCTGGGTTTCGGCAGCGATGCGCGCGGCACTGGCCTGGGCCTGTTCGCTTTGCAGCGCCTGCAACTGCTGGGTGGTGCTGCGCAGCTGGGTGCGCAGGCGCTCTTCCATGCCTTCAGCCGAAGCGCCGGTGGTAATCAGCAGCAACAGCAGGCCGCAAATTCGCGTGTTCATGAGCTTTCTCCGGCGCATCAGAAGCGCGTGTTGAGTTCCAGTTGCATGACATCCACTTCAAACGGCGCGCCATACACTTCGGAGGCGCTGAGCCAACGGGCGCTGGCATAGATGTTCTTGTCGAGGCCGTAATTGGCGCCGATGAAATAGCCTTTGGCGTTGGTGCCGCCGAGGTGGAAGGAGGAGTCGTTGAAGCCGTCCGGCAAGGCGTCCGGCTGGATGTACTTGTAGCCCGCCAGCACGTTCCAGTCGCCCTTCCTGCGCATCTCCAGCGCACTGCCGAGGGTGAACTGCACGAGCAACGCGTTGCCGCCACTTTCAAACTGGCCATCGCTGTTGATGTTGTTGACGATCTGGCCTTCGCTGCGCTTGAGCATCTCGCCCTTGTCGTAGGCCAGGTTGTGGATGAAGTTGGTCTGGCTGCGCAGCTTGAGGTCTTCCGGCAGTTCGCTGTCCCACGCCAGGTTGAGGTCCAGCACGTTGAACTTGGAGGCCAGGCCGACGAATTGCGGTTGCGGGGTCAGGCCGGGCGTTGCCGGGTTGGGGGCGATGTCACGCAGCAGGAACACGCTGTTGCCCTTTTGCATAAACGCCAGGCGTGTGCCGTCGGTGTCACAGGCCGGCTGGCCGGACCACGGCGAGCAAGGGCTGGAGCGTTCGCCCTGGATGTCGCCAAAGTGGTAGTAGGCCATCGAGCCTTTCAGGCTGTTGCTGCGGTTGATCTTCCAGTCGGCGCCGATCTGCCCGCCGAACATCCATTTGTTTTCGCTCTCGTCCTTGTCGAAACCGTTGGTGGTGGCCGTGTCGGGGCTGTACTCCACCGGGAATGCACCGAGGGTGCCGAACAGGCCCCAGTCGCTGTTGAGTTTGTGGTTGAAGATCGCCGCCACGCCGTCGAAATTGAGGTCGCCGGAATACATCATGTCGGTGGAGTAGAACGGGTTGGCGAAGCGCCCCGCCGTCAGGGTCATGTAGTCGGTGGTCTTCCAGGTGAGGTAGCCCTGGTCGAGCCAGATGTCTTTCTTGCCAAAGCCGCCGCCCAGCGTCTGAGTGGTGGACACCGGGTTGTTGTCGTTGCCGGTGCCCAGGCGGATGCCGGCGGTCCAGTCGGGCGAGATCACAGCCTTCATGCCCAGGCGCGCGCGCAGGCGGAACAGGTTTTCTCGGTCCTCGCGGGTGTTGAGCAACGGCGGCAATTGGGTATTGGTGTTCTTGTTGACGTCGTAGGGCCCGCTTTGGTTGAGCTTGGCGTAATCGACGATTTCATTGCTGTTGTTGCCCGAGAAGTAGCGCGACTCATCCCGCAGGCGAATGTCGCCGTCGAAGCTGATGCGCGAGACCCAGTCCGGAAAGGTGTTGGGCTGGGCCCAGTTTTCCTGTTTGGCGGTGGCCATGACCTCGGCCTTGACCTGGTCGCGAATCTGATCGCGCACCGCTGCCGGCACGTATTGCACCCGCACATCACCAGGGGCGGCTGCCGGGCCGGTCGCCGCCACCGCTGTGGCCGCGTTGGCCTGGCGGGCTTGCTGGGCTTCTTTCTCGGCCTGGGCGATCAACCCGTCGGCCTGTTCCTGCTTGAGCACACCTTGCTGCACCAGCAGGCGGATCAGGTTGACCGTGGCGTTTTCCGAAGGTGCGGCAGTGGCTGCCGTCGCCTGGCCGACCAGGGTCGCAACGACCATGCCGACCGCCAGGGTCAATCGATTCACGTGGGAAATCATCTGCACACAACTCCTGTAGAAAACTGCAAAAAAGGGTTCGATCAATCCGGGCGCCGGCCCTTGAGGGACAGGCGTACCGGCAGGGTCAACGACGCGGGTGTGCGTTCCTTCAGGCGCGGCGTGGCACGCAAGGCGGCCAGCACCTGGGCGTCGGTCTCGGCGTCGCCGCTGGACTTGGCCAGCTCCACGCGGGTCACCTCGCCGTCGGCGCTCAGCCACAGGTCGGCCTGCAGCGTGTAGGCCTTTTTGCGCAGCTCCGGGTCTTCCCGCAGCAGGCGCTGGAATACACCGGCCAGGTACTGCTTGAACGTGCCGGTGCCCAGGCCGCCGCCACCGGAACCGGCCATGCCGCCGCCCTTGCCGGCGCCGATGTTGAAACCGTCGGTACCTGACTGCGCGTCGCCGTCGATCTGCATCGGGTTGGCCAGGTCGTCCGCCGGTGAAGGCGGTGCTTCTTCCTCGGGCTTGACCTCGTCCGGGGTCGGTGTGGGTTCCGGCTCCGGGATTTTTTCCTGCACCTCGGGCTCCTTGGGTTTTTCCGGCGGCGGTGGCGGTGGTGGCGGCAACGGGATAATCGTCGGCACCTTGGGCGCTTCCCGGCGCACGCCACTCATGTCATTGGCCCACTGCCAGAGAAACCAGGCGGCAACGGCGCCCAGCAACAGGCCAACGCCCCACTTCAATGGACGCAGCGGCGACCTGTTTTTTACCGGCGTCGGCGTGATCGTCATCTGTGCGGTCATGGGTCAGCCCTGGCTCGGTTTGCCGGTGACCAGCCCGACCTGGGACAGCTCCAGGCGGCGCAGCAAGTCGAGCACTTCGATGACCTTCTGGTACTGCACCATGGCGTCGCCGCGCACGATGACCGGGAAGTCCGGGTTCTGCGCTTTCTCGATGCGCAGGCGCTCTTCCAACTCGGGCAAGGTCACCGGGTAAGCGTCGAGAAACACCTGGCCGCCATCGTTTACCGAGATCGCCTTGGTCTTGGCCTCCGACAGCGACACCGAGGCGCTGGCCTTGGGCAGGTGGATCTGGATCCCCGAGACCTGGGCGGTGGCGGTCAGGATAAACATCACCAACACCACCATCAGCACGTCCACCAGGGGCGTGATGTTGATGCTGTCGACGGGTGCGTCATCGTCATCGTCGTGGGAGGCATTCACGGAAGCCATGCTGATTCTCCTCAGGCCGGGACGGTGGCGTGGTGGTCGCGACGGTGCGCCGCTTCACTGTGCTGGCTCTCGCCGTGCATCTCCGCCAGGCGAGTGATGAACTCGTCGACGAACACGCGCATGTCGGCGCTGACTTCCTTGTTGCGGGTAATCAGGCGGTTGTAGCCAAACAGCGCGGGGATCGCGACAAACAGGCCCATGGCCGTGGCCAGCAAGGCCGCCGCCATGCCCGGGGCGATGGCATTGATGTTCACGTCACCGGCCATTGCCGTGCCGAGGAACACCACCATGATCCCCAGCACCGTACCCAGCAGGCCGATGTACGGGCCGCCGGCGATGGCGTTGGACAGGGTTGAAAGCTTGGCGCCGAGCAACTGGTTTTCCCGGGTGCGCACACCGTCCATGGAGCAGCGAATGGCTTCGATGGTCGCCGCCGAAACCGACGAGGTGTCGGCGCCCTGGGCGCGACGGGTACGGATTTCCTTGACCGCCACCCGGTACAGGCGCCACAGCGAGGAATGGGTCAGGCGCTCGGCCAGCAATGCGTCGTCGTAGTACATCTCCAGGCGGGTGCCGATCTGCGCGAATTCCTCGCGGAAGATCTCGTTGGCCGCACTCACGCGACTGACCTGACGGTTCTTGCGGACCATGATGAACCACGACTGGAACATCATCCCCACCAGCACCAGGATGATCACCCAGGCATCCACCGGCACGGCCTTGAGCAGGAACCCCAGGCTGCCGAAACCGAAGCCCGACTGTTCTTCATCCACGCCGTAGGTCACCAGTTTCGACTCGGCGCCCTGGGCCGTGGCATCGGCCAGCAACAGGGCTGCCGGGCGCGCGACCTTGGACAGGCGCAGCTCGTCCATGGCACCGGCAAACGGCAGGTGCCCGCTGGTGGCTTCCGGCAAGTCCGCACCGATGGCCAGCTGGGAATTGAACGCCGGCATCGCTACCGCCAGGCTCGCCGTTTCGCGGCCATTGACGTAGAGCGAAACCTTGTCGCCCTCGGCGCTGAACGCCAGGTGCTGCCATTGGCCCGGGTTCAGCGGCTGGGTCGAGACCGCGCGCTGGCCGTCGATTTCGATAAACGGCATGCCCTGGTTCAAGCCCAGCAACAGGCTGTGGGCACCCTCGCGACGAGCCATCACTGCTTGCTCACCGTTGGCCTGGTCCAGGCGCAACCAGGCACTGAAGGTAAACGCACTGCCCGCGCTGTGTTGCAGCGACGGACTGGCCGGCAGCAGCAACGGCTGGCCGCTGAACTGCAACGCGCGGCCGATGACCCCGTCGATGCTCGCGCCGGTGGCATTCAGGGCGGTGTTTCCGTAGGCCGTGGTGTCCCGGGGCGGCGTGCCGTTGGCACCGTCAAAGTGGTAGAGCGCGGTGTAGTTCGGGTCAAAGGTCAACTGGCCGTTGGCGGTGGCCGGGGCCTTCTGATTGCCGTAGTACATCCACAGGTCCTGGCGCTGGCCGCCTTCGACCTTGGGCACATCGACCCAGATCAGCGCCATGCCCATCAGCGGGTCGAAGCTTTCGATCTGGTGGTTGAACACGGTCTTGTCGTCGGCGCTGACAAAACGCAGGTCGGCACCGTCGTCCTTGACCCCGTCAAAGGTGAAATTACCGGTGTGCAGGCGTACCAACAGCGCCGTGCGGCCCAGGGCCTGGCTGATGGCCGCGCCTTGGGAGGTGGTGTCCACGGTGATCTGTTTACGGTAGTGCCAGTCGTCCTGCCACCAGGCTTGGGCGGTGGCTGGGAGCACGAAGCCCAGGCAGATCAACAGGCTCAGAAATAGGCGTTGCATGTCAGGAATCTCCGAAAAAAAGGGTCAGAAAGTCGCCTGCACACTGAAGTGCAGTCGCGAGTCCTGTTTCTGGGTGTTTGGGCCATCGAGCAGCGGGTAGCCCCAATCCAGGCTGCCGGACAACCACTTGCTCAAACTGGCGCGGGTGCCCAGGCCGACACTGGCCAGGCTGTATTCGTCTTCCTGCTCGGGCAGCGGGTCATGCAGGCGCAGGCGCGCGCCTTCGGCAAACGCGTAGAAGCGCCACTCCTGCACATAACTGCCGAGGAACTTGGCGAGCGACGGCGTGCGCAGTTCCTGGGACAGCAGGTAGCCTTCGTCACCGGTGCGCTCGGCGGCGAGGTAACCGCGTACCGAGGTGGCACCGCCGGCGGAATATTGCTCGTTGGACACCAGCGGCCCCGAGGCCAACTGGAAGCCGGCCTTGGACGCCGATTGCCAGTCGTTGCCGAAGGTGTAGGTGTAATTCAGGTCGCCCTTGAGCACGGCGAAACTCGGGCTGGCCTTGTCGCGTTTGTACTGGAACTCTTCGGCGTCGCTGCCGTAGCCAAAAAACGCGCGGGTGCCGACGATCAGGTTCAAGCCCAGGCCCAGCTGCGACTGCTCGGTGTAGCGGTAGCCGTTGTAGCCGAACGTCAGCGGTGCGTACTTGAGCGGGATATCGTCCGTGCTGCTGCCAAACTTCATCTGCTCCTTGAAGTCCTTGAAGTCCACACCGACCGAGAACGAGTTGGCCCAGCTGCCGCTGGCCGGCAGGCTGTAGATCGCCGCCACGCCGTAGGAATGGCCCTTGCCCAACACGTTGCTGCCGCCGATGGTGGCGATGTTGCTGTCGGACTGGTAACCGGAGAACTGCAGGCTCCAGCGATCATTCAGCGGTGCGGTGTAGGAACCCGACCAGACCTTGGCATTGTCACTGTCCTGGGGCGCCGTAAAGTAGGTCAGGGAAATGCTGTGGCCCAACTGCCAGAGGTTGTCGTAACCCAGCGTGGCCACGCTGCGCAGCTCCTTGGTGTCGGCGCTGTAGTCGTTGTTCAGGCCGAGGCTGGCGTGCCACGGGTTCTGGTCTTCCACCTGCAGGTCGACGTCCATGGTGCCGGGGCGCTGGCCTTCGCGAACCAGCGGCGTGACCTGGCGCCCGACGCCGCGGTTGAGGCCGGCGAGCTGGGTTTGCACGCGGGTGAAGTCCGGTACGGCGCCCTCCTTCAGGCCCGGCACTTCTTCGCGGATTTCCACTGGCGAATAATGCTTGGCGCCGACCACACGGACGCGGCCGACCTTGGTCTCGCTGACTTGCAGGTAGACGATGCCGTCGTCGACCTTCTGCTCGGGCAGCTCCACGAACACCGATTGGTAGCCGCGTTCCTGGTAGATCTTCTGCAAGGCATCCCGGGCGCCTTCGATATCGGCCAGGGTCTTTTGCGGGCCGAGAAACGGGTACACCGCTTCTTCGATCGCCCGGGCATCGAGCACGGTATTGCCGCGCACAAAGTACTCGTTGACGTCCACCCGCCGTGCCGGAGCTTCGGGCTGGGCGCCCTGCTCTTCGGCCTGCACCGGTTGCGCCAATGCGCCCAGCGTCAGCCAGCACAGCGCCAGCGTTGATTTGAACAGATGCTCCACACCGCCCCCTGGTTTACTCAAGATGATTGCCGTCGCCGTTTGCCCGGCGTTTGGCCTGTTCAATTGCTGGATATCGAGGTGTTGCCGTGCCGTGCGAGCCAGGTGTGCAGCAGGGCGAAGTTCAGGGAGAACTCCGGCATGTGCAGCAAGGCGCCACAGAACACTTCACCGATGATTTTCTGGATCAGTTGCACCGCCTGCGGGTTGCCGAGGAAGGTGGCGATGTCGCGTTGAAGAAGGTTGATGCCCCAGACTTTCTGGTTCAGGTCGAGGCCGACGAACCAGCGGAACAGCAGGTTGTAGTTGAGCTGTTCGTGCAGTTGCTGTTCGTTGGGGACCGAGTACAGGAGTTGCAGCAGCAGGATCTGCAAGACGGTCTGGGGGGCGATCCGGGTGCCGGGTTCGGCCTGGAGCAGGTCGCGGTGGTGGTCGAGGATGTCGTCGATCTGCGGGCGCAGCAGGACCAGTGAATGGCCTGCGGGGATATAGCTGGAGACTTCCTTGAGTGCGCCTTGCCAGTCGTCCTGGGAGACGATCCATACCCACGGTGCGCCATAGCGGTAGACCGAGACCGGCTTTTTGCGCGCGGCTTCGACGATCTTTGACAGGCGCTGGTCGAGCTCCTGCATGCCGACTTTCGAGTAACGTTCCATAGTTCCCATTCGCCCCACTCCTGGCATCCTGCTTGCGGCTCTGGCATCGCCTGTTTTGGCGTTGTTGAGCGCGTTACATAGCCAAGACCGGGGTCGCTGGGGACTACCGAACTTTTGTCATAAAAGCTTCTTTTTTGGGCGGGGGTTGGGGGGCATATCCGTTATTTGGGTGATGGCTTCGATGGGTTCCGCTCTTACAGCGGGTCACTTTTGAAAGGAGCCCAAAAGTAACCAAAAGGCTCTTGCCCCACCACTCGGCACCTCGCTAAGGCTCGGTGTGCCCTCACTCCGGCTTTGGACCGTGGGCCGCCGCGATGGGCCATCCTTGGCCCAGCGCGGCTAACCCGGCGTCCTGCCGGGTTACCCACGCTCCAAAGCCTGCGTTCGGCCAGCGTGGTTTAACGGGGCGCCTAAGATCAAGATCAAAAGCAGATCAAGAGCACAGCGGCCTACAGGCCGGCTTGAGTGGTGAGCAGACAAAAGCCAAAGCGAAAACCAAATCTGAAACTGCTGCAGCTCTGCTTTTCTGTGGGAGCTGGCTTGCCTGCGATGCAGACACCTCGGTTTTTCAGGTACACCCAGTTGATGCCATCGCCGGCAAGCCAGCTCCTACAGCGGATCGTGCCCGCTTTAGATTTTGATTTGCTTCTACCACTCAAGCCGGCCTGTAGGCCGCTGTGCTTTGGCTTTTGATCTTGATCTGACTGCCCCATTCAGCCCGAGGCCGAACGCAGGTGGTGCGGAGCGGGTAAACCGGCAGGACGCCGGTTTAGCCGCGCTGGGCCAAGGATGGCCCATCGCGGCGGCCCGCGGAGCATCGCCGGAGTGAGGGAACACCGAGCCTAGGCGAGGTGCCGACAGGCGGAGCAGAGCCCTTTGCTTACTTTGGGGCTTTTCCAAAGTGAGTCGCTGTAAGAGCGAAACCCTAAGCAGCCGTTACCTAAATAACGGATATGCCCCCCAATCACAGCAACGACAAAGGCAACGGCAATTCATAAGACTTCTTAACCGTCCGCACCACCAACGTAGAAGAATAAGTACGAATCGGAATATCCCGGTAAATGTCTAAAAACCGATAGATATAATCCGTGTACTCCGTGGCATCCCGAAACTTCGCCACCATCACAAAATCAAACTCCCCGGTCAGCAGATAACAGTCCTGAATCTCCGGATGACTCGCCAGGATATGCTGCATCTTGCGGTCAATGTCATTGCTGTCCCTATCAAGCTTGATCAAAAAGAACGCCGTCACCTGAATCCCAAGCTTGCGCTCATCCAGCACCGCCACCTTCGCCTTGATAATCCCGACACTCTCCAGCCGCCTGATACGCCGGTAGCAGCTGGTCGAAGACAACCCCACACTGTCACTCAACAACTCCAGACTCTGGCTGCAATCCCTTTGCAACTTCCCCAGAATTTTCAAATCCATGGCATCTGTCATTTTTTCCATATCTTCCTTGAAAAAACTGCAATGAATCCACCGTAAAACCCCGCCAATTTGCACAAATCCTGCGCAGCGGCGCACTAACATCAATCCAGCTTAGCAGCCCAGCCAAATCAGGCATCGGGGCGGCATGAGAGGGATCTTATGATAGTCGCGAAACCGACATGGGCCACCGATATCCACGGCCTCTTCAGCGCCCCTTACTGGATACCGCCCGCACAACGCGCCGCCGTCGCCGCCTCCTGGGTGGGCTGCATGAACGCCTACTTCGTGTTCCTCGAAGACCCGGCGTCGGTCAAGACCTGGTCCGAAACCATCTACCAGCACCTGGCCTCGCGCAGCATGCCGCTGACCCTCGACCCGCAGCAGTTCTGGCCCATAGACGCCCTGGAAACCTTCAGGCTGTGGGTCAACCAGGGCTGGCGCCTGACCCCCAGCTCACCGTTCGATATCGCCGAGCGCATTCCCCCACCCGACCTGCCCCACCCGGTCAAACGCGTACGCCAGGACATTCGCGCCCTCAGCCCCGAACAACTGAACCTGTACCGCTCACGGCTGGATGACGTGATGCAGGTGGCCGACCCCGACAGCGGTTCGCCGTGGCAGCGCTACGCCTATATCCACACCAACTGGTGCCTGCATTACCAGGAAGCCTTTGCCCTGTGGCACCGGGCCTATCTGCTGTACCTGGAGGCGCTGATCGACTGCCCGATTCCCTATTGGGACTGGATGGCCGAAGACGCCAGTGTCGACGGCAGCCCCCAGGCCGGTTTGCCCCAGGCGTTTCTCGATGAAACCTACGTGCACCCGCACACCGGTGAAGTGCGGCCCAACCCGTTGCGTTACGCCGCCGCCAAGGACGGCACCTCGAAAGTGTGCGCCAGGGGTGCGGTCAACGGGGTGGATTGCCGCTTCGTGCAGCGCAACCCGCTGTTCTACACCCAGGGCGAACCGTTCCGGCATGAGCGCACGGAGCTGTATGCGATGAGCCGGATTTTCCAGCAACAAGTGGTGGATGCGCTGCAGTTCACCTCGTTCAGCCAACCCCAAGGCGTGCCGGGCTATCCATGGGCGAACATTCCGGTGTTTGACCCGCCGCAGAAAGACGACCTGTACCCCAACCGCGCGCTGAATTTCGACGGGCTCTACGAGCAGCCCCACGACAACTATCACGGCTGGATCGGCGGCGACATGGCCGACAATGCCTATACCGCGTTCGACCCGGTGTTCAGCTCGTATCACGCCAATATCGACCGAATGCTGGAAGTCTGGATCCGCGCCAACCCGGCGGCGCAGTACACCACCCAGTGCCTGCTCCAGCCGTTTGCCGGGAGCGACGCCAGCACCGTCACCTTCACCAGCGCCGATGCCTGGCGCTACACCACCCTGGGTGACATGGCCCAGGACAGTCGGCATATCGGCTACGACTACGGCACGCCCGTGGCCCCGCAGTTTGGCGCGACCAGGGCGGCGGCGAAGGCCTGCTGCCAACACCGTTCGGCGCCCGCCCCGGCGACGAACAACGCCGCTGGCCTTGGCCCGTGGGTGGTGTTCGACCACGTGCGCTGCACCCACGACACCTACCTGATCGACGTATTCCTCAACCAGCCCGACGCCACGCCACAGCAGGTGAGTGCCGACAATCCGCACTACGTCGGGCGCTTCAGTCGCATCGGCATGGGCCTGGTGGATGACAAGGGCCGCTGTATCACCCAGGGCGTGTCCCGGGCATTGAACGCCGCACGCAATGCCAGGGCGCTGAACCTTGGCCCCACTGACACCACGCAGTTGTCCGTGGTGGTGACCCATCTCGATAGTGCCCGGGTGTTGACGCCGCAAGAGTACGCGCCGCTGCCAGGCTTTATCGCCCAACTGGTGTGGGACGACCCGCGCCAGGCCATTGCCGGCCCTGCTCCCAGTGCCGGTTGCTGCTCTGCTTCCACTACCACAACACCTGGAGAACCGACATGAGCACACCCTTCAATCAATTCACCTCGCCCGCCGGGCAAGCCCCCAAGGACTACAACAAGCTGGGCCTGGAAAACCAGTTGCCGCAGTTTGAAACCGACTGGAACAACGACCTCACCGGCTGGACCCAGTCCGCGATCATCGGCAACCCGTGGTCGGGCCTCAATGACGCGCCGCGCTCGGGCTATTACAACCCGCTGGTGGAAGGCTACGGCCCCACCACGCCACCGGCGATCACCTGGGCGCCCTTCCCCAACCGGCTGTGGACGTTCTTCTACAACAATGGCACCGCGGTGATTCCGCAATTGGGCGGCAAGGCCATGACGTTGCAGCAGGTGATGGAGCTGACCGACAACGGCCAGATAACCCTCAACAACACCTTGTACACGCTCTACGATCCGAACAAGCAAGGCACCCTGCTGCAACTGCCCGTGACCCGCTGCCCGAGCATCGACTGGCAAGGCAAGTACAAGGATTTCTCGCCCTCGGGGCCCCGTGGCTGGCTGGACGAATATTGCGAGTGGTCGATCGTGCGCGACCCCGGTACCCAGAACATGCGCAAGATCACCTTTACCTGCGAAAACCCGGCGTATTTCCTCGCCATGTGGCGCATCGACCCGAACGCGGTGCTGGGCCTGTATCGCGACTACATCGACCCGCAGGTGCAACTCGAGGACCTGTACTTGCGATACACCGCCGACTGCCCGACCGGCAACAAAGGCGATCCGGTCATGGACCCCACCACCGGCCAACCGGCCTATGACACGGTCAACAAATGGAACGCCGGCACCGCCTGCGTGCCCGGCCAATATGGCGGGGCAATGCACCTGACCTCCGGCCCCAATACCCTGAGCGCCGAGGTGTACCTGGCGGCCGCAGCAACCATCCTGCGTCCACTGGCCAGCAGCCAGAATTCCCAGGCGTTGATCTGCTGCGCGCAATACGGGCAGAACTACCGCAACTCCGACCCGCATATCGGCTTTTCGGCCAACAGCGTGGCGGTGAATAACCGGCTGTCCCTGACCAACCCCATCGGCCTGTACCTGCAACAACCCACCGACTTCTCGGCGTGGAAAGGTCCTCAGGGCCAGGACGTCAGCCAGTACTGGAAAATCACCCGGGGCACCGCAAAATCTGCGGCCAACGGCTCCGACCAGATCCTGCAGGCGGTGTTCGAAGTGCCGGTCAGCGCCGGGTTCTCGATCAACGACATCACCATCAGCGGCCAGTCCATCGACTACGTGTGGGTGATTGCCCAGCAACTGCTGGTGGGGCTGAGCGTGACCACCACGCCCATCAGCCCGACACCGGAATCCTGCCCGTGCGTGACCGATCGGGTCACCGGTGTGCAACCCTGGCCGGTACAACTGCTGCCGCTGGATCTGTTCTACGGGCAGTCGCCCACCGACCTGCCCGCGTGGCTGGCACCCGGTACCAGCGGGCAGTTTGCCCTGGTGGTGCAAGGCGCCGACCTCAAGACCACCGCCGAGACGGCGCGGGTGCAGTTTTCCAATCCCGGCGTCACGGCGGTGGTCACGAAGTTCCTGCCCGACGCCTCGGCCATCCCCGGGCAAACCAACTCCGGCGGCACCCAGGGCTACCTGCTGACCATCACCGTGAGCCCCACCGCCGCACCGGGGCTGGTGACGGTGCGCGCGCTCAACCCGGGCGAAGCCGATAACCCCAGCGCGGCGCAGCACCCATGGGAATCCGGGTTGGCGCTGGTGCCTGGCGCCTGATCTGAACGTTCCACCTTCCTTGTGGTGAGGGCGCTTGCTCCTTCACCACAGGTTTACCTTCCTGCAAGGAGCGCGATGATGTCCAGGTTACGCTTGAGTGTTTTATCGCTGCTGACCAGTGTGGTGCTGAGCCTGTTTGCGGTGCAGTCGGCCTATGCGACGCCACAATCCGATGCCGACGCCTGCGTCCAGCAACAGTTGGTGTTCAACCCGGCCAGCGGTGGATTCCTGCCGGTCAATAACTTCAACGCCACCGGCCAGAGCTTTATGAACTGCTTCGGCTGGCAGTTGTTCATTGCCCTGAACTGGCCGGTGAATCCCGGTTGGCCAGCCACGCCCGCCCTGGCGGGTGAGCCGGACATGCACAGCAGCCTCGCCCAGTTCGGCGTGCCGCCCGCCTCCGGGCAGCCGATGACCGTGGCGCCGGTGTGGGCCAGTTACAAGGACGCCAACGATATCTTCCTGCCCGGCGCCCCCGTGCCCACCGGATGGGGCGTGCAAACCCTGGTACCGTCCAATTGCAGCACCCAGGGCAGCCTCAAGGCGATGGCGGTGGGGGCGCGCAAGTTCATGACCGCCACCTCGGAAAGCGCGATCAACGCGCGGCACGGGTTTCACCTGTCCAGCGGCACCCTGGCCTCGATTCCGGACCCGATCATGGAAGCCTCCGGCGGCTGGCTGACGGACCAGTCGAAGAACCTGGTGTTTTTTGAACGCAAGGTCGGCAAGGCCGAGTTTGACTACATCGTCAGCAAAGGGCTGTACGACGCCGCCAACCAGCTGACAGTGGCGCAGAACCTCGACAACCAGAACCCGGGCGGGCTGTCCCTGCCCATCGGTGAACCCATGCGCTCGCTGCCGCCAGACCCGGTGCCGCAGGAGCAACTCGGGGCCCTGGAGGTCAAGGCCGCGTGGCGGATCCTCACCG
This sequence comes from Pseudomonas sp. PAMC 25886, assembly GCF_000242655.1. Lineage (NCBI taxonomy): Bacteria > Pseudomonadati > Pseudomonadota > Gammaproteobacteria > Pseudomonadales > Pseudomonadaceae > Pseudomonas > Pseudomonas sp. PAMC 25886. The sequence continues at coordinate 158,864 of NZ_AHHC01000058.1, forward strand.
GTAAACCCGAGCTCTACGGGCGCTACCTGACCACCGTCGCCTGGCTCAAAAACCCGGCCACGTTGCAGTGCACCCAGCAAGTGGTGGGCCTGGTGGGCCTGCACATCATCAACAAGACCCAGGCTTCGCCCAACTTCATCTGGACCACCTTCGAGCAGGTGGACAACGTGCCGGAACCCGACCAGGTGCCGCCACAGCAGACACCGCCCGACAGCTTTGCCTTCAACAACCCGAACTGTGGCACCGGCCCCGAATGCACGCCGAACGTGGCGCGTATCCAGTGCAAACAGCATCATCCCGACCGCGACTGCACCGAGCCGTATCCACGTGACCAACCGGTGCAAACCACCCGGGAACATCCGCTGCCCACTGAGCTGCAGGCCCTGAACGGCGCGGTGCAGGCCAACTTCGCTCAGCAGAGCCAGGGCAAGTCGGTGTTCCAGTACTACAAACTGATCAACGTGCTCTGGACCCTCACGCCCAACCCGCCCACCCAGCCGGAGCCGGGCGTCAGCGCGCAGGTGCCGCTGTCCTACGGGCCGTTTATCAGCCAGGGCAATGTGCCCGTGGCCAACACCACCCTGGAGACCTACGTCCAGGGCGACAACTGCAACGCCTGTCACCAGTACGCGACCATCGCCGGCAGCTCGACCCTGGCCTCGGACTTTTCGTTCCTGTTCAACAGCGCCGACTCGGCCAGCAAGAAAAGCCTGGTCAAGCGGGTGAAGGCGTTCGAGACCCTCAAGGACCAGCCCTGAAGAAGCCGAAAAAAAGGGGCGATCAATGATCGCCCCAAATACAACGAGAGGTCCTTTTCCGAAACTACAAGCTGATCTGCTGGCGCTCCTCATCCGTCAACTGCGCCCGCGCCTGGTCACTCAACGGTCCGGCACCCAGCACCTGCACCGGGCTGTTGGGGTTGTAGCCGGAGGTCTTCTGCCCGTCCTCAGGCTTGTGCTGCACCGGCTCGCTGCCAAAGCTCAACACTTCCACCGTGACAATCGACGCCCGGCCTTGTTTGGCCGCCGCCTGCTGGCTGCGGGCGGCATCTTCCGCCGCCTGGGACGCCGCCGCACCGGCCGCGCTCACCGACGTCATGGCCCCGGTGTTCACCGCTGCCGACACCGGCACCCCGGACGATTTGCCCTGGGTCTGGATGTTCGCCGCGTTCACCACCCGCAACGCGGCGATGTTGATGTTGCCGGAGACGCGAATCCCCGCCTCGCCCGCATCGATGGTGCCCAGCGGCGCGATCAGGTCGATGTCGCCGGCCGGCACTTCAGGAATCGGGTTCAAGGTCGCGATGCCCGCACCGGTACTCGGCACCGCCGGCGACAGGCTCACGTTGCCCCAGTTGTCGTAGACACGCTTGGGCGGCGTGTACACCACGGTGGTCTTGGAACCGCGACCGGCGTTGATGTCGCCCACGGCCGACCAGCCCATGATCGAGCCGCCGAAGGTCGTCATGATGCGGCTTTGGCCCAGCAGGATGCTGCCCAGGGAGTAAAGCTGAATGTTGCCCGTGCCCTGGGTGATCACCCCCGCAGAAGCAGGGGGTGCCACGCCTTCGATGCCGAAGGTCTGGCTACCGCCGGGGGTGAGCATCTGGATCGAGCCGCCGAAGTTGGTGTGTACACCTGCCCCGCCAAACAGGCGGATATCGCCCTGGTAGGTGATGGTGTTGCCGGCTACGTCTTTCTCCGGGAACAGTGCCGCAATCGCCGCCCGGCCACGGGCATAACTGCCTTGCCGTACACCGCCGCTCTCGTTGTACTCGCGACCGCCCGCCTCCAGCTCGGCAAAGTACACCTCACGGGCAAACACCCGTTGCTGCTCGGCCGGCAATTGCATGAAGTAAGCCACGGCCTGCTCGCTGTCACCGGCAAAACCGAAGCGCTCGGTCAGCCACGCCACCAGTTCGTTTTCGTAGGTCTTGGCCACCTTGCCGCCCGAGGCCGACAACGGTTCACCCGCGGCCAGTTGGTTGGCCGGGTTGAGGTAAGCCGCCACAAAGCGCTGGTAATCCCCGCCGTTGGCACCGACACCGGCCTGCATGACGATGCTTGCGCCTGGACGCAAGTCGCCGGCAAGGATCGGCCCGAGACTCGTCACGCTGACCTTGTCGTCCATCACGATATTGCGTCCGGCAGTGATCTCCAGCGCGCCAGGCCCTGCGATGTTAAAGCTGCTGTAGATAATGTCGCGTCCGGCAGAAACGATGGAAATGTCGGTGGCGTTGTTGTGAACGAACAGGTTGCCCGTGGTGAGCACGCCCGGATAAATCTCGCCATTGTCATTGGGGTTGGCACCGCTGCTGACGATATCGCGCCCGGCCATCATCCATACCGGCCGGCTGCCTTCGTACCAGGTCTCTCCGTTATGAGGCAAATTGATGGTGTTGTAGCCGATGATCCGGCCGCTGCTGACGCCAACCAGATCCCCGGTCACGGCGTAGAAACGTGAAGGATCCGCCCTGTTGCTCAACGGCTCAGCGGCTGTGCCCGGGCCGAAAGCGAACAACGACATCCCCTGATTGCCGTAGGTGTTGTAGTTGCCCGTGCTAGACGTGTTGCCGTAGTTGCTCGCTCCCAGGCTGGCAACAATGGCCGGATTCCAGGGGGTCGCCATGCTGCTCGGCGCCGAACCGGACTGGGTGACGGTAAAACCACCGGCGTAAATCGAGTCCTGCGCCAGGAACTGCAGTTGCCCGTTTTTGCCAGGGGCCAGGAGCAGCGGGTAGGTGTAGCTGGGGAAATCACGAAATGTGGCGGCTTTGCCATAGTAAAGACTGCCGCTGGCCGCAGTCGCCCTGACGATCGATGGATAGACGACCGCCATATCCGTGTTAGCCGCAGCGAGGACAAAAGGCGTCAGGTTACCACCCTCGGCATACAGGTCGATGGCGGTGTTTGGGGTCCATAAGCTAAACCAACTGCTGGAGCCACCGTTCACGCCGTCACGGCTGAAGGCAGAACGATTGTACTGGCGCACACGCCCGGCATCTTCAACCGTCTGCACCACCAGGTCGCCCAAGGTCTGCAAGCTGAACGTAGAGTCGCCTGCCACCAGGGTCAGGCCACCTTGCGGCGCACTTCGGCTGGCCCGCAGCGGTTCCTGCGCACGGACCTCGCCAGGAACCTGGATCCCGACACCGTACTGCAAGTCGATGCGCCCGATGCTGGTGGCCTGCACTTGCACATTGCCGCGAGTATTCACCAGCACGCCGTTACGACTGTCGGGAACCTCCAGGGTGGCGACAGGGTTGAACGCACCGCTGACGCGCACCCGCATGTCGCCGCCACCGGTCAGTTGCAGGCTGCCGTCGCTGTTTACCCGGCCGGTGCTGCCGACTGCCAGTACCAGGCCCTGGGTACGTTTGTTGGTGAGATCCCCAACGAAATTCGGGATGTTCAACGTGCCCGCATCGCCGCCCACATTGACATCCAGATCACCGCCACCCAAGGTGCCGAAACCGGTGAAGCCAACCAGGTTGTCAGCGACGATATTGGTGTAGGTGCCAAAGTTGATCCACCACGCCGTGAGCTGGGCCTGCCCGCCGGTTGCGAAATTGCCACTGCCCTGTCGCCACAACCAGGTGCCGACTTCGGCCGTATTGCTGCCCCCGTCATAGGGGTCGGGGCGCGAAGGGACTGAGAGACCTCCGGCATCCAGGTGGCCTGTCAGGTTGCCACCGACGTTCAGCGTCAGGTTACCGCCCGCCTCCGGGTACCAGGCGCGGTACAGGCTCTGGCTGCCGCCATTGACGAACTGTTCGAAGTAGCTGTTGGGATCCTTGAGTACCGTGGTGCCGCCCGCCAGGGCGCGCGGCTGGTTGAAAGGGTCGCCCGCCTCAGTGGTGGTGGACGAGGTGCCGGCCGTGTACACCCCGTACGTCGAGTTCACAGTCAGGTTGCCCGCGCTCAACAATTGCAAGTCGCCGGTGCCGGTACGGACCACGCTGAACAGCGAATTTGACGGGGTTGGCGCGTACTCCTTGCCGCCCATGGCCACACAATACGCCGGTGTGCCCTGGCAGAATTCCGCCACGGTCTGGCCTACCATTTCGAGCATCCAGGCGTCATCCATCGCACTTCCGGCCTGAACAATAATCCCCTGCTCAGCCAGTTCATCGGCGGCCTGTTTGCTCCAGGCAAAGGCCGCTTTGGCGCCACAGTAATCCGGGAAACTGTTGCAGAAATCAGCAATCGAACCCAGGCCGAACTCATCCAGAATGGCTTGATCTACCGGGTCGCCCTCTTTGATCACCACCCCTGCGTCTCCCAGGTCGCTAACCGCATGGGCAGTCCAGACCAATACCCCTTTAGGCGGCAACTCTTTGGCGAACATGCCGTAGTGGCTGTCAGCCAGGCGCAGCGTGCCGCTGCTCGGGTCCGGCTTGAGCAGCCGACTGTCCGCAGCCTCGGTGTCAGCCCCGGCGACCAGACGCAATGACCAGGATTGGGAACCTTCGGCCAGCATCGGGGAAATGGCCCAGAGTTGCCCCTGCCGCCCGGCCACTTCAGGGCGCAACTCGACCGAATCCACCCCGCCCACCAGCTTGACATCGGTGCCGACCGGAATCAGCGCGCCACGCGCCAGGGCGATATTGCCATCCAGGGTGACGACATTCTTGCCCCCGTCCAAAGCCCCGTTCAAGCCAGGCAATGGCACGCCTTTGGGCCAGATCATGGCTCGCAGTTGGGTGGGCTGGTTCAGCAAGGTGCCGGCCTCCAGTTGCACCCCGGCTTGCAGGGTATACGGCTGGTTCAACAGCGTGCCGGCCGCCAACAACACAGTGCCCGACGCATCCAGTACCGCGGCCGCGAGCACAGTGCCTGCCGGCAAGGTCAGGTCCTGGGCCAGCGTTGCCCGGGCTGGCAGGCGGGTGCCGGCCACCACGGTCATGCCTTTGATCGGCAAATCGTAGTTCAGCACCGAGCCGCCGATGTAGGTAGTGCCATCGGCCAGGACCACGCCATTGCCCGGCACGATGATCTCGCCGCCGGTGAAGTCCCGGCCCGCCAATAACAGCCAGCCCTTGTCATTCATCGTTTCCGGTGGCGGCGAGAAGCCGTCGTTGAGGCTGCCATAGATGTTCAGGTCGCCGCCGGCCCGCAACGTCAGGCTGCCGGACTCGCCCGAACCATACACCGAGGTTTTCTGCGTGTTGGGGTTGAGGCTGGCGTAGCGGTAGCCGGAAAGGTCGACATCGCCCTGCACCACCAGGTCGCCGTCCGGGGTCTTGCTGATGATCTCCACGCCCGGGCGCAGGTGGAACGCGTCGGCGTAAGTGGCGTTGTTCAAACCGGCCAGTTTGTTGTTCAACAGAGTGGTGTTTTGCAACGCGGCGTTGATAAACGCCGTGCTCAGCACGTGCTTGCCATCCAGGTACGCCTGATCGATGACCTGGTACGGCTTGCCGCTGGCAGTCGGGTCGGTCATCAGCGGCGCATCGTCGTAAGTCGCCATGCCGTTGAGGGTGATCGCCCGTGCGCCTTGGATCGTCAGGTTGCCACGGGCATCAATGGCAATGTCATTGGTGTTGATGCGCGGTGCGTTCAACTCCAGGGTGCCGCGATTACGTCCGTCATTGCCTGCCGTGCCTGACGTGCCGTGACGCAGGTCGATCGTCGCGCCATCGCCCAGGGTCAGTTGTCCGGTGCCGGACCCCAGCACCACCATCGCCCGGTTCGGTGAGTCGATGATCTTGCCGTAGCTGTCGACCCGCACCTGGCTGCCGTGGGCATCCAGCACTGCACTGCCGTCGAGGGTCAGGCCTGTTTTGCCCGCCAGGTTGATGCTGCCGACGCGCTCACCGCTGGCATCCACCAAGCCGGTGACACGCAAGCTGCCGTTGTCCACCGAGACGTTGAGGGTGTTGGCCTTGAGGCCGTTGCCGATGGTCAGGTCGCCCTGCTTGAGCTGGAAGCTGCGCGCGCCGAACACTTCGCCCTGGTTCAGGCGCTGGTTGAGTTCAGCAAACTGCTGATCCAGCGAGCCACTGGCGCCCAGACGCTGGGCCTGGATTTCCACGATGCCGCCTGCATACGGCACATAGGTGCCACCCGCGTTGTAGTAACCGCTGCTGCGCCCCAGGATCTTGCCTTGCAGGTCGACTATCCCACCGGCCGCATTCACCGCCACGGCGCGCAATTTGCCGCCCTGGTTGTACTTGGCCGACAGGTCGATGGTCGAGCCCGCCGCCTGCCGGATATTGCCATTGCGGCTGTCGAGCAGCACATCGCCGCCTGCGCCATATTGGGTGATGTCGTTGAACACCACCGCACGACCGGCCACGTCGATCAACGCTTGATCGGTCAGCACCACATCGTCAGTGGCCTCCAGCGTGACCTTGCCGCTCGGCAAGACCACCGCGGTGGCCAGGCGAACGGTTTGACCTTTGAACGACAGTTCGCCGCCGTAGCCTGTGGCCGCACCACGGGTGTCGGCAGCCCCTGCGACATCAATCGTGCCGCCAGCGGTGATGCGGTTCAGCGAGCCGCCTTCACCGGTCATCAGCGGCGTCACGATGTTGAGGTTGCCGCCGCTGTAGGCAAAACCGGTGACCGGGTCATACGCGCCCTGGCGTTGATACACCGACAGGCTGCCTTTGTAGTTGGCCGTAATCCGCTCGCTGGCATTCAGGTTGACGTTGGCAAAGCCCAGTACCAAACGGTCAAAGACCGTGTTGGTGTTTGCCTGGGCAAAAGGCCCATAACCGAACTCGATACGCTCGGCGTTGATATCCAGGCGTCCGCTGCCATTACCGGCACCGTTCTTGATGACCGCGCCAGGCCCGCCTGTGGCGCCTTGCCAAATCAGGTTGGCGGTGTGAATGCTCGCCACATCATCGGCATTGCCCGAACCGTAGATCGCCGGCGTCGACAGCACCAGATTGCTCAGCAACGACTTGCCGGTCACCGAATCATAAGTATCAAGGGTGGTGGTGCCGTAGAAGTTGAACGCCTGGCCGGCCGACAGTTGCAGGGTTTCCAGCGCCGGAGCACCGGCCTGGGTGTCTCCGCGCATCAAGCGTTCGAGCACTTGCTGGTTAAGGGTCAGGCCTGATGGCAACACATTGCGCGCAGCGGCATCGGCCAGCCCCGCCGCGCTGCCGACGTTGATATTGCTCAGGGCCAGCGCCAGGTGGCGGGTTCCGTAGCGCACCTGGTCGTCCAGCTGCAGAGCGGTGTCGGTCGCCGCGATGATACTGCCCTCGGAATAGATCGAGGTCTGGCCCGAGCAATTGCCGCTCGGGCACACGCCGATCTTGATACCGCCCGAGGGGTTATTGGTCAGGTTTACGTAAGGCAGCACATTGAGCAGGCCGTTGGACACGGCCAGCATGCTTGGCACGCCCTTATAAACAAAGCCGTCACGCGCGTCATAGGCCGCCGCACCGCGCCCAAGAGTACTGATCGAAGCGCCCTGCTCGACCACGATATCGCCGGTGCCCGACACCATGATCACTTCCGGCGCCGACAGGCTTGCACCGCTGCGCAGGGTGATCCCGTAACCCACGGTGTTAGAGCCGTAGGGGAATTGGATGATATTACCGTTACGGCCATATTCCACTTGGGTCAAACCGCCGATGATCAGGCGCTTGGCGCCCAGATTATTAAGGCTTTGGGCGGTGAGGGTCAGGCCCTCGTAGGCTGGCAAGGGACTGTTGGCATCAACGATCTGGGTCTCTCGGCTCTCGGCAGTGCTACCGCCCAGGTTGATCACACCCACCGTGCCGCCGTAGCCGCCTTTCGCCGCTTCAAAGTTGCCAACGCCCTGGAACGAGAACGTCTCTTTGCCCCCGCCGCCGTTAAACGCCAGCTTGAGGGTTTTGGCGTCCACTTCCAGCATTGGCCGTGGTACACCGAGCCTGGCGGCATCGGCAATGGCGAACTGAGCGTAGCTGGTTTCGTTGTACTGGGAGTAGCGGCGCAAGGTGTCGGCCGAGGTCAGGATCACCTGGCTGTTCACGCTGTTGTGAATGCCGGTGTTGATAATCGACAGTTGCCCGGCCGTCGACCACGAACCGTTGCGCATCAGCGTGGTGGCGCCGTCGCTGCCCTGTGCCGCGAGACCGTTGATCTCAACCCGGAAGGCCCCCGGTTTCAACGCGTAGGTTGACGGCATCAAGGTGTAGGTGCCTGCCGGCAATCCCGGCACGCCGGCACCGATGGTGATCTGCTGGCCCAGCAGCGGGGTACTGGCGCCGGCTTCGCCAGCCACCGGCGCATAGCCTGATTGCACGCCCGGCACGATGGCATAGACCGGGTTGGTGCTCAGCCCCGGCAAGGTGAAACCGCCATTGGCCCCGAACTGCACCAGCGGGTTGAAACGCGCATCGGTGGAACCGCCGCGCCCGGAAATAAAGCCGGCACCCAACAATTCGCCGCCACCGGACAGGTCCAGCGTGGCGTCGGGCAATACGTCCACCGACTTGCCGCCCAAAATCACCCCGACCGACAGCTCTCCACCGTTGGTCGCTCCGATCCCGCCCTGCCCGGTGAAGACCACGGTCTTGCCGTTATAGCGATAAACCTGGCCATCCACAGTGCCGCCATACGGCAACACCAGGCCCTTGGCGCTGACCGAGGTCAGGCTGCCGGGCAGCAATTCGACCTGGGTACTGCCCAGGTTGCCGAGTTCGATCAACCCCAGCGGCGCACGCAATACGCCGCCCTGCTTGATGGTGGCGGCACCCAGTTGCAGGCGCCCGAACACCGAGTCCGGTGCAACGCCATTGTCATCGCCGACCTTCTCAATCGTCAGGGTGCGCGTCGGGTCGAAGATCATTTGATTGCCATTGACGCCGATACCGCCCACCAGCACTTGGGCCTTGATCTCGGAGCCCGGGTAGATGCGCGCGGCGCGCAGGGTCATGTCGCCCGCCGAACTCAAGAGGGTACTGAAGCCGCTGGGCGTATTGCCGCCGTCGCTCCCCGCCAGGAAGCGCAGGTCGCCACGGCTGTTGAGCCGGACCTGATCGAAGCCCTGATCGGCACCAAAGGCGAAGCGGTCGCGGATGTCCAGTAAGTCGCTGTCGACGGTCAAAACGCCCTGGCTGCGGAAAGTCGGCGAGGTATCGCGGATATACGCCCGGGTCCACGCTTCCATCCCGGGCTTGTCCGGCTCAAGCAAGCCGCTGAGCAGCACATGGGGAGCACTGAGATTAATCTGCGAAGTCGGGTTCGCGTTACGGGTCAGGCCAATACCGCCGGAATACAGCTGCAGGCTTTGCCCCATGTGTAGCGAGGCATCACCGTCAACGTTCAACGCCCCCCGCACCAGCACTGTCAGGTTGTCAAAACCACCGGCCTGAATCTGGTCAATTCCGAGTGCGCCGTGACCGTAAATCAACGCGTCTGCCGCCGCTTCTGCGTTGTCGGGCAAGGCGCTGGCCTGATGTTGACGGTTGATCACCAGTTCACGGACCGGCAGCACACGGTCCTTGACGTGCAGCTTCAAGTAATACGGCGACTCCAGTGCCAGCGCCAGACGCCCGCCGGCCGCTCCGGCGCCACCGGCATTGGCCACGAAACTGCCGTCCAGGTACAACCCGTTGTTGGAAGCAAAAGCAATGTTGCCGCCGTTGCTGGCCACCAGCGCGCGGCCCTGGCCCGGCAGATCGAGCAGCGCCTGGCTGCCGGACGCATCCAGGCGTGCACCTTCGCGCACCACCACAAACAGGTCGCTGGCCTTGGCTATGCCGGTGACCGGATCAACATCGCCACCGACGGTGATCTGGCCGCCATTACGCACCTGGCCATACACACTGCCACGATTGTCAACAGCGGTCACCGCCCGCGAGGCCACGTCAATCACCGCTGTTTCGCCGACCCAGATCGAGCGGCCATGGCCATTGCCTTCGACTTGTGTGGAGTCAGCGCTGCTCAAGCCCGCCAGGCTCACCGTGCCGCCCCAGGCATTGAGCGTGCCGTCGACGGTCAATTGGCCGATGCTGCGCAGGTTGATCCCCTGGCCGGGGTCGACGCTAATCACCGCGCCTTTGCCGACGGTCAGGGCGGTGGTCGCGGCCAGCGCGCCTGAAGCGATGGTGGTACCGGCGTTGAGGTTCAGGCTGGCGCCACGGCGTTGAGTCAGCACGCCTTTGACGGCGTCTTCCTGGTACAGCCCAGGTGTCCAGCGCTCCAGCGCCGTGGTCGGGTCGCTGCCGCTTGGGGTGGACAGAGCCTGTTCGCCCAAACGGTAGACCGGCATGGACACATCGACCCGGGTGCCGTCAGTGACCAGCAGCCCTTCGTTGCCGGTAATGTCGTAAGCCGAGAAGCCCTTGTTGAAGAAGTCCCCTGCCAGGTGCAGGGTGTCGTCGCCCGGCGAACCGGCGTTATCGCCAATCTGCACCTTGCGCGCCTGTACGGCCAGCGTGCCGCCGCCGCTGACACCGTAACCGCGAATCTCGCTGCCCAGCTCAAGCGCGTTCAAGGCCGCCAGGGTCGCGCTGCCGCCCTTGCCACCGATGACCTTGCCGTCCAGGCCAATGGTGGCCCCGGAGGACACGTCCACCACACTGCCTGGCGCCAGTTGCACATCGCCGGTGCTGCGCAGCGACACCTTGCCGCCATTCAGATACGCCGCGCCGGCGTTGTTGACGCCGTCCTGCGCCAGGTTGCTCCAGCGCCCGGATGCATCCAGCCTGGCCCCTTCGGTCACCTTGACCCAAGCCTGGGTACCTGCCGTTGGCAGCAGGTACACATCGCCGACAACCATGTTGCGATCTCTGTCCGGCTGGTTAAGCAGGTTGCCCGCATTGAGGCTGCCACCGTGGGCAGTCAGGTTGGCGTTGACCGCCACCCGAGGCGCAAACAGGGTGATGTCGCCACCGTCGGCCACTTTAAGCGCACCGTTGACGTTGATCTGTTGCGCGGCGGCGGCTTTGATCGCGCCCAGTTCGAAGCCGTTGAGTTGGTCACTGTCAAGCATCACCTTGCCCTGGCGGTCAGCGGGCAAGGCCGTGTCCAGGTCCAGGCCATCGGCGATCTTTTGCGCGCCGGGCTCGAACAGAATCTCGCCGGTCACCGGGTTCAGGTTGTAGCGCAAGGTGCCGGTACTTTTATTGAACACCGGTGTGTAGCTGCCGATGATCAGTTGCGCGCGTTGCGCGGCAGCCTTTTGCGACTGCTGATAGCCATCGATGTTGATCGTCGGGGTGCTGCTCTGGCGATCGCCCTGGAACACGTCGCTGATCAATTGGCCTTCAAGCACCGCGCTGGTGGTGCCGATCACCAGCTTGCCCGCGTCGCGGCCTACGGTGTAACCCGCCTCGTAGCGTTGCTGCGCGGCAATCAGCGGGTTGTAGTAATGGTCGGTGCGGCCCCAGCGGGCGCTGGCGTCTTCAAAGCCCTTGTAGAAACCCGAGTAGAGAATGTCCCCCGGTGCTTTGGACAGCTCATAGAGGCGACCGTCCGGGCCCTTGAGCCAGCTTTGCCGGATGTAGCCGTCCTGCACATCAATCGTGCCGCCCGACAGGTTGAACTGGGCGCCCTGCTCGGTCACCACTTCCTTGCCGGTAAACGTCAGCGTGCCGCCCTGGGCCATCCACTCGCTGACGGTATGCCCCTGGGTGCCGAGGTAACCGCCGACTTCCAGCAGGCCACCGGCGGTGTACCAGCGATCGGTGGCGTAGCCGTTGGTGCCCGCAGGCACAAACACCAAGTCACGCAGATCAACCCACACATCGTTGTTGATCAACTGGCCGCCGTCACGGTTGACCGGCGCATCGCGCTGTTCGTTACCCTGGACGTTGATCTTGATGTTGTTGGATTCCATCGACACCTTGACGCCAATCGCGCCGGACACATCGATCATCGCTCCGTCACGCACCAGGCTGCGCTGGCCCGCCGTCACCGCGACCTGGCCGCCGGTGGCCAGGGTGATCGAGCCGTCCTTGAACTCCACGGTGCCGCCGCTGACGATCTCCACCCGGGACTGATCGATACGGTCACTGACCGTGCTCAGGTTGTTGAAGCGCCCGGTGGCCATATTGACCGCGTCCGGGCGGCCATCGAGGTTGATCAGGCCGTTGTCGCGCTGGCTGTTAAGCGCCGTGTTGCCGGTGTTGTCGAGAAGGATTGCAGTGGTGCTGCCCTGCCCCAGGGTCACGCTGCCCGTGGTATCGGTGACCGAGTTGAGCAGGTGGACGGTGCCCCGGTTGTCCACCGAAGTGCTGGCCAGGGCCACGCCGTTTTGCTGCACCTGGTGCCCGGTCAGGGTGATATCGCCCGTAGCAGCCAATATCAGCCCATTGTTGCTCACCTTGCCCGCACCGCTGCCCGGCTTGAGGCTGGTGGCCACTTCGTTGCCGCGGGTGGTGGAGTTCTGGTTACCCGAGGTGCCCACGCCACGGCGAATATAAAAGCTGTCGCCAGCGGCCAGGGTGGTCTGGCCCTTGGCGGTGATGATCGTGCCGGCGTTCTCGACCTCGGAGCCCAACAGCAAGGCGTAGCCGCCGGAGTCGGTGGACAGCGTCGGGGTGTGGGTCTGGATCAGCGCGCCACGTTGCACCTCGACCTTGCCCGCGGCATCAGTAAAGGTCGGCTGGGAGCCGTTGATGTCGACGTAAATCCCGCGCTGGGTGAACTGCTCATCGGTGATGTTGGCGGCGGCGGCCACCAGGTTGCGCACGTTGACCTGGCTGGTGCCGCTGAAGACCACGCCGTTACGGTTCATGATCATCACCGTCCCGGCGCCGGTGATCTGGCCCTGAATCTCGCTGGGCCGTGCGTTGGGATCGTTGACCCGGTTGAGCAAGGCCCAGTTGGACTGCTGCTGGAAATCCACCGTGGTGTTGCGCCCGACGTTGAAGGTTTCCCAGTTGAGGATCGCCTTGTCGGCGGTCTGCTCGATGGTCACCGTGGTCTTGCCGCCGGCCTGGCTTTGGGTCGGCCCTTTGGCATTGACCCAGCCTTGGGTCAGGCTATTGTCGACCTGCAGGCCACCTTTGCCCAGGCCATCGGGAATCGTCGAGACCTGGCCAAGCGCAGCCTGCCGGCCGGCCGCCTGAGCCGCCTGCTGGGCGGCAATCGCCGCGACGCTGTTGTTCAACGTGCTGATGGACCGTGCCAGCTGCTGATTGACCTTTGCCTGTTGATTCAACGCCGGGATCCCCGGCACCTGCCCGGCGCCGAGACGTGCCGCCGTGGTGGCCTGGGAGGCGCCCTTGTCGGCAAACCAGCCGGAACTGAACGCCGCCGAAGCGGCATGGGCATTGCCCGCCACCATCAACAAGGCAATGGCCTGGGCCAGTGGCTTCAGGCGCAGGACTGTCTGGGCGCGCGGCGCCCGGGCATTCAGGTTAACCAGTGGTGTGCAGCGGACCATCAGGAATCTTCCTTATTTGTAATCGCCCGGGGGCAAGACACGCTCATGTATGAGGGTTAGGCGGTTGGCGAGGGACGGGACTGAACTTCTGTCATCGAAAGTTCATATGAGGCTGTTAACAAAAAAAATCAGCAACGGCACAGGCCGTTGCTGATTGGTGTTGCGGGGTCGTGGAACGCTTGGGTTACAGCGGACGACCAATACCGTTGCAGATGTTCGACTTGCCGATGCTCAGGTCGCTGCCAGCGCTGAGGAAGGTGTCGTTGATTGCGGTTTTCCAGGTGGTTGGCAGTGGCACGAAGCGGTTGTTGCGGATAGCCGTATCGTTGCTGCTGAACGCGTTGGTGTTGTAATGACGGGTGAAGAACGTGCGGACCTGGGAGGTCTGGTCAGCGTTGGCGTAGCACTGGCTGAACACCACGTTGGTGAAGCCCAGGATTGGGTAACCGGTGCTTGGGTAGGCGACGACGCTTGGGTCGCTAGCGCTGGTGGTAGCCGCAAACACTGGGACCCAGTTGTTGGGCAGGGTACGGTTGGCGATGGCAGGTACAGCCACCGCGCCGATGGCCGCCGACACGTTGCCTGGAGCAGGCGAAACACCGGCGACGGTTGCCACCTTGGTGGCGTCATCCAGACCGGCCAGGGTAGCGGCCGCGTAATCCGGGCTCATGTAAGTGATGCGGCCGTCAGCAGCGTTCAGCGTGCTCATTACGCCAGCGCTGGTGTCGGCGTAGAAACCACCGGCCGGGTTGGCTTGTTGCAATGGGTTAAGTGCGCCGGCCGGCAAGCCGCCGGAGAAGCTGCTGCCGAAGGCCTGAGTCACGGCGAAGGTGCCGCCTTCCAGGGCCGGGCTGCACTTGGCGTTCAGGAAGCGCGTGAACAGCTCGGTGGTGCCGCTGTTTTCTTTGCGATAGATCACGGTGATCGGGCCGGTACGGCCGGAGTCCGGGATCAGGTTCCAGGTAGTCAGACGACCCGAGAATACACCGCACAGATCGTTGACACTGAGGTTGACGGTTTTACCCGCCACACCGGCCTTGTTGAACGGAATGGCAACCGAAGTGGCCACCGAAGGCACTTGGATCAGCGGGCCCCAGGCAGAACCATGGGCAGACACGTAGTTGCTCAGCTCGGTAGAAGACAGCTTGGAATCGCTGCCTGCCCAGTGCACGTTCTTGCCGGTGACGGTGGCGTCCAGCTTGCTGTAGTCGTTGTTCAGGAAAGCAGCCTTGCCGTTGCCGCTGCCCACGCCGATGTACGGGGCGAAACCGGCAGTCAATACGCCGGCAGTCTGGTACAGCGGTTGTGGCAGGGTGGCGCCGCCGCCGTTGACGTCAGCCATTGCAGCCTGGGCCGAGCACAGTGCAGCGAGGGTCATGGATACCGCGAGAACGTTGCGCTTAAACATGAAGAAGCTCCTTTCGTCGTGTTTGTACGTTGGGGTAGATGACGCTATGGCTTCGGTCCCAGGCTGTGTTCCGGGGGTCACCGGGGGTGAGGCCATGGGTATGAAATCTCGCAGCATCCGATGACAGTCAAAGGAAAAAACCTCGGGAGGAACGGCTTGATTTTTAAAAAGATTCTCGGGTGTTTTGGTCACACTTTTGAACGGTTTGGGGGTGAGGTGACAGCGAGGTTTCAGCCCGGGTTTCGAGCACCGGGCTGGAGGCGTCAGGGGCCGTGGCGAGAAGGGTTGAAGATGACAGAAC
>NZ_AHHC01000057.1:0-27913 GCF_000242655.1 Pseudomonas sp. PAMC 25886
AGGGCGCCATCGCCGGCAAGCCGGGCTCCTACAGGTATCTTCTATTTCAGGCTAGTCTCCACCTTCTGCGCCACATCCTCAGTCAACCATGCCTTCCAGATCTCCGGATGATCCTTGAGGAACGCCTGGGCGACTTCACGTGGCGGGCTGTGCTTCTCGCTCATCTCGGCCAGCGCTTTGTTCAACGGCTCGATAGGAAAGTCGACCTTGCCAAAGAACTCAGCGATCTGCGGATGCTCCTTCTGGAACGGCGTGGACACACCGATGCTCAGCTTGGAGGCCAGGGAGCGTGTGGGTTTCGGGTCAGGATTGTCTGCATCGGTCAACGTTTTCCAGGCCTCGGCGTCAAACGGTGGCTCTTCGAGCTGGATCAGCTTGTAGCGCCCCATCAGCGGGGTGGGTGACCAGTAATAGAACAGCACCGGCTTGCCCCGGCGGATCGACGAGGCAATCTCGGCGTCCAGCGCGGCACCCGAGCCACTGCGGAAATTCACGTAGCTGTCGTCAAGCCCATACGCCTTGAGTTTTTGCTTGTTGACCACTTCCGAGGTCCAGCCGATCGGGCTGTTGAGGAAACGGCCCTTGCCCGGTGCTTCGGGGTCCTTGAACACGTCCTTGTAGCGCGCCAGGTCTTTCACGCTGCGCAGTTCCGGCGCCAGGGGCTTGATGCCTTTGGCCGGGTCGCCCTTGACCACGTATTCCGGCACCCACCAGCCTTCGGTGGCACCCTTGACGATATCCCCCACGCCCACCACTTTGCCCTCAGCCTCGGCCTTGACCCACACCGGGCTGCGGCCGGCCCATTCTTCACCGATCACCTGGATATCGTTTTTCGCCAGGGCGGTTTCCAGGGTAATGGTGGTGCCGGGCAACGTGTCGGTGGGCAAGTCATAGCCCTTTTCGACAATCACCCGCAGCACCTCGGTGATCAGGCTGCCACTTTCCCAGTTCAGGTCCGCAAAATGAATCGGCGCCTGGGCGGCCGATACCGGAAGCGACACCACCGACAGACTCAGGGTCGTCAGTGACGCGGCCAACAGTGCTCGAATTCCTTTCATGCTTTGCACCTCATGCCTACAGCAATAGCGAACGGCTTTGCTGTAACACCGCGAAGCCTCTGAATACTTAAGTCAACTCAACTGTAGTAGAGGTTCCGGGGAACACGGCATGTAACCGGCGTTACTCGCTGGCCTTGAAGGTCACGAGTTCACCCTTGCGCCATTTGGCGGCCTTGCCGGTGACAGCCTTCAGGGTCTTGGTCAGGCCCTCTACCAGTTGCTCATTGGCGGCGAATACCAACATCACGCTGTGGCCTTCCTTGAACACGATGCCCTGGCCTTCGGCCGAGGAAACAAAGGCGTAGTCGCCCAAGCCATACACCGTCAACTTGATATCGCGAAACTTCAGTTCGAACTTGCCGCCTTCGCGACTGGGCAATACAGCGGCCCGGAAATGATCACCGACCTTGAGTTCCAGTCGCGGCTTGTCATCCACCACCAGCGCCGTTTCGGTATCGATCTCGGCGATGTAGATACCTTCAGGTGTCTGCTCAGTGATGTAGACGAAACGGGACTGAAACTGCTTGACCAACTTTGCGCGCAAATCACCCAGCACGAACAACGCGTGCATATCCAGATTACTGACTGCCAAGGAAACGCCCCCACATCAAAAAGGTGCTGACCGCCAGGCGGGCAGCACAAAAAAACGGCCGAAACGGCACGATCACACGACAAATCCACTGAAAAACTGAAGAAGGCCCACGCTGCAAAGCCATAAGACTAGTACAGGCGTGCCCGACGTACCTTACGCAAGGTCGCCGAGCGTTGCAGGAAATCACAGGTTTAATGGCCGGAGAATACTGGCCGCCCTACTTCAGACAATAACCCTTAAAAAATGCGGTTTTCCGACATCCAACACAGAAACTAATGCCTTGGATGGAACCGGACGCCGGATGCTGACAACAATACTAAAACAGCAACACGGGTCAAAACCACCCGAAATATTGCAAGCGGGTCCGCAGGATCGATCGACAGGAGCTGATTATGCAACGACCTCAACCGATTGCCACACCTTCGAACACAGGTTCATCTTTTATGGATGACGGCCAATTCTACTCCCTATACACCCAGGGCAGTTGCCTGCATTCGGTTCTCTATCGCGTAGTACCCGCCGGAAGAAACTTCTTTCATATCCTTGAAGTGCCCAGCGGGCGGATCAAAGGTTTTCGCAGCGGCCATCGCCAGGCGTGCGAACTGGCCAAACAACTTGAAGCCATCCTGCAAGCGCCCCACGGCTGAACCTCGGCGCTGTCGTTTCGTCATCTGGTTGACTTTACTACGCCGCCAGCGCGTAACAACTGCCATACTGGTCCGTCCATTGAGATTTGTCCCCTTGCGGTTCAGGTTTCATCAGCGCAATTACCTCCAAGGGAAGGCTATACGTGACGGAATTTGATATAGGCGAATTTTTCATCCATGGCGAAGCCAGGGAAGTAGACGGTGAATTTCAAGCCGTGATCGTGATGCGGGCCAAGGCGCCCCTGACCACCGTGACGACCCATCAGGTAGAAAAGGACCGCTGGTTCAAAACCGTAGACGCCGCCCACACAGCAGCAAAGGAAGCCGCCAAAGCGCTTAAAGCCGCCGTCGACTCAGGCGCACTGACCTCCTGATTACCCGGGGCGACAATCCGATCGAACTCTGCCCCGCTACAACCCTCCCATGCATACGATGATCAGCCTGCATGGAGAACGATATGGAAGCGCCGACTTACACCCTCGAAGACCTGTTTGAACAACTTGGACTGGAATCGTCCCCGGAGGCGATTGACGCCTTCATCGGCGAACACACACTGGCCAATGACGTAAAGCTGATCGATGCGGACTTCTGGTCGCCGCAACAAGCCCAGTTCCTGAAAGATGAACTGCGTGAAGACGCAGTGTGGGCCATCGCGGTCGATGAACTGAACCAGCGCCTGCACCAGCCACGCTGATTCCCTCAATGCAGGCTGTCTGACTGTTCCAGGCGCAACAGCGCCTCCCAGGCAGCCCTGCACTCCTCAGCTTCATCACGACTGGCGAAGGCTGTGCCACGCTGCTCGCCGTTAAGCAACACCACCCAACACGCCTTTTGCCCCAGCGCACGCAGGGTTGGCGGTACGCCACTGCCAATCATCACGGCGACATCGACTTTGTTTTGCATGGAGAGCCTCCAGGGATTTAGTTAGCTGGCTAACAATGTTCGCCATGCTACGGTTTTCCTCCAGTTGGAAAAAGCTATCCCCGGAATAGCTCCCTTGCATAACCTGCAACAATCGACCCGTCGGGTTAACGTCCCTCGGGTTTATAGCCCAGCCGCAAACCACCCCAGTGCCTGCCATTCACCGTGATCGGCACCGACAGGTCGTGCATCAACTCGCCGGTATCGCGGGTGTAGGTTTGCAGCAACACTGCCTGCTGGTGGCTGCCACAGCGGATCCCGGTGCGGTCTTCAAATTTGCGTTTGGTGCGGTTTTGTAGCGCGTCCACCTGGGCATCGCCGGTCAATGTCTGGGAAAACGCCTTGTTGTGGGTCGGCACATAACCCTGTGGCGTGCAGGCAATTGCAAACACCAGGCCCTCATGCCGGGGCAACAAGGCCTCCTGGATCGCCGGCAGCACCTGGTCGGTGTAGCTGTCGAAACGCGTGTGGTACTTGCTTGGCCGGGTGTTGGGAATCGGGGTGTAACTGCGGTCGAACAGGTCGTCCAGGCTGATGCGGTTTTGCAGCACGTCGGCTTCAAACTGCGCGGCGATCCGGCTCGCGCCTTCGCGGGCGAGGTCGTAGATGCGTTGGTGGTAGTCGTCCAGGCCGACCTCGGCGAGGCGCTCGCTGATGGTTTCGGCCTGCCCTTCCATTTGCACCGCAGCGGCGGCCAGTTGTTGGGTCTGCTGGTCGCTGACGGTCAAATCGCTGCGCATCTGCTCCACCGCATGGAACAGGCTGTCGAGTTGGGCGCGGTTGGTGTCGGTGCCCTGGGCGATTTCATTGACCTGGCCTTCCACATCCGCTGCCAGGGTGGCAATGCTATCCAGTTGCTCACCGGCGTGCTCCACCTGTTCGACACCGGATTGCAAATCCGCCGACAACTGCCGGATCTGCTCCACCACCTGGGCGGTACGCTGCTGGATATCCGCCACCATCACCCCGACTTCATCCGTCGCGGTGGCGGTTCGCCCGGCCAGGCCGCGTACTTCGTCGGCGACCACCGCAAAGCCGCGACCATGCTCACCGGCCCGGGCGGCTTCAATCGCCGCGTTCAGCGCCAGCAGGTTGGTCTGGCTGGCGATCGACTGGATCACCAGGGTGACGCGCTGGATTTCTTCGCTGCGCTGGCTCAAGGCCTCGATCAACTGGCGGCTGTCGTTGGCGCGCTGGCTGAGCTGATGCATGCGGGTGATGGATTGCGCCAGCACTTCGCGCCCTTCGGTGCTGCGCTGATGGGCCTGGCTGGCGGCACCGAGGGCCTGGCGACTCAACTCGGAGGTGACCTTCTCGGTGCCAATCATCACTTCGGCACTGCTGACAATCTGCCTGGCCGCGCCCAATTGCGATTGCAGCCTGGCCGCCAGTTGCTTGACCGAATAGGCCACGCCCGCCGCAGACAACGCGTTATGACTGGTGGTGTAGGACAGGTCGCGGGTCAACTCGCCGATCGCATCAGTGGCTTCGGAAGGTGCACTGCTGGGGGTGCGATGTTTCAGGCGGGGCAGCCAGATCAGCAACAGGGCCACCGGCACGCACAGGTAAATCGAGAGTTGGGCGAACGCCAGGCCCAGCAGCAACAGCACCAGGGCGGTACTTTGCAGGAGCGGCGTCAACCATCCGGGCAACTGACGCACCACCACGGGTGGTGACGCTGCCGCGTCCATGAGAGATCCGTCTCCAGCCATGTTCGTTACCCCACTGCTTGTCGTTATTGTGACTGCATTAGACGCCACTATGTGGCCATTATCCATGGGCCTTTAGTGGGGGGCTTGCAGCAGATCAATAAACGGGGGGAACGGGCTGTTTTCTGCTGGGAACCGGGCAACCCGGCTCCAGCAGTTCACCGCATCAGGCTTGACGCTGGTGCTTGTCGATTTGCTCGTGGCGCTCTTGCGCTTCGATGCAGTACTTGGTGGTAGGGCTGATCAGCAGGCGCTTGAGGCCGATAGGCTCGCCGCTGTCGTCGCACCAGCCGAAGGAATCTTCCTTGATACGGCCCAGGGCCTGCTCAAGTTGCGGCAGCATGCGCTGGTCGCGGTCAATGGCATTCACCAGCCAGGTGCGCTCTTCTTCGACAGAAGCAGCGTCAGCCGGGTCAGCCGGGGTGTCCAGGCTTTCGATGGCGATGCGGTTCTGTTCAATGCGCTCGTGGTGTTCCACTTTCATGTCTTGCAACAACTGCTCAAAAAAAGCGTGCTGCTCGGCATTCATGTAGTCATCCGCCGGCATGGCCAGCAACTTTTCCTTTGTCATTGATTTCTCTATAAAAAATACGTGCATCAAGGCGAATAAGGGAGCGTTCCGGCAGGCCTCTGCAGGTCTCGGAAAGGCGCCATCCATTTCAAGCGCCACCCGGCACTCAATTTACGAGGGGCGGCAGTCTAAGGCCGACTTGAGGGCTCAGCAACTGAAATGACAGGCATTTTTTCCAAGATAACCCGCAAAGGCACCAGGACGGGCTCGGCGAACGGTCATCGGAGTGCGTTTATAGCAAGAAATTCAGTGTTGTGGAGCTATATAGAAGACAAACGGTTAAACGTTGATGGCAAAACGCTCATGTGGGAGCCGGGCTTGCCCGCGATGCA
Source organism: Pseudomonas sp. PAMC 25886 (assembly GCF_000242655.1). Lineage (NCBI taxonomy): Bacteria > Pseudomonadati > Pseudomonadota > Gammaproteobacteria > Pseudomonadales > Pseudomonadaceae > Pseudomonas > Pseudomonas sp. PAMC 25886. The sequence goes on from NZ_AHHC01000057.1 coordinate 5,831, forward strand.
GACGACTCGGTCTGTCAGCGAAACCAAGTTGATGCTATCGCAGGCAAGCCAGCTCCCACATGTTGATTTATGTAGCCCTGAGGACCGTGTTAGCGCTTGAGCTTGCGCTTGTTGCGATACTGGTCGATCACCACCGCCACCACGATGATCAGCCCCTTGATGATGTCCTGGATGTACGCATCCACGCCGACGAAGGTAAACCCGCTGGCCATCACCCCGAGGATCAGCGCGCCGATCACGGTGCCGGTGATACGCCCTACCCCGCCCGCCAGGCTGGTGCCGCCGATCACGGCGGCGGCAATCGCGTCCAGCTCATACGACATGCCCATGCCCGCTTGCCCGGTGGCGGCCCGTGCCGAGGCCACCACGCCGGCCAGGCCTGCCAGCAAGCCGGCGATGCTGTAGACGATGATCAGGTGGCGCTTGACGTTGATCCCCGAGGTGCGCGCCGCCTGCATGTTGCCGCCGATGGCGTAGGTGTATTTGCCGTACTTGGTGTAGCGCAGGGCGATATGGAAGATCACCGCCACCACCAGAAAGATCACCACCGGCATCGCGCCATGGCCGATCGCGGTGTAGGAGTCCGAGAGCATGCTCACCGGCTGGCCTTCAGTGTAGTAACGCGCCAGGCCACGGGCCGAAACCATCATGCCGAGGGTCGCAATAAACGGCGGGATCCCGGTAACCGCAATGATGCTGCCGTTGATAGCCCCCGCCAGCAGCCCCACGCCCAGGCCCATCGCCACCGGTATCCACACCGGCAGGTCCGTCAGGGAGGGAAACACCGCCCGGGAAAAGTCGGAAGTCTGCGCCAGACTGGCGGCGATCATCGCCGACAACGCCAGCACCGAGCCCGACGACAGATCGATACCCGTCGTGATGATCACCTGGGTGACGCCAATCGCCAGCAGGCCGATGATCGACACTTGCAGGATCATCAACACCAGGCGCTGGGAGTTCATCAGGAAGCTCTGGTCCCGCACGATCCAGCCGAACAGCTCGAACACCAGGCCGATGCCAATCAGCACCAGCAGGATGCTCAGCTCGGTGGGCATGCGTCGACGGTGCTTGACCGGCGCCGCAGCGGGCTTCTTTTCCTCGGGTTTGCTTTCCAGTATCGCGTTCATAACCACTCACCTTTTTTTATCGCGTTGCGCCGGCCGCAACGGGCCGGCGCCGTCTGTTCGTTAGTGGACCGCCGTCATACCGGAAGCCAGTTGCATGACTTTTTCCTGGGTCGCTTCGCTGCGGTCCAGGGTGCCCATCAGGTCGCCTTCGTGCATCACCATCACCCGGTCGCTCATGCCCAGCACTTCCGGCAACTCCGAAGAAATCATGATCACCGCCATGCCTTCGCTGGCCAGGTAGGAAATCAGCCGGTAGATCTCGGCCTTGGCGCCCACGTCGATACCGCGAGTGGGCTCATCGAGGATCAGCAACCGCGGGTTGGTCATCAGCCAGCGGGCCAGCAGGGCTTTTTGCTGGTTGCCGCCGGACAAGGTGTCGATGCACTGCTCCAGCGACGGGGTTTTCACCCGCAGCTTGGTGCACATGTCCTCACACAGGGCCCGCAGGGCTTTCTGCTGGATAAACCCGTTGCCGGTGTAATGCGGCAGCACGGCCATTTCCATGTTTTCGAGCACCGACAGGCAGGGGAACAGGCCACTGAGCTTGCGGTCTTCGGTCAGCAGCGCGAAGCCCTTCTCGATGGCCATGTGCGGGTCGGTGATACGTACGGTCTTGCCGTCCAGCTGGATCTCGCCGCCGGAGCTTGGGGTAATGCCAAAAATGGTTTCGGCCACGTTGGTACGGCCAGAGCCCATCAACCCGGCGATGCCCAGAATCTCCCCGGCGTGCAGGTCAAACGAGACGCCCTGGAATACCCCGTCCAGGCGCAGGTCACGCACCGACAGCAGCAGCTTGCCGATAGGCTTGTCGCGCACCGGGAACAACTGGCTCAGCTCACGCCCCACCATCATCGAGATCAGGCTGTCGCTGTCCATGCTGTCGGCCCGCTGCAGGCCGATATAGGCACCGTCGCGGAACACCGCCACTTCATCGGCGATGGCGAACACTTCGTTCATTTTATGGGTGATGTAGATGATGCCTTTGCCCTGGGACTTGAGGTCGGCAATGATCGAAAACAGGTGGGCCACTTCTTTGTCGGTAATGGCTGACGTCGGTTCGTCCATGATCAGGATGTCGGAGTCATAGGACACCGCCTTGGCAATCTCGACCATCTGCCGCTCGGCGATGCTCAGGTTGCCGACGTGTTCTTCCGGGTCGAGGTTGATCCGCAGCCGCTCCAGCAATTGCGCGGTGCAGCGGTGCATTTCCCGGTGGTTGACCATGTGCAGGCCGTTGAGCTGCTCACGGCCGATCCAGATGTTCTCGGCGATGCTCATGTGCGGCATCAGGTTGAGTTCCTGGTGGATCATCGCGATCCCGGCCTTTTGCGCCGCCAACGGCGTTTCAAATTTGATCGGCTTGCCACGCAAGCGGATTTCGCCCGCGTCGGGCTGATAGATACCGGCGATGATTTTCATCAGCGTCGACTTGCCCGCGCCGTTTTCGCCCATCAGCGCCAACACCGAGCCAGGGCGCACCCGCAGCTGCACATCGGCCAGGGCCACGACGCCGGGAAAGCCTTTGCTGATGTTGGAAATTTCCAGCAGGTAGGGCTCGCTCGGCCCGTCGGGCTGAGGGCCCGGCAGCGGGGCTTGCGAAGCAGTGGCTTGAGCAAACATATCGGGTACTCCGTCAGCAGGGCCGCCGTGGCTGCCCTGCCGGTTTATTGTTGTTATTAAGGGCTACTTGAAGTCTTTGACGTTGTCCGGGGTGATCAGCTTGAACGGGATCACCACGTTCTGCTCGACCGGCTCGTGCCTGGCCATCTTGCGCGCGGCTTCCACCGAACCCACGGCCTGGCCGTTGGCGTCCTGGAACGCCGACGCGGCCATGTCGCCCTTGGTGATCGCGTTCAGACCGTCCGGCGTGCCATCAACCCCGGCAATCAGCACGGTGCCCGGCTTGGTACCGGCCGATTTCAACGCCATGGACGCGCCAATCGCCATCTCGTCGTTGTTGGCCAGCACCGCGTTGAATTCGCGGCCCTGGGTCAGCCAGTCGTTGACCAGGGTCATGCCCTTGTCACGCAGCCAGATGCCGGTCTGCTCCTGCTCGATCTTGATGTCCGGGTATTTGGCCAGGACTTCCTTGACGCCCTTGGTGCGGTTGGTGGTGGAGTTATTCGCCAGGTCACCCAGCAGGATCACGATCTTGCCCTTGCCGCCGAGCTTTTCGGCGATGTACTGCATTTGCAGCCGGCCGGCCTCGACGTCGTTGGACGTCACCGCCACGATGCCCTTGGGCAAATCTGTCTGGTCGGGACGGCGGTTGACGTACACCAGCGGAATGCCTGCCGCGAGCGCCGCTTTACTGATATTGGCGGTAGACGCGGTGTCGACCGGGTTGACGATGATGGCGTCGACTTTCTGGCTGATAAAGTTCTCGACCTGGCTCAGTTGCTTGACCACGTCGGCGCGGGCGTCTTCGAACTGCAGCTGTACGCCGTCACCCTTGGGGTAGGACTTGGCTTGCTTGTCCATGTCCTCACGCAGGTAGGTCAGGAAGGTGTCGTCGAATGCCGACATGCTCACGCCCACCTTGATATCGGCGGCCGTGGCGAAACCACTGGCGAGCATCATGGACAGGGCCAGTGCGGTAAAACGGATCGGGGTCTTCATGAACGGTCTGTCTCCAATTTCTTGTTGGTTTTGTGGACGTTGCGTTTTTCAGAGCGAAGCTGTCGGCAGTCGAACGATCGGCGCCCCCGGAATGCAGCACACCAGGGAACCCTTGCTTTCGACGCACAGGACATTCAGGAGGGAGAAGTAAAACGGCCGGGCGCGGGGCAGACCGCGTGGCGTGAGGGCAGGACGTAAAACTCGCAGTACAGCGTTGAAGATTTTCATCTGACGGTACCTGGTTGTTTTGATCTTGTTTTTGTCGAGTCGCCCGAATCGAGTCCGAACGTACTTTATGCAACCTGGAAATGACTTTATTGGAAAATAATTTCCATATCAACTTATTTTAGAATTTTATTCTATTTTTCATTTATGGCTTTCCAAAGCGGCCATTTCCACCACCTGCCGGCGTTCGGAACTGAGGCGTGCCGCGTCCAGTACACGGGTGGTTTCCAGTGCATCCCGGGCATCCACCGGCAGCGGGCCATGACCTTCCACCGCGCTTTGCAGCTGGCTATAGAACTGATTCCAGCGACCCTTTTCCGACGGGACACGCTCGCGCTCCTCGCCTTGCTCGAACCAGCCCCAGCGTCGATGCTCCTCGGCGCCCCAGTGCTCGCCTTCGGTTTTGGGTGTCTTGCCGGCCATCAGCAACGCTTCCTGACCGTCCAGCCCTTCCACGGTGTAGCAACCCGCGGTGCCATTCACCCGGAAACGCGGCGCCTGGCTGTTCTGCAGGGCACTGCCCCACAGGTGGGAAATCACCCCGTTGGCATGGGTCATGGACACGAAGAAACCGTGATCCACAGTGGGCTCCTGTTCGGTGTAGTGCAATTGCGCGAACACCCGATCCACCGGGCCGAACAATTGCAGGGCCTGGTCCACCAGATGGCTGCCCAGGTCCCGCAGGAATCCGCCGCCGCTGGCATTGCCCACGGAGCCCGGGTTGTAGCGTTCCACCCGGGACTCGAAGCGGGTGACGGTGCCCAATGCGCCGGCGTCGATCAACTTGCGCAGGGTCAGGAAGTCCGAGTCCCAGCGCCGGTTCTGGTAGACGCTGAGCAACACGCCCTGGCGCTCGGCGGCGGTAATCAACGCCTGAGCTTGTTCGGCATTGCTGGCAAAAGGTTTGTCACTGACCACCGCCACGCCGTGCTCGATGGCTTCCAGCACCAGCGCGGGGCGGCCCTTGAGGGTGGTGGAGATCACCAGCGCATCGACGCCCGCCTCGACGATCTGGCCGATGCTATCGAAGGCTTTTACTCCGGGATGCTCTTTCGCCAACTGTTGGCGGCGTTCAGGTGAACGGGTGACCACGCCGACAAAGGTCGCCCCCGGCAGGCTGGCAATCAGCGGTGCGTGAAAAAAGCGGCCACCGTGGCCGTATCCAACCAGTCCGATTCGCATACAAATACTCCTTGGTTAATGGTGGCGAGGGAGCTTGCTCCCTGGCCACAGAGCAAGCCACAACGGTCTAACCGCACAGCTCTCGGGTGACCCGCTCCAGCATCATCCGGTTGGACTCATCCGGCCGGTCTTCCCAGGCAAACACCGACACCGTGGCGATGCCGTCGAACTTGATTTCCCGCAGGGTGCCGAAAAACGCCTCCCAGTTGACCTCGCCCTGGCCGATGTCCAGGTGCTGATGCACGGTGGCCGTGACGCCCGGCGGGTTGACGATGTAGCGCAGGTTGGAGGACGCCCGGTGGTTGTAGGTGTCGGCGATGATCAAGTGGCTGAGCTTGGCGCCTGCGTACTTGAGCATCGAGGCGATATCGCCCTTGCCGTCGTCATAGAAGAAGGTGTGGGGCGCGGCGTAGAGGTAGTTGATCCAGTCGCGGTCGAGACCGCGAATGATGTCCACCGACTCGTTGTTGCGCTCGCAGAAGTCGTACGGGTGCGCCTGGATATCCAGCTTCACGCCTTCGCGCTCGAACTCCGGCATCAGTTCGTCCATGGAGCGCATGAACTGGTTTTCGCACACCAGCGGGTTGTCGGATTGGCCGGTGAATTCGGTGTTGACCAGTTCGCAGTCCATTTCCACGGCGATCTGGATCGCGCGCTTCCAGTTGCGTACGGCGGCAACCCGCAAGCCTTCGTCGGCGGCGGCCCAGTGGTACATGGGCAACAGGGACGAGAGCTGCACGCCGGCGTCGCTCAGGGCCTTGCGAAACTCCTTGATGCGCGCCCGGTCGACCCGGGCGGCCTTGTAGAACGGCAGGAAGTCTTCCCGGGGCGAGAGTTCGATGTGCTGGTATCCGAGTTCGGCGGCCTTGTCGACCATTTGGCCGAGGGGCAGGTGGCGGTACATGTAGGGGTCTAATGCGATGCGCATGTTAGAAACGCTCCCAAATCTGATGTTGGAACCCGATCAAATGTGGGAGCTGGCTTGCCTGCGATAGCGGTGTATCAGGCGACAGTCTTGTTGAATGTGCCGCCGTCATCGCAGGCAAGCCTGCTCCCACACTGATCGGGTTCCTCCAGTGGAATAGGTGTCAGCCGTAAAAACGTGGACGCTCTGGCAGCCCCACTTTCACAATCTGCCCACTGTTCTGCGCCTCGATGCACGCATCCGCCGCCACCGCCGCCGCAAAACCATCCCACGCCGACGGCCCCTCCACCTGCCCGGCCCGTACACCGTCGATAAACGCCTGCAGCTCAACGTCATAAGCCGCGATGAACCGGTCTTTCCAATCCATCAGAATCGCGTTCGACAGTTTGGCCCCGCTGCGCATCTGCACCTGGGACGGTTCCGGCAATTTCGCAATGCCGGTCTCCCCCACCACTTCACACTGAATGTCATAGCCGTACTGGCAGTTCACAAACACTTCCACATCGATGCGCGTGCCCTTGGCGGTTTCCAGCAGCACGATCTGCGGGTCACGCAAGTGCGCCAACGCCTTGCTCGATTTACGCGGGAACACCACCTGCACCGACACATAGTCATCGGCCAGCAACCAGCGCAACACATCCAGCTCGTGGATCAGGGTGTCGGTGATCGCCATGTCGGTCTTGTAGTTCTCACCCACCCTCGGGTTGCGGTGGGCACAGTGCAGCATCAGCGGCTCGCCGATCTGGCCGCTGTCGATCACGGCTTTGAGGGCGCGATAGCCGTGGTCATAAGGGCGCATGAAGCCCACTTGCACCAGGCGCTTGCCGTGGGCCACTTCGGCTTCGACGATCTTGCGGCAGCCTTCGGCGGTCACGGCCAACGGCTTCTCGCAGAACACCGGTTTGCCGGCAGCAATCGCCGCCAGCACGAATTCTTCGTGGCTCGGGCCCCAGGAGGTCACCAGGATCGCTTCGACTTGCGGCGAGTTGATCAGCGCGTGGCCGTCCGGGTAAACCTCGGCGGTGAGTTTCAGGTCAGCGACGACCTTGGCAGCTTGCTCAAGGTTGATGTCCGTCACGGCGACTACCTGGCTGTTGAGCAAGGTCTGGCTGCAACGACGAATATGATCCTGGCCGATGGCGCCAGTACCGATAACACCCAACTTCAAAGACATGAAAACACTCCTCTTGTTATTAGTACTGCCGGGCCTTGGCCAGGCGTTCATTGAGTTGTTTGGCCACCGCATCGGTGCGCGCGCTGGTGGACACTTGCGCCACACCGACTCGCCACCACGACAGGTACTTGTGGATCATGGTTTTGGGCAGAACCTTGATATCAATCAGCGTCGACACCGTTTGCGTGCGCGCATCGGCCAGCGCCGCCTGCAGCTGCTCCACGGTGGTGACCTTGTAGGTCTTGCAGCCATAGGCCGCCGCGCTCATGGCGAAGTCCACCGGCACAAAACCGCCGTCGAGCTTGCCGGTTTCAGGGTTACGGAACCGGAACTCGGTGCCGAAGCTGTCCATGCCGTGTTCCATCTGCAGGTTGTTGATGCAGCCGAAGGTCATGTTGTCCAGCAGCACCACGTTGATCTTGCGGCGCTCCTGGATCGAGGTGGCCAGCTCCGAGTGCAGCATCATGTAGGAGCCGTCACCCACCAGCGCGTACACCTCGCGCTCAGGCTCGGCCAGCTTGACGCCCAGGGCCGCATTGACCTCATAACCCATGCACGAATAACCGTACTCGACGTGGTACGTGTTGACGCCCTTGCTGCGCCAGCTGCGCTGCAAGTCACCGGGCAGGCTGCCGGCGGCGGCGACGATGATCGCGTCGTCGGCCAGGGTTTCATTGAGCACGCCGAGCACGCGGCTTTGGGTCAGGCAGGAGCCGGTCAATTCGATGAATTCACGCAGCACCGCCGGGTCCATGTGGTCGTTGATTTCCGGCACGAAGTTTTCAGTCTGGTAGTCGGCCTGATAGATGCGGTCGACTTCGGCGTCCAACTGTACCTTGGCGTCCCGTGGTTGATCGCCCCAGCTGGAGCGGTAGTCACCCAGGGCCTCGGCCAGCGCTTCCAGGCCCACCTTGGCATCCGCCAGCAGTTGCACGGCGTCCAGTTTCAGCACATCGCACGGGCTGATATTGAGGTTGAGAAACCGCACCTCGGGGTGCTTGAACAATGACTTCGACGAGGTGGTGAAGTCGGTATAACGCGTGCCGATACCAATGATCAGATCAGCCTCCGGCGCCAACAGGTTCGCCGCCAGGCAGCCGGTTTCACCGAGGCCGCCGACGTTCAGCGGATGGCTGGACACCACCGCGCTCTTGCCCGCCTGGGTTTCCGCGAAAGGAATGTCGAAGCGTTCGGCAAAGGCTTGCAGCGCGGCATTCGCGCCGGAGTATTTGACCCCGCCGCCACATACGATCAGCGGTTTGCGCTTGCCTTTGAACGCCGCCACGGCGTCGCCCAGCATCGCTTCGGTCGCCGGGCGGCGGTCGATACGGTGCACGCGTTTTTGCAGGAAGTAATCCGGGTAATCCCACGCTTCGCCCTGCACATCCTGCGGCAAAGCCAGGGTCACCGCGCCGGTTTCGGCGGGGTCGGTGAGCACGCGCATGGCGTGGATCGCCGCCGTCATCAGTTGTTCCGGACGATTGATACGGTCCCAGTATTTGCTCACCGCACGAAAGGCGTCGTTGGTGCTGATGCTCAAATCGTGGAACTGTTCGATCTGTTGCAGCACCGGGTCCGGCTGGCGGCTGGCGTAGACATCGCCGGGCAACAGCAGCAACGGAATGCGGTTGGCGGTCGCGGTCGCCGCGGCGGTCAACATGTTCGCCGCGCCCGGCCCGACCGAAGAGGTGCAGGCGTAGATCTTGCGGCGCAGGTGCTGCTTGGCAAAACCAATCGCCGCGTGGGCCATGCCTTGTTCGTTGCGGCCCTGATGCACCACCAGGTCGCCGCTGTCCTGCTCCAGGGCCTGCCCCAAGCCCAGCACATTGCCGTGGCCGAAAATCGTGAAGATGCCCGCGACAAACTTGCTCTGCACACCGTCGACTTCGATGTACTGGTTATCCAGAAACTTCACCAGGGCCTGGGCCATGGTCAATCGGGTTGTGGTCATGGGGTGCCCCTTATCGTTTTTGCAGGTGGGCGATGCTCGCCCCCAGCGCCTGCTTGATGTCGGCCAGGCCGTGCACGCTTTCGGCGAACGGCTCGAACGACAGGTAGCCGCTGTAGCCGGTGCTGAGCAAGGTGTCGATCTGCGCGGCGTTGCCGAGGATGTCCGCCTCGCCCACCAGCACGCGGTGGCCGTCACGGATCGAGTTCAGCGGCGCGTCGGCGTCTTCCACACCGGAGATGTGCACCAGCCCGGTCAGGTCCGGGAAGAACTCATGTTCACTGGCCAGGTGGTGGTGGAAAGTGTCGTGCACCACGCGGAACACATCCAGCCCGCCGATGGCCTTGATCGCGTCCACCGCCACGCGTTTGCGGCGCAGGGAGCATTCTTCAAAGCCCAGGGGCTCGACAAACCCGAGAATCCCGTACTCCCGCAGGATCGGCGCCAGCTCACTCAAGGCCGTGCGCAAACCGGCGGCACGCTGGGCTTCGTTGCGCGGGTCGGCGCGGTCGTTCAACGGGCACATCACCAACGCCTGCGCGCCGCTTTCGCGGGCATAGGCGGCCAGCTTGATCGCCTGGGCACGGCGCTCGTCATTCCACACGTCGAACGGGTACAGCGCGTTGATCGACAGCACGGTGATGCCGTGCACCGCGCACAATTCGCGCACGCGGCTGGCGGGGGTGCCGTCTTCAATCTCGATGCCCTTGAGGTCGTTGCGGATCTCGATGGCATCGCATTTGAGAGTCACCGCCAGCTGGATGAAATCCGGCAGGGAAAGGCTGGGGGCGACCATGCGGTTGAGGGCAAAACGTAGAGGCGACTTCATTATTGTTGTGCTCCACACTCGAAAAATTACTTGGCGGTTGGCATGCTGAATTCAGGGCCCTTGGCAATACTGTCGGGCCAGCGTTGCATGACGCTTTTGTAGCGGCTGTAGAAACGAATGCCTTCTTCGCCGTAGGCATGGTGGTCGCCGAACAGCGAGCGCTTCCAGCCACCAAACGAATGCCAGGCCATGGGCACCGGAATTGGCACGTTGATGCCGACCATGCCGACCTTGATGGTGCGGGCAAACGCGCGGGCAATGCCGCCGTCGCTGGTAAAGCACGACACGCCGTTGCCGAACTCGTGGGCGTTGATCAAGGCCACCGCGCTGGCAAAATCCGCCACCCGCACGATGCCCAGCACCGGCCCGAAGATCTCTTGCTGGTAGATGCTCATCTCGGTCGTGACGTTATCGAACAAGGTCGCGCCGACGAAGAAACCACCCTCCGCCCCCGGCACCTTGAAGCCACGGCCATCGACGATCAGCTTCGCGCCCTGGGCCACGCCCTGGTCGATAAAGCCCTCGACCTTGGCCTTGTGTTCGGCGGTGACCAACGGGCCCATCTCGCTGTCTTTCTGCATGCCGTTGCCGACCTTCAACTGGTCAATGCGCGGCAGCAGTTTTTCGATCAGCTTGTCGCCGACATCACCCACCACCACCGCAATCGAAATCGCCATGCAACGCTCGCCGGCCGAGCCGTAGGCCGCGCCGATCAAGGCGTCGGCCGCCTGATCCAGGTCAGCATCCGGCATCACGATCATATGGTTCTTCGCGCCGCCCAACGCCTGCACACGCTTGCCGCGCTGGGTGGCCTGCTGATGGATGTACTCGGCAATCGGCGTGGAGCCGACAAATGAAATCGCTTCGATGTCCGGGTGCTGCAACAGGCCGTCCACCGCGCTCTTGTCGCCCTGCACCACGTTGAACACACCGTCGGGCAGCCCGGCTTCGGTCAACAGACGGGCCATCAGCAAACTGGCGGACGGGTCACGCTCGGACGGTTTGAGGATGAAGCAGTTACCGGTGGCCAGGGCCAGCGGGATCATCCACAACGGCACCATCACCGGGAAGTTGAACGGGGTAATGCCGGCGCACACGCCCAGGGGCTGGCGCAGGTTCCAGTTGTCGATGCCGCCGCCGATGTTGTCGCTGAAATCGGTTTTCAACAGGTTGGGCGCGCCACAGGCGTACTCGACGATCTCGATGCCGCGGGTGACTTCGCCCTTGGCGTCGGAGAACACTTTGCCGTGCTCGCGGCTGATGATTTCGGCCAGTTCATCGTGGTGCTGGTCGAGCAACTCCTTGAACTTGAACAGCACCCGCGAACGGCGCAGGGACGATTGCTCGGACCACGCCGGGAAGGCGTTCAGTGCCGAGGCCACGGCTTCATCGACGGTCTTCTGGCTGGCAAGCCCGACGCGGGCCTGGACCTCGCCGGTGGCCGGGTTGAACACAGGGCTGAAACGCTCACTGTCGCTGTCCTGCACCTGGCCGTTGATGTAATGGCCGATTACCGGGGCGTTGCTCATTGTTCTTGTTCTCCGTCGAAAGTGTTTAAAGATCCAGCAGCCAGCTGTGCTGCGGGTCGTTATGGAAATGCCAGGCGCGCTTGGGCCCGGCCATCACGTTCAGGTAGTAGGACTCGTAGCCATACGGCACGCTGACCGGGTGATACCCCTTGGGCACCACCACCAGGTCGCTGTTTTCCACGGCCATGGCCTGGTCGATGCTGCGGTCGTCGGTGTAGACGCGCTGGAACACAAAGCCCTGGGGCGGGTTGATCTGGTGGTAATAGGTTTCTTCGAGAAAGCTCTGGTGCGGCAAGTCATCGGTGTCGTGCTTGTGGGGCGGGTAACTCGACGAGTGACCGGACGGCGTGCGCACCTCCACCACCAGCAGCGAATGGGCAGGCTCGCTGTCGGGCAGGATGTCGCACACGTAGCGGGTGTTGGCGCCCTTGCCGCGTACGCTGCGTTTGCATTGCTCGGGGCGGATCAATCGAGGCGCAAGACCTGCGTCAGTCGAACCGGGAGCCGCGCAGACCGCGATTTGCACGTCGCTCAGCGCGGTGACCTGGGCGTCGGTGCCCGGTGGCAGGTAGGCAGCAAAGGGGGATTTGTCTTCGAACACCGAGTGGCGATCGCCGAGGTTTTCCCAGTTGAAGCCTTCGCCCTCAATGGTCACCCGGCCGCTGAGCAGCACCAGGCACAGTTCTTTATCACCGGCGGTGACCGGCAAGCTTTCACCCAGGCTCAGGCGGTAGGCGGCGAAGCCCACGTATTCCAGGCGCCCTTCTTCCAGCGCGACCATGGTCTGTCCGCGTTTGCTGCTTTTGACCAACAGGCTCATTGTCCAGTCCTCTCGCTCAACAGTGCGCGCAGGGTGTCGTAACCCTTCTTCGCATAGATGTAGCTGGGCGCCACTGCCGGATCCTGCTCGGCTTCCACCACCAGCCAGCCGTGGTAGTCGGCGGCCAGCAGCACGTCCAGCAGCGCGGCGAAGTCGATATCACCGTCGCCGGGCACAGTGAAGGTGCCGTTGACGATGCAGTCCGGGAAGCTCCACATCTGGTTGCGCGCCAGTTGCACCACCGGTTTGCGCACGTCCTTGAAGTGCACGTGGCAGATGCGGTCGATGTGTTTGCGCAGCACCTCGATAGGTTCGCCGCCGCCCATGTAGCAGTGGCCCGAATCGAACAGCAGGCCGACTTCCGGGCCGGTGCGGCGCATCAGTTGGTCAATGTCTTCCGGGGATTCGACGTAGGCACCCATATGGTGGTGGTACGCCAGGCGCACGCCCTGGGACAGGGTGAAGCGTGCCAGCTCGGTGAGTTTGTCGGCGTACGCCTGCCAGGCCTGTTCGCTGTGGAAACGCGGGCGTTCCATCAGGCGCACCGGCGAACCCTGGATCGAGTCGGCGACTTCGCCGTACACCAGCACGCTGGCGCAGTTCTCGCGCAGCAGTTCGAGGTGACCGGCGATGGCCTCGATTTCTTCCGCCACCGAGCGCCGGGCCAGGCGGCTGGAGTACCAGCCGGAGACCAGTGCCAGGTCATACGGGCGCAGTACATCGCCGACGCCTTTGGCGTCCTTGGGGAACTTGCCGTTGAGTTCGAAGCCTTCGTAGCCGATGTCCTTGCCCTCACTGAGGGCTGTGCTCAACGGCGTTTCGCCGCCCAGGGCCGGCAGGTCGTCGTTGCTCCAGGAGATCGGGTTGATGCCAATTCGGATAGCGGGCATGGCTGCACCTATTATTGTTTTTTCAGAGTTGCCTGAGATCTGATTTATGTGGGAGCTGGCTTGCCTGCGATGCGGGCGACTCGGTCTAACAGGTGTACCGAGGTGATGCCATCGCAGGCAAGCCAGCTCCCACATTTGATTGCATTCCAATTCAACGACCGGGGTTTAACTTCGGGCGCTGCGCCAGGCATTGATCAATTGTTCAAAGATGCCCTGGGCTTGTTGAATCAACCCCTCATCGTCAATCTCCCCGGCCAGCCAGGCACGGCTTGGCTCCTGGAAGATCGTGCGGCCCACGGCGAAACCACGGCAGGTCTGGCTCTGGCTGGCTTGCCGGAAGCCATCGGCCAGGCATTCGGCCGAGGCGTTCAGCCCCAGCAGCACCACGCCGCGGCAGTAGGGATCGCGCTCCTGAATCAGTTCGTCGAGCTTTTTCCAGTCTTCGGCCGACTGCGCTTCAATCTTCCACCACGCCGGGTAGATACCCAGGTTGTACAGGCGTTTGAGGCTGCGATAGAGCACATCGGGATAGGTGGACGGGTGATCCTTGGGCGGCACCACTTCCAGCAACAACTCATGACCGCTGACCAGGGACGCCTGGTACAGGCTCTTGAGTTGCGCTTCCTGTTCCAGGCGCAGCAGCGGTTCGTCGTCGGGGTGAAATTGCACCAGGCACTTGATGATCTGTTCCTGAGGCCAGGCAATCAGGTTGCTGCCCACCGAGCGACCGTGCTCAAAGACCAATGGCCGGGAGTTCTGGACTTCCACGGGGCGGGCGATCCACCAGCCGCGACCGCTGGCGGCGTTCAGTGCGTCCTGGCCGAAGCGCTGGTCGGCCAGAATCCCCACATCGGCCTCGACGCCCTGCTCCGCCAGTTTGCTTTCAACCCGTTCCACAGCCTGGATAAACAGCTGCTTGAGGGCGCTGATGCGCGCCGGGTCCTGGCCGCCCTTTTGTGCCAGTTCCACTAATTGCCAGCGATGGTCGAAGGCAAACACAAAGAGCTGCTTCCAGGCTTTGCGCGGCACGCTGACCTGGTGCAGGCGTTGCAGCACCGCGTCCTGGTCCGGGCGGGTAATCGGCACCGGGCTGTTGAACAGGTAATCGAGTTCGGCACGGGTCGGCATGGCCGGGGCGCAGGCATGGCGGGACACCACCAGGCCGCCACAGGCATTGGCCAACTGGCAGCAGCGCTCGTCGCTGGCGTCTTCAAGCCAGCCGCTGAGGAAGCCGGACATGAACGCGTCACCGGCGCCCAAGACGTTGAGGACTTCCACCCGCACACCGGGGTAGATCGCGCCGTCTTCGAGGCGGGCCGGGATGTCGCCGTGGATTACCGTGCAACCTTGCGGGCCGAGCTTGACCACCAGGGTGGCCGAGGTCAGGCCGCGCACGGTACGCAAAGCCGTCAGCAAGTCTTCGCTGCCACCGGCAATCAGGAATTCTTCTTCGGTGCCGACGATCAGGTCAAAGCGCGGGAGGATTTTTTGCACATGCTGGCTGACATTCTGGTCGGCCACAAACCGGGTCTCACCGTCGGCCTTGCCGGCCAGGCCCCAGAGCACGGGGCGGTAGTCGATGTCGAGCACGCGTTTGACGTTGTGCTTCTCGGCATAGTCCAGGGCCTGGATGCTGGCCTTGTACACGCCGTCGGTGGAGAAGTGAGTGCCGGTGATCAGCAACGCCTTGCTGGAAGCAATGAACGCTTCGCTGATGTCTTCGGCGCGCAGGGCCATGTCGGCGCAGTTCTCGCGGTAGAACACCAGCGGGAAGGTTTCACGGTCCTTGAGGCCCAGCAGCACCATGGCGGTGAGGCGTTCCGGGTCGACCTTGATGCCGCTGACGTCGCAGCCTTCGCGGGCCAGGGACTCCAGCAGGAAACGCCCCATATGGTCGTCACCCACCCGGCTCAACATTGCCGACTTGAGCCCCAGCCGCGCGGTGCCGAACGCGATGTTGGCGGAGGAACCGCCGAGGTACTTGGCGAAGCTTGAGACATCCTCCAGCCGTGCACCCACTTGTTGTGCGTAAAGGTCGACGCCCAGGCGTCCCAGGCAAATCAGATCCAATTGACGCCCACTGGCAAAACGAGTCTGGCCCATGCTGGCTCCTGTTATTTTTATCAGCCTGCGTCTGCCGTCGTGGTGGCGGCATACGCTCTTGGTGCAAGCAGACTAGAACGTCTGGGGGCGCCAATCAATATTTATTCTATAAATATTTTTTGTGGAATATATTTTCCAATACGCCATCATCGGTGTGTTCCAGCCACGGTGCATCGTTTCAGCCGCACCGTGTGGCGGGATGCCGAGGTATTTTTTTGCGCCTACCCTGTAGACTTGCGCACATCGACTTATTGTCAGGGGCGGCTCACTGCGCCCTATAAGAACAAGCCAGAAGGATTCCCTATGTCCCAGAGCGCCCCGGAAGACGCACTCGCCAGCCCGCCGATCAACGCCGAGCGGCTGTTGCAGCTGATCACCGACGAATACGAGAGCCTGCCGCGCCAGCTCAAGCGCATCGCCAGCTACATGAGCCAGCAGAGCGACCGGATCATGGTCGACCGCATCAGCGACATCGCCCGTGAATGCGAAGTGCACCCGTCGGCCATCGTGCGGTTTTCCCAGCGTTTCGGTTTCAGTGGTTTCAGTGAGATGCAGGCGTTGTTCCGCGAGGCCTACACCCACAAGACCACGCCGGTGCAGAACTACCAGCAGCGCATCCGCAGCATGATCGCCAACAAGTCGCAGAAAGCCAGCGGCGGCGACCTGGCGCGTGAGTGCGTGAATGCCACGCTGTCCGGGATCGAGCGCCTGGGGCTGGAACTGGACGACGTGGCCTTCGACAAGGCCGTGGACCTGGTGGTGAATGCCGACAACATCTACGTGGTGGGCGTGCGCCGCTCGTTCGCCGTGGCGGACTACCTGGTGTACAACCTGCAGCACACCAACAAGCGCATTCACCTGGTCTCAGGGTTGGGCGGCAGTTATCGCGAGCAGATGCGCAGTGTGCGGGCGAATGATTTGGTGATCGCCATCAGCTTCACGCCGTACGGCAAGGAAACCCAGCACTGCCTGCGGATTGCCCAGCATCATCAGGCCAAGACGCTGATCATTACCGACAGCAACCTGTCGCCCCTGGCCAAGCGGGCGAGCACGGTGTTGCTGGTGAATGAAGGCTCGTCGTTTGCGTTCAGGTCACTGAGTGCGACGCTGTGCCTGTGCCAGGCG
The DNA here is from genome assembly GCF_000242655.1 of Pseudomonas sp. PAMC 25886. Taxonomy (NCBI): domain Bacteria; kingdom Pseudomonadati; phylum Pseudomonadota; class Gammaproteobacteria; order Pseudomonadales; family Pseudomonadaceae; genus Pseudomonas; species Pseudomonas sp. PAMC 25886. Next base: position 22,327 of record NZ_AHHC01000057.1, read on the forward strand.
TTGTTTATTGCCGTGGCGTATCGGCTGGAGTTGAAGGTCGATGAGATTCATGAACAGGTGGGATTCGACGACTGACGGCGAGCATGTAGGAGTTGGCTTGCTGTGGTGAGGGGGCTTGTCCCCCGTCGGGTTCACCATAGATTGATGGGGCTGCTTCGCAGCCCAACGCGGGGCAAGCCCGCTCACCACAGCAAGCCAACTCCTACATTTTGACCGAGTGCACTCGGGATTAGCGCAGGGCGCGGCGCAACACCTTGCCCACCGTCGTCTTGGGCAATTCCTGCGTACGAAACTCCACAAACCGCGGCACTTTGTACCCCGTCAGGTATTCCCGGCAATGCGCCAGAATCTGCTCCTGGGTCAAACCCGGGTCCTTGCGCACCACGATGATTTTCACCCGCTCGCCGGTCACGCCATCCTCCACTCCAATCGCCGCCACTTCCGCCACGCCGGGGTGCAGCGCCACCACGTCTTCGATCTCGTTGGGGTACACGTTGAACCCCGACACCAGGATCATGTCCTTCTTGCGGTCCACCAGGCGAATGAAGCCCTGCTCATTCATCACCCCGATATCCCCGGTCGACAGCCAACCTTCGGCATCCAGCACCTCGGCCGTTTCCGCCGGGCGTTTCCAGTAACCCTGCATCACCTGCGGCCCGCGCACTTGCAGTTCGCCCTGCTCGCCCAGTTCCGCCAGCTCTCCGTCCTCGCGGATAAACCGCACCCAGGTGGACGGCAGCGGCACGCCGATGCTGCCGGTGAATTCCATTTCGCGCATGCGTGAGATGTCGATGGGGCTGATGCTGACTACCGGAGAGCACTCGGTGAGGCCGTAGCCTTCGATGATCGGCAAGCCGGTGACCTCCTTCCAGCGCTTGGCCACGGCGGTGTGGGTGGCCATGCCGCCGGCGATCACCATGCGCAGGTCGGAGAAATCCCGGGCGCAGAATTCCTTGTTTTCCAGCAAGCCGTTGAACAGCGTATTCACCCCGGCAATCCCGTTGAAACGCTCCTTGCGCAGGATCATCTGCACCCGTTTCACGTCCCGCGGGTTTGCGATCAGGATATTGCGCCCGCCCAGGCACATGAACATCAGGCAGTTCACCGTGAGGGAAAAGATGTGGTACAGCGGCAGCAAGGTGACGTTGGTTTCCTGCTGGTTCTGATCCAGTTGATCACCGACCCATGCCTTGGCCTGCAACAGGTTGGCGATGATGTTGCGATGGCTGAGCATCACGCCTTTGGCATCGCCGGTGGTGCCACCGGTGTATTGCAGGAAGGCCAGGTCTTCGCGGTTCATCGGCACGGCCAGATGGGTTTGCCCGCGTCCCTGTTTCAAGACCTGGTTGAAACGCACGGCCCCCGGCAAATTGAAACGCGGCACCTGCTTCTGCACGCTGCGCAGGATGAAGTTCATCGCCGCGCCCTTGAACGTACCAAGCAAGTCGCCGATGGCCGCAATCACCACGCGTTTGACGGTACTGGCGGCAACCACCTTCTCCAGGGTGTGGGCGAAGTTTTCGAAGATCACGAGGGTCTCCGCTCCGCTGTCCTTGAGCAAATGCTGCAGCTCCCGGGCGGTGTACAACGGGTTGACGTTGACCACCACCGCGCCCGCCAGGATCGTGCCCAGCAGGCAGATCGGGTACTGCAAGCAGTTGGGCATCATCAACGCCACCCGGTCGCCCTTCTTCACGCCCTGGGCTTGCAGCCAGGCGGCAAAGGCAATGCCCTGGATCTCCCAGTCGGCGTAGGTCATTTCGGTGCCGATGCTGACGTAGGCCACGCGGTCGCGGAACTTGTGCAGGTGCTCCAGGAACACCTCGCGCAACGACGGGTAATCCTCGATGCCGGCGTCGATGTCGGCCGGCACGCCGGGCAGGTAAGCGTTCAACCAGAGGCGTTCGGTCTGTTCCAGGCTTACAGCGTTCATGGCAGTCTCCTTGTTGTTTTTATGGCGGGAACTACTTTTCGACGATAGCGGTAATGCCCAGCCCACCGGCCGCGCAAATCGAAATCAAGCCACGTCCGCCGCCCCGCTGGTGGATGGCCTTGGCCAGCGCCGCCAGTTGCCGGCCACCGGTGGCGGCGAACGGGTGACCGCAGCCGAGGGAACCACCGTTGACGTTCATTTTGGCGCGGTCGATGCTGCCCAGCGGCGCATCGAGGCCCAGGCGGTCGCTGCAGTAAGCCGGGTCTTCCCAGGCCTTGAGGGTGCACAGCACCTGGGCGGCGAAGGCTTCGTGGATTTCGAACAGATCGAAGTCGGCGAACGTCAGGCCTTCGCGCTGGAGCATGCGCGGCACGGCGTAGGCCGGGGCCATCAGCAGGCCTTCGGTGCCGTCGACGAAATTCACCGCCGCGGTTTCGCCGGTTCTTAAATAGGCCAATACGGGCAGGCCACGTTCGGCGGCCCACGCTTCGCTGGCCAGCAGCACCACTGAAGCGCCATCGGTCAGGGGCGTGGAGTTGCCGGCGGTGAGCGTGCCGCTCTGGCGATCGTAGGCCGGCGACAGGCCGGCGAGTTTCTCCAGGCTGGCGTCGGCCCGCAGGTTGTTGTCCCGGGCCAGACCACGATACGGGCTGATCAAATCGTCCAAAAACCCCCGCTTGTAGGCCGCGTCCAGCCGCTGGTGGCTGGTGAGGGTGAGTTCGTCCTGGGCCAGGCGCTTGATCTGCCAACGCTTGGCCATTTCTTCGCAGTGTTCGCCCATGGACAAGCCGGTGCGCGGCTCACCATTGCGCGGCAGCAGCGGCTTGAAAAACATCGACGGGCGCACGCCCATCAAGGCTTTTAACTTTGCGCCGGTGCCCTTGGCGCGGTTGGCTGACAGCAAGGTTCGGCGCAGGGACTCGTTAATGCCAATGGGCGCGTCGGACGTGGTGTCGGCGCCACCGGCAATGCCCACTTCAATTTGCCCAAGGGCGATTTTATTCGCCACCAACAATGCCGCTTCGAGGCCGGTGCCGCAGGCTTGTTGCAGGTCGTAGGCCGGGGTTTCGGGCGACAGCGTGGTGGACAGCAGACTTTCCCGGGCCAGGTTGAAATCCCGGGAGTGCTTGATCACCGCACCGGCGGCAAACTCCCCCAGGCGCAGGCCGTGGAGGTTGTAGCGGTCCACTAAACCTTGCAAAGCAGCGACCAGCAAATCCTGATTACTGTCATGGGCGTACACGGTGTTGGAGCGGGCGAACGGAATACGGTTGCCGCCGATAATCGCCACGCGGCGGGTCGGTGCCGGGCTAAAACTGTAGTCACTCATCAATGGCTCTCTTTCCAGATAAACAGCCCACGCATATGGGGTTTGTCACCGGTGAAATTGCGCACTTCAAACTCACGGCGCGGGCCGGTCGGCGGGGCATTCCACAGGGCGACCTGGCCGGGCAGGAAGATCGGCAGCTTGAAGTCGCAATGGGCTTCGGCCTGGTCGAGTCCGCCGGGCGGTTGCTGGGCCGCCAGGGCGCGGCCCAGGGTCCACATGCCGTGGGCGATGGCCCGGCGAAAACCGAACAATCTGGCGCCAATCACCGAGGTATGAATCGGGTTGAAATCCCCCGAGACCTTGGCGAAACGCCGCCCAAGATCCGCCGGCAGCACCCAGCGCTGGGTGCGCAGCAAACCCTCTTCCTGCAACGGCAGCACGTCGCTCCAGGGCTCGCCGACCGGGGCGTGTACGTCACGGCGCAGGTACAGGCTGTCACTCTCCCACACCAGGGTGCCCGCGCTGTAGGCCCGGGTGGCGATGCTCAGGGCCTGGCCCTTGGGATGGGCGACCCAGCGCTCGCAATACACCTCCAGGCGCAGGGCCTGGCCTTCCTCCAGGCGTCGATGCTGACGGATTCGATTGGCCAAATGCACCATGCCGCTGGCCGGGTACGGGAAACTCGGGCGCGTCAGCAACATCAGGTGCAAGGGGAACGCCAGCACATGAGGATAAGACAGTGGCACGCCTTGCTCAGGGCGAAAACCACAGGCCCGGCCGTAGGCGGCGATACCTTGGGCAGACAGCTCCACAGCCAAACGCACCAGACGTTCTTTCGGCAACGTGGGTGCGCCTTCTGGCTTGGGTTTGCGCAGGCCCAACACGCCATCCAGCAACAGCCGCCTACGTGAGAGCGGCGGGTCAATAATCTGCATCACATAGTCCATGTGTCAGGCTCCCAACAGGCTTTGGCCGCAGACCCGCACCACCTGGCCATTGACCCCGCCGGACGCCGGATGGGCCAGCCAGGCGATGGTTTCCGCCACGTCCACGGGCTGCCCGCCCTGGGACATGGAATTCATCCGCCGCCCCGCTTCGCGAATCATCAGCGGGATCTTTGCGGTCATCTGGGTTTCGATAAAACCCGGTGCCACGGCATTCACCGTTACTTGCTGCGCCGCCGCCTGCGGTGCCAGGCCTTGTACCAGGCCGATTACCCCGGCCTTGGAGGTGGCGTAATTGCTTTGGCCGAGGTTGCCGGCGATGCCGGAAATCGACGAGACACACACAATCCGCCCACCCGGCTTCAGGCCCTGGTTTTCCAGCAACGCGGTGCTCAGGTGCAACGGCGCTTCGAGATTCACCGCCAGTACACTGCGCCATGCGGCTTCGGTCATCTTGGCGATGGTTTTGTCGCGGGTGATCCCGGCGTTGTGCACCACCACATCGAAGGCACCGTGTTGACTGATATGGGCTTGCAACTGTTGCGCGGCATCAGTGGCGGTGATGTCCAGCGCCAGTGCGGTGCCGCCGACACTGCTGGCGGCTTGTTGCAGCGAGTCCTGGGCCTGGGGCACATCCACGCAGACCACTTTCGCACCGTCGCGGGCCAGCACCTGAGCGATCGCCAGCCCGATGCCACGGGAAGCGCCGGTGACCAGGGCGCGGCGGCCGCTGAGGGGTTTGTCCCAGTTGATCTCGGCTTGGGTGTCCACCGGGTTTTCCAGGCGCACTACCTGCCCCGAAACATAGGCCGAGCGCCGCGACAGGAAGAACCGCAGGCTGCTCTCCAGCGCGCCTTCGGCACCCGGTGCGACGTAGATCAACTGCACCGTGATCGCCCGGCGCAGTTCCTTGGCCAGTGAGCGCACCAAACCTTCAAGGGCGCGCTGGGCGATGGCCTGGGGCAGGTCCTTGCACAACTCCGGCGCGGTGCCGAGCACCACCACCCGGGCGTGTTGCCCCAGACGCTTGCCATTGATGTGGAAGAACTCGTAGAGCTCGTCCAGTTGCTTGAGGTCGGCGATGTCGCTGGCGTCGAACACCGCGCCCTGGACCTTGACCGTGGAAGGCGCCTTGAGGGTCGCAGCGGTGGCGGTCACTGTATCGGTGGCGGTGAAGATGCGCTGGATTTCCGCCCCCAGGCGCCCTGCCCCGGCGACGATAACCGGGTTGGCCAGGCCTTGTTGGCCGCTGCGGTGACGTTGCAATGCCAGGGGTTGGGGCAGCCCGGCAGTGCGGGCCAGCCAGGCTCCCCAGGGGGAATTGACGAAAGAAAGGTAGCTGTCACTCATGGGTAAACTCACTCACAACACGGTGTTGCCATGGAAACCCGATCCCCTGTGGGAGCTGGCTTGCCTGCGATGACATCGCCTCGGTGTAAC